>NZ_JBHSFP010000003.1:0-418537 GCF_042654065.1 Sphaerisporangium dianthi | reverse complement strand
AGTCGACCCACGCCTGTCCGGCCAGGCCGGTGAAGAACCCGCCGAGCGCGGACTCCTTGGTGCCCTTGAGGAACCCGGTGGTGGGGCTGCCGCCGTTGACCCAGGCCTTGGCGGCCGGGGTGGCGAAACCGAAGCCGAACAGCTTGTCGGCGAACGCCCACAGGAACGTCCAGCCGAGCGCGAGGCGGACCACGGCCCACACGTAGTTCACCGGGTGCCTTCGCTGGTCCACCTGACCGACGTTCTGAACCGGGATCGAGGGGGCGACGTCCTTGGTGCGCGCGACGTTGTGACGCCCTTCGGTGATGGCCATGGCCGCTTCCTTTCGGATATGTTCCTCATTTTCCTTCGCGGGTTAAGTACATCTTTTTTGCGGTTTGTCCAGGAGTGTTGTACGTCCCGTGCCGACGGCCCTGATGTCCCGATGAAATGGGACTTTCGTCCCTCGCTCCCCGAAGAGTGCGACGACGCCTTACGGGCGCGCCGACCTGTGGCCGAGAAGGCCGGGAAGGCGGGAGGCCGCGTACTCGGGGATGCCGGCCATCGGAGGGCGTTCGGGTACGGCGACGTCCCGGCCGACGGGCAGATGGCCGCCTTCGCCGCGGCGGAACTGCGTCAGGCCGGTGGCGGGGGTGTGCAGTGGGACGATCTTGCGCTGGCGTTCGAGGCGGGTCCAGGCGGTGTGCATGATCTGCCCGGCCATGACGCCGAGGGCCTCGGTCGACTGGTGGGAGTGCACCCGCCTGCCCAGGTCCACCTGGGCGAGCGCGTCGAGGCCCGCGTGCTCCAGCAGGTCGATCAGCAGGCCGAGCTCGACCCCGTACCCGGTGGCGAACGGCACGCGCTCGAGGACCTCGCGCCGCCCGGCGTACTCCCCGGCGAGCGGCTGGACGAACCCGGCGAGCAGCGGCCAGTGCAGGTTGAGCATGGGACGTGCGACCAGTTCGGTGACGCGCCCGCCGCCGCCTCGCGCCTCGCGCAGCGGACGGTCGTAGCAGCCCTTCACGTACATCACCGAGGGGTCGGCGAGCAGCGGGCCGAGCAGGCCGGTGACGAAGTCGGTGCCGAACTCGCGCAGGTCGGCGTCGATGAACACCAGCAGGTCGCCGGAGGTGACGGCCAGGGACTTCCACAGCACGTCGCCCTTGCCGTCCATCGGGGCGAGCGCGGGCAGGATCTCGTCCTGGGAGAAGACCTTGGCCCCCGCCTCCACGGCCCGGGCGGCGGTGTCGTCGGTGGAGCGCGAGTCGATGACCACCAGTTCGTCGACGAGCGGGACGGCCTCCAGCAGGTCGCGGCGGATCGCCGAGACGATCTCCCCGACGGTCTCGGCCTCGTCCCTGGCCGGGAGCACGACACTGACCCTCGTGCCGCCCTTCGCCGCGAGCAGGCTCTCGACCGGCCAGTCGGCCGATGTCGTCGTGCGGTCGCGCAGCCACGTCTCCACCTCAGGCAGCACGCACGATCCCCCCGTCGCCTCCCGTCGCCTGATATATCACTTTATGCCGGACCTGAATCGTCGCTCACCGGCCGGGTCAGGCCACGGCGTGGCGCTCGAGGAAGGAGTAGACGTCGGCCTCGTCCACGCCGGGGAACGAGCCGGGAGGCAGGGCCGCCAGCACGTGGGAGTTGGCCCGCGCCGAAGGCCAGGCGTAGCCCTCCCACCGCTGGGTCAGCTCGGCCGGCGGGCGGCGGCAGCAGTCGCCGGACGGGCAGTTCGACTTGGTCCTCCTGGTCGTCTCCCTGCCGCGGAACCAGCGGGACTCGCGGTACGGAACCCCGAGGGTGATGGCAAAGTCGCGCTCGCGGGAGGGGTCGACGTGGGCGATGCAGAAATAGGTGCCGGTCGGCGAGTCGGAGTACTGGTGGTACACCGAGAAGCGGTCGGGCGAGAGGAAGACCTGACGCCCGGACCACCGCAGGCACATGCGCTGCCCCTCGATGGCGCCCTGCTCGTCGGCGGGGAAGACGATGCCGTCGTTCTCGTACGCCTTGTAGATGATGCCGCCGGCGTCGTTGCGGACGAAATGGCACACCAGGTCCAGGTGGTGGGTGGCCAGGTTGGTGAAGCGGTGCGCGGCCATCTCGTAGGAGACGGCGAACACGTCGCGCAGGTCCTCCACCGACAGCGCCCTGTCGCGCTTGGCCTCCTGCAGGTACGGCACGGCGGCCGTCTCGGGCACGAGGACCGCGGCGGCGAAGTAGTTGGCCTCGGTGCGCTGGCGCAGGAAGTCGGCGAAGTCGCGGGGCTTGTGGTGGCCGAGCGCGAGGTGGCCGAGGGTCTGCAGCAGGATCGTGCGCGGGGTGTGCATGCCGAGCTGCTCGTGCTGGACGTAGATGCGCCGGTTGCGCAGGTCGGTGATCGACCGCACCGAGCGGGGCAGGTCCTGCGCGGTGCGCACGGTGAAGCCGAAGTGGGTCACCAGGGCCTGCACCGTGCCCTGCGAGAGCGCGCCGGTGCGGTAGCCGACCGCGGCCAGCGCCTCGGCCGCCGCGGTCTCGATCTCGGCGAAGTAGTTGCCCTGCTCGCGCTGCTTGCGGCGCAGCTCGGCGTTCGCCGCCCTGGCCTCCTCGGGCGTCGCCGTGCCCTTGGCCTGGCGCGATCGCAGCTCCTCGTACAGCCCGATGATGTGCTCGAGCACCTCGGTCGGCACCCGGGCCGAGACCTTGAGCCGGGGAAGGCCGATCGAGGCGTAGACCGGGTCGCGCTGCGCCTCCTCCAGGGCGATCTCCAGCTGGGCGCGGCGGCTCGGGGCCTGGCGGCGCAGCAGCTCTTCGACCGGGACGCCGAGCGCGGTCGCCAGCGACTTCAGCAGCGACAGCTTGGGCTCGCGCTTGCCGTTCTCCAGCAGGGACAGCTGGCTCGGGGCGCGGCCGACACGCTCGCCGAGCTCCGACAGGGTGAGGCCACGCTGCTTGCGGAGGTGTTTCAACCGCTGGCCGAACGCCAGAAGGTCGAGCTCCTGGGTCAAAGACAGCGCTTCTTCGCCCACTAAAGACGCCATAGCACGATCCTAAGCGCAAATTCGGCTGTTCTTACAGCCTGCCGGGGGTACCCCTGACGCGCGCCGCCGCGCGTTCCGTCTTGACGACGATCTTTCCGACCGCCTGTGATTACCCTGGTCAATTCCCCATAATTGGTGATCTGCTGGCCTGGTGGCGGGCCGAGAGGAGAGATCCGGGATGCCGGACTTACAACCCCTGCTCCAGGGCGATCCACTCCAGGTAGGGGAGTATCGCCTGATCGGCCGGCTCGGCACGGACGTCTTCGTCGGGGAACCGGCCTCCTCGGCCACCGAGCGGGTGGTGGTGAAACTGCTCCATCCGGACCTCGACCGTGAGCGGTTCCTGCGGGTGATCGAACCGGTTCAGGAGGTCTCGGCCTTCTGCACCGCCCAGGTGCTCGAATCGGGCGTGCTGGACGGCCGCCCGTACGTCGTCAGCGAGTACATCGACGGGCCGACGCTGGAGGAGACGACCGAGGCGGGCACGCGGCTGCGCGACGCCGCGCTGCACCGGCTCGCGGTGGGGACCGTGACCGCGCTGGTGGCCATCCACCAGGCCGGCACCGTGCACGGCGACATCCGGCCCGGCAACGTGGTCCTCGGCCCGGACGGGCCCAGGGTGATCAACTTCGGCGTCTCCCGTGCGCTGTCGGACGCCGCGTCGGCCACGACCCGCAAGGTCGGCATCCCCGCCTTCACCGCGCCCGAGCGGCTCAGGGGGGACGAGATGCGGCCGCCCGGCGACCTGTTCTCGTGGGCGGCGACGGTGGCGTCCGCGGCGTCCGGGCGCTCGCCCTTCGACGGCGGGTCGATGGCGGGCACCGTCAACCGCATCGTCAACGCCGAGCCCGAGCTGCCCGATCTCGGCGACCTGCACGACCTGGTGGCCTCCTGCCTGGACAAGGACCCCGGGCGCCGCCCGACCTCCAGCGACGTGCTGCTGCGGCTGGTCGGCGAGACCACCTTCCTGACCGCGCGGACATCCCCGCCCCCGCCCCCGCCGCCGTCCGCGAGGCCGATCGGCGGGCCCCCGCCGCCGGGGCCCGGAGAGGGGCCGGCGGCGGACGACCTCCGTCCGGCGCGGCGAGGACGCGCGGCGCTGATCGCCGTGGCCGGGTTCACCGCCGGGGCGCTGCTGGCCGGCACCGGCGTGTACGCGCTGACCGGCGAGCGGCGGGCGTCGGCCGCCGCTCCCGCCCCCTCCCCTGCCGTGACGGGGGGCGCCGCAGCCGTCCTCACCGCCGCCCCCGTGGTGACGGCGGTTCAGACCAGCGCGCCGGTCGCGAGCGTCGCCCCGAAGGCCGACCGCGAGGTGAAGCTGCCCGACATCCGCGCCACCCTGCACGAGAACTCCGCCGACCCGGTGTGGCTGGCCACATACCTGCAGGTGAGCCGGCCGTTCAAGTCGTTCGCCCGGGAACGGTCGGGCACGTTCAAGGAGGTGGGGCTGGCCGAGGAGCCGGTCATGTCGCCGGGCGGCGAGTGGGTGGCGCTCAACCCGTGGGTGAAATTCCAGAACTCGGACACCGATCGGGTGAAGTTCCTCAACCTGCGCACCAATGAGTCGTTCGCGGTCACCACGGTGAAGAAGCCCTCCCGGACCATGTTCCCGACCTGGTCGCGCGACGGCAGGCGGCTGCTGATGTCGGTCGTGAACGAGAAGGGGGAGCTCGTCACCGGATTCGCCGTCATCGACGTGGTCGCGCGCACGGCGACGGTCGTGGACGCGCAGTATTCCGACGCCATCGGCCTGCCCTTCACCTTCACCCCCACCGGTGAGGTCGCCCGGGGATACAGCGGCTCCAAGAGCAACGGCATCGACTTCTACGACATGTCCGGCAAGGTCGCGCGGACCATGCACTGGGTCGGCGCGCCGCGCGATCTCGACTGGTACTCCCCGTCAGGGCTGCAGTTCGTCACCATCTGCCCGAACAAGGACGACATCTGCGTCTGGGACGCCCGGACCGGCGACCGCAAGGCCACCGTGCCGGGGCTCAGCGACGATGGCAACCTGCTCGGCTGGTTCGGCGAGGACCACCTGCTGGTGCAGGAGCCCACCAAGAAGGGCAAGGCGCAGATCAAGATCATGGACTTTCTCGGGCGGGTCAAGCGGGTGCTCGCCGACCTGGTCCCGGACGCCGCCTCGCGGAACTTCGCGGACAGGCCACGGTGACGACGAATCACCTGCCGCTGCTGCGCGGCGACCCCTCGCATGTCGGCGCCTTCCGCGTGCTGGGCAGGCTCGGTCAGGGCGGCCAGGGCGTGGTCTATCTGGGCGAGACGCCCGAAGGCGAGCGGGTCGCGATCAAGGTGCTGGCCCGTGGGCTCGACCAGGAGAACCAGGAGGGGTTCCGCACGGAGATCGAGCTCACGCGACGGGTCAAGGCGTTCTGCACGGCGGCGGTGCTGGCGACCGGCGAGGTGGACGGCGTGCCGTACATCGTCAGCGAATACGTGGACGGCCCCTCGCTGGCCTCGGTGCTCGCCGAGCGGGGGCCGCTTCGCCCGGCCGAGCTGCGCCGCCTGGCGATCGGCACGCTCACGGCGCTGGCCGCCATCCATCAGGCCGGCGTGGTGCACCGGGACCTCAAGCCGGGCAACGTGCTGCTCGCCAGGGAAGGCCCGCGAGTGATCGACTTCGGGATCTCGCGGGCGCTGGACTCCGGGGAGCCCACCGAGGAGTTCCTGGTGGGCACCCCGCCGTACATGGCTCCCGAGCAGTTCTCCGGCGCCGGCGGGGGCCCGCCCGCCGACCTGTTCGCCTGGGCGGCCACGGTGGTCTGCGCCGCGACGGGCAGGCCGCCTTTCGGATCCGGTGACCTGCCCGTCGTCGTCAACCGGATCCTGTCCGCCGAACCCGAGCTCGGCGACCTGCGCGGCGACCTGCGCGATCTGGTGGCCTCCTGCCTGGCCAAGGACCCCGCCACCCGCCCCACGGCGCCGCGCGCCCTGCTCACGCTGCTCGGCCACCGCGTCCCGTCCCAGCGGCTGCTGGCCGTGGGCAGCGCGTCCGCCGCGCCGCCGGCCACCGCCACCGAGGACACCGCTCCACCGGCGCCGTCGTCCGCCACCGCGCCGCACCGGCGCCGCGGCCGGCGGCCGCTCATGCTGGTCGGCGCGGGCGCCGCCGCCGTGTCGCTGGCGGCGGCCGCGGCCGCGTGGGGCCTGATCGGGGCGGGGGCGCCCTCGACCGGCCGGGACGGCGAGGCGCGCCGGACCGGAGCGAGCGGGCCGGCCGCCGATCCGTCCGCCACCTCCACCGCGCCGGACGGGCCGATGCCGGCGACCTCGACGACGACGGTGAAGATCCCGGGCACGAAGATCACCCTGCACGAGAATCCGGCCGACCCCGTCTGGGCCGGCTCCGCCTACGGGAACCTGCGCTCGGGCGGCGACTCCCCCGTCTACGTCCGCGACCAGAAGACCGGCGATTTCACCTACTTCGGCAACTTCCAGCGGGCGGTGGTCTCCCCGTACGGCCGGTACGTGGCCTCGGTCTCCAACACCAACTTCACCCGCACCGACTACAACACGATCAGGCTGGTCGACCGCGTCACCAAGGAGGACGTGGAGCTTCGCGCCGCCGACAAGCCGGGGAACATCGGCGTCACCCGCTGGAGCGCCGACGGCCGCCGCGTGGTGATGACCCTCTACGACGACCGGGCGGCGGAGGGCAACCCCGCCACCGGCTTCGTGATCGTGGACGCGCGGGCCAAGAGCGTCGAGACGCGCCTCGTCTCCGACGGGGGCAAGGACGACTACACCTGGGGACCAGGCGGTTCGACGCTGATGCACCAAGGCCAGGGCGGCGTGATCAGGTTCCTCGCACCGGACGGCTCGGTGGTCCGGTCCTTCCGGGACAAGGGCACGCTGCTCGCCTCGGACGCCGTCACGCTGCGGACCGGCGCGACGGTCTTCGCCACCACCTGCCCGCGCGCGCCCAAGGACGTCTGCCTGTGGGACGCCGGCAGCGGCGCCGCCCATTCCGTCATCCACCTCCGGCCGGACATGACCTTCAACGGCTGGCTGGACGACCGGCATTTCCTGGCCACCGTCAAGAAGGGCGGGACCACGCGGCTGGTGCTGGCCGGCCTCGACGGCAGGGCCGAACGCGTCCTCGCGGACGGCCCGGCGGAGCATCTGCGCGAGATCACCATCTGGTACGCCCACAGATGACCGCCCTCTCCGGCATGGCCGCCGCGCCGCCACCTGCCCGCTAGTCCCCTTTCCCACCTGCGCGTCAGATCCTTTCCCCGGCTCCGCGATCCGCCTTGCCGCAGCGGCGGCCCGGCGCGCCTTCACGCGTACCTCTTCAGCCGCGACGACAGCGGCAGGGATTCGGACCTCAGAGATTGGTCTAGTCCATAGTGAAAAGTTTGCGTTTCTTGCCAGGGGAATACTGGCGAGTATTGGTCAAATCCGAAAATTCTGGCAGTTTTCACACGATCACTATTGTTCTGGCCGCCGAACCATCGCAGACTCGGAAGCAAGCCCCCAGAGGACGCCGAAGGAGCTCACGATGGAAGATCGCCTCAAGGGAGCTGCAGATGAACTGCGGCGAGAGTGGGAGAGCAACCCGCGCTGGAAGGACGTCGAGCGGACCTATACGGCCGAGGACGTCATCCGCCTGCGCGGCACCGTGCAAGAGGAGCACACGCTCGCCCGCCTCGGCGCGGAGCGGCTGTGGTCCCTGCTGAGGACCGAGGAGTACGTGCACGCGCTGGGCGCCCTGACCGGCAACCAGGCCGTTCAGCAGGTCAAAGCGGGTCTGCAGGCCATCTACCTGTCAGGCTGGCAGGTCGCGGCGGACGCGAACCTCGGCGGCCAGACCTACCCCGACCAGAGCCTCTACCCGGCCAACTCCGTCCCCGCCGTGGTCCGCCGCGTCAACAACGCGCTGCTGCGCGCCGACCAGATCTCCTGGTCGGAGGGCGAGGCCGGCGCTCCGCACTGGATGGCGCCCATCGTCGCCGACGCCGAGGCGGGCTTCGGCGGCGTCCTCAACGCGTACGAGCTGATGAAGGGCATGATCGCCTCAGGCGCGGCGGGCGTGCACTGGGAGGACCAGCTCGCCTCGGAGAAGAAGTGCGGCCACCTTGGCGGCAAGGTGCTGATCCCGACCGGCCAGCACATCAAGACCCTCAACGCGGCCCGCCTGGCGGCGGACGTCTGCGACGTGCCGACCCTGATCATCGCGCGGACCGACGCCCAGGCCGCGACGCTCCTGACCAGCGACGTCGACGCCCGCGACCAGGCGTTCACCACCGGCGAGCGCACCCCGGAGGGCTTCTACCACGTGCGCAACGGCGTGGACGCCTGCATCGCCCGCGGCCTGGCCTACGCGCCGCACGCGGACCTGCTGTGGATGGAGACCTCCACCCCCGACCTGGACGTGGCGCGGCGGTTCGCCGAGGCTATCAAGGCACGCTTCCCCGACCAGATGCTCGCCTACAACTGCTCACCGTCGTTCAACTGGAAGCAGCACCTGGACGACTCGACCATCGCCAAGTTCCAGCGCGAGCTCGGCCACATGGGCTACCGCTTCCAGTTCATCACCCTGGCCGGATTCCACTCGCTGAACTACTCGATGTTCCACCTCGCGCGCGGCTACGCCGAAGAGGGCATGACCGCCTACGTCGAACTGCAGGAGGCCGAGTTCGCCGCCGAACGGCAGGGCTACACCGCCACCCGCCACCAGCGGGAGGTCGGCACCGGCTACTTCGACCTGGTGAGCACCGCCGTCGCGCCCGACTCCTCGACGGTGGCGCTGAAGGGCTCCACCGAGTCCGAGCAGTTCACCCCCTCCCACTAGGCCCCCGAACCCGCGGGCTCGTCCGGTGAAGATCCGCTCCGGGCGGCGCCCCCCAGGACGGGCCCGCGCCGGCGTACCGATCGGCGGCGGCGGACTCCGCCGTCGATCAGGCCTGGTCCGGGGGATGGCGGCCGCACTGGGCGCAGAAGCCGGCGGAGGAGGGTGAGACCCGGCCGCACTCGCAGGTCCACGGAGCACCGGCGACGAGAGCGGAGGCCGGGCCGGCCGCGGCACGCGAGTAGTGGGACAGGTGCCGCCGTCGGCGATCAGACGCGCCGCGGCGGCCTTCGCCCCGGCCCTTGTCCGGTCGGCCGCGACGGCCAGGACGGGCGACGCCGGGTAGATCATGCCGGCCTCGCGCGTCCCTTGTACCACCGCGAAACGCACTCCGTTCCGGGGGTGAGCCAGGACGCGCACGCGATCGCCTTCCGCAAGGACGACACCGACTTCGTCCGGTTCGCCAACCACGTCCTTGAGAGCCTCCGCCGGAACGGCCGCTGGGCCGAGCCGCACCGGGAATGGCTGGACGGGCACCCCGACAAGGGCCCGCCGCCCGCCCTGTACGGCTCGAACCTCACCTGGCCGCCGGGACCATGACCCGGCCCCGGCGGGCCTAGGGCGGCGCCGGGCTCCGCGGTGGAGGGACAGTTCCGGACAATCCTCCTCTATCCGTTTGATCATGCTGGTACCTTTTTGTCGTTCATGTAGCGACAAGTCATGTCGCGCTGCCAGGGGTGGGGGCACCGCCGGCACGAACGGACGGGGTGCACTGCGGCTGGCCAGCCGATCCGCGTAGCCGAGGATGCCGCCTGCCCATGTCACACCCCCCGATCGGTCATCCGGCCGATTCCTTCCCTCCGCAGGCCGCTCCAGGGCACGCCGCGCCTCGCCATCCCGCACAGCGGAGCCCGGGGCTCCCCTCTCAGTACGAGCCCCAGGCCGCCGGTCCGTGGCACCCGCCACCGCCCGCCGGTCCGCCGTATCAGCGGCGGCCTGACCCGCCCGCGGGACGGACGGCGCCGCTTCCCCTCGGCGGCACGCCGCCGCAGCCGCCTCCTCCGCCGCAGGCCGGCAGGCGCAGGCGGCCCGGTTCCCACCGAGGGTTGAAGATCGCGGTCTTCACGGTCTGGGCGCTGGCCGCGGCGTCGATCGCCGCGGTGATCGTCGTCGGGATCGGCAAGATCAAGGGCTCGGACCCGGGCGCGTTGCCGACGGCCCAGGGCGCCGAGAAGAGCGTGACGATCACCCAGGAGGAGATCACCGCTCTGCTGGACGAGCACGGCAGGGCGCTCACCGGCCGGGACGAGAAGGCGTTCACCGCCCCCTTCGCCGGCGCCGCCAAGGCGAGCCAGCGGACGCTGTTCAAGAACCTGCTCAAGATCCCCTTCCAGACGACGTCGTTCAAGGTGATCAGCTCCGGCGGGCGGGCGTCCGACACCTTCGGCCGCGGCGCGACGATCAACGTCGACGTCGCCTTCGTCCACCAGATCAAGGGCGTGGACGTGCGGCCGGTCGCCGAGTGGTACCGCTGGACCGTCGAGAAGAAGCCGAAGGGCCGGCCGACGGTGACCAAGGTGTCGGGGTCCCCCAACGCCTACGGCGAGAGCAAGTTCGTGTTCTACCCCGGCCCCTGGGACGTGTACTCCGACATGCACGTGGAGAAGCGCCCGCACGTCCTGATCACCACGCACGCCAAGAACGCGGCCATCGCCCGGCGCACCGCGGACGTCTTCGAACGGGCGGCGGCCGACGACCTGAACGCCTGGCGGCGGTACGGCCCGCGCGACGGCGTGACGCTGCCCGGGTTCCTGATCGCCCTGGAACCCGACCGCAAGGTGTACAACACCCTGTTCCGCGTGGCGCTGAAGAACGATCCCAACGAGGCCGGCTTCGCGCTGGCCATGTACACCTTCACCGACGACCTGGACGACGGACTGCCGATCGGCGGAGCGCGGATCGCGATCGACACCACCGCCTCGAGGGCCGGCCTGCCCGGCGGGCTGCCCTACGCGCGGGACGTCGCCCGCCACGAGATCGCCCACGCGATGGTCGACCCGCTCCAGAAGCCACGGTCGAGCCTCAGCTCCCGGCCCGCCACATGGGTGGTCGAGGGCTTCGCCGACTACATGGCGGGCCGCGGCCTGCCGCGGCGACAGCAGGACGCGCTCGACGCCGTGCGCGGCAGGCCCTTCGACGGCCACCTGCCACTGGACTTCTCCTTCTACGCGGACGACGGCCGCGCCAGGGCGGCGAACTACGCCCTCGGCACGCTGGCCATGCGGTTCATGGCCGCCAAGTGGGGAGACAAGGCGGTCATGTCGCTCGTCGCCGCGCACTACGCCGAACCCGGGCGCCTGCACAAGCAGATCGAGCAGGCCACCGGCCTGAGCTTCGAAGCCTTCGAACGCCAGTGGGCCGCGTACGTGAGGAGCCGGATCCGATGAGCGCTCCGCTCCCCCCGAACAGCACCTGGCCCGGGACGCGGCCCGGCCCACCGCCGGGCCCGTCCCACGGCGCCTGGCCGCCGGACGGGCCCGCTCCCGCCCCCTTCCCGCCGGCCGGGCAGGCGCCGCCGGGACCTCCGCCGCCATGGCCACCGGCCCAGGGGTTTCCCGCGCCCGGCGCCGTGCCGCCGGGCGTCTACCCGCCGCCCGGCTCGACGCCGCCGCCTCCCCCGCCTCCTCCTCCGCCGCCGCCGGGGGGCGGGTCCGCTGCCGGGCTGTGGGTGGCGCTCGTACTGGGAATCGTCGTGTTCACCGCCTCCGCGGGCATGCTCACGGTCATGCTGACCGCCGAGACGGCGCCCGAGGGCAAGGCCCTGTGGAGCGTCCAGGGAGCGGGCAGGGCGGGACGGCAGGTCGCCGAAGTCCCGGGCACGTGGTTCGTCGGGGACACGCTGGTCCACGCGCAGGCGGACGGCGTCGCCGCCTACGACCAGGCGACCGGCAAGCGGCGATGGGGCCTGCCGCTGCCGGGCGGCGACACCACCCTGTGCGCCGCCTCCTCCGGCGCGGGCGGCGACATCGCGGTCATCGGCTACGGCCCGACCGGGCGCTGCGACACCGTCGCCGCCCTGAACGTCAAGACGGGCAAGCGGCTGTGGGCGAGCACCGTGCCCGTCGCGGCCGGCGACCGGCGTCGGGTCTCCGACCTGGACCCGCCGCGGATCGCCCGGTCCGGCGACACGGTCGTCGCGACGTTGAAGGACAACTCCACCGCCTTCCGCGTCCGCGACGGCAGGAGGCTGTGGAGCACTCCGCCGCTCGACGGCGCCGACTGCTTCCAGATCGGGTACACCGGCGGACCGGCGCTGCTGCGCCTGCTGAAGTGCGGCGGGCTCACCGCCCGCCAGGAGGTCCGCCGCGTCGACCCGGCCACAGGGAAGGTCCTGTGGCGGTATCTGCCGCAGAAGGGAGAGGTGGCGGAGGTGATCTCCACCTCGCCGCTGATCGTCCTGACCAAGGACGGCGAGCGGAAGGAGATCCACGTCCTGGACGATCGCGGCAGGCTCTCGGCGGCGCTGTCGACCGGGAACGGCGGCGAGTTCGGCTACCAGTACGGCAAGACCGACACCGGCAACCCGCCGTGGGAGGTCGCCGCGGCCGGCGGCGCCCTCTATCTGCGCGCCGGCTCCGGCAAGGGCATCACGGCGTTCGACCTGTCGTCGGGCAAGGCGCTGTGGACGAAGACCTCGGGCTTCGGCGAGGCCACCGTCGTGCGCGCCGACCAGAACGGCCTGTTGGCCTTCGTCCGCGGCCGGTACGGGGTGGCGCCGCGTCTGCTGCGCTTCGCCCGTGCCACAGGTGAGGTCACCGTGGTCAGGAAGTACCCCGAGGCGGTCTCCCAGGCCAGCACCGTCTCGGCCCTGATCTATGAGCGGAACGGCCGGGTGTTCATCGTGAGCAGCCAGGCGACCCGCACCGGCGACCAGGAGATCATCGCGCTGGACTGACCGAGTGCTCGCCGGCCGGCTCGGTCCAGGCGACCCGGCCGGCTGATCCGGGTCCTCCCGGACCTGCCGCCGGACCGAGCCGTGGTGAACACCTCGCCGCCATGGCGCGGACGGGGACGGCACGCCCCGCCGCGGGTCAGGCCGAGCACCGCCGCGGGTCAGGTCGTCGGCGTCGAAGCCTCGGCGGTGGGGGTCGGCTGCGGGGGCGTCGGCTCGCCGGACTCGCCGTCCCCCCACTCGGGGATCTGGCTGATGCTGACCGACGGCTTGGGCGTCTTAGAAGGCTTGGGCGACTTGGTCGGCTTGGGAGCGCCGGTGGGGTCCTGCCCCCCGCTGGGCGGGCACGGCTTCTCCTTGCCGCGCTTGTTCCGGCACGTCGGCGGCTCCTCGGGCGCCGGGGGCCGCTGGGTGGTGCGCTTGGGAGACGGTACGGGAAGAGGCGTCCGCCAGGTGACCTCGGGCGACCCCTCCGGCGGCTGGGTCGGGCCGGCCGAGGACGTCGCCCGCGGGCCGGGCGTGGTGGTGAACGCGGGCGGGCGCCCCGGCGCGACGGCCGTGCCCGTCTCCGCCCCGAACCCGGTGCCGCGCACCACGGGCCCCGAGGTGTCCAGCACCTCGACCGGAACGCGTGACCCCTGGATCGGCACGGCCACCGGGACCCTGCCGGGGCGGTTCGCGCTCTCGTCGATACGGGTGGCGCCCGTACTCGCCGCCACTACGGTCACCGCGGCGATCGAGACCGTGGCCAGGGCGGCGAAACCGGCGTGCGAGGCATGCCCGCGCCGTGCCGCCGCCCGCCGCGCGGCGCGCGCGCCCGTGGTGGCGCCGTCCTGCCGCTCATCCTCGCCGTGGCCGGCGAGCTTGAGATGCCGCGCGCCCATGGGATAGGGGACGGGCGCCCATATCTCCTCCAGCACGGCGGCCACGGCCTCCCGGCGGTCCCAGGAGCGGTCCACGCCGCCGGCGTCCAGCAGCCATCCGAGCAGCGCCGCGGCCTCCGGGCGGTCGCCCGGCTCCTTGGCCAGCGCGGCCGAGACCGGGTCCCACAGCAGCTTCGGCACCGAGGACAGGCGCGGCTGCTCCACCAGGATGCGCCGGGTGAGCACGTCGGCCTCGCCGGCGCCGAACGGGTGATGGCCGGTCGCGGCGTAGGCGACCAGGCAGCCCCAGGCGAAGACGTCGGAGGCCGGGATGGCCGGGCCGCCGGTGAGGCGTTCGGGCGCCACCCAGCCGGGGCTGCCCATGACCTGTCCGGCCTGCGTGTGCGCGACCGCGGCGTCGACGTCCCGGGAGATGCCGAAGTCGATGATCCGGGGCCCCTTGGGAGACAGCAGCACGTTGCCGGGCTTGAGGTCGCGGTGGATGAAACCCGCCTCGTGGATGGCCACCAGCGCCGCCGCGGACCCGAGCGCGACACCGTAGGCGAGGTCAGGGGTGAGCGGCCCCCGCACGGCGACCACCTGGGACAGGGACGGGCCCGGAATGTACTCGGTGACCAGGTAGGGGCGGTCGCGGTCCGAACCGTCCTCCTCCACGGCCGCGGTGCAGAACGGCACCACGCGGCGGGAGAAGTCGACCTCTTCGGCGAAGCGCGCGCGCAGCGTCGGGTCGCCGAGATGGACGGAATGCGGGGTCTTCAGCGCCACCAGCCCGCCCTCGGGCCGCTCGGCGAGGTACACCACGCCCATGCCCCCCGCGCCGAGCCGGCCGAGCAGAAGGTAGCGCCCGATGATGACCGGGTCGCCGACCGTCAGCGGCCGAACGCCTGGAGGCATCCCGCTGGGGATCCCTGCTCCGCCACGTGCCATCCGGAGATGACCTCCCTTCGAGGTACGGCACAGGCCACTGTGTCTCCCCGCGAGGACATCTGGCGTGAACTAGTTGAAAGCGGCATGAGAGGTAAGGTGACTGATCCCTCAAGGTAAGGAAGCGCAGTGCCGCCTGTGACGGCAGTGACGCTTGTGAGCCGAGCTCCCCCTCCGGTTCCGGCTTCCACACCGCCCCTGACGAGCGGTCGGACCTCGCCGTCCGCCCGCGGCCGGCGGGTTCAGGCCGTGCCGTCCGCGCAGGTGGGTTCAGGCCGCGGCGGAGTCGGACTCCTCCGGCGCGCCGGACGCGGCGACGGCCTCCAGGAAGCGCTCGATGTGCCGGAAGACCATGCGCGCCTCCGGCACGATGTCCGCCAGGATCGCGAACGCGTGCGGCATGCGGCGCCACTCTTCGTAGGTCACCTTCACCCCGGCGCGGCGCGCCTGGAGCGCGACGCGGCGGTCCTCGTCGCGCAGCACCTCGGTGGAGCCGGTGACGATCATCATGGGGGGCAGGCCGGTGTAGTCCCCGTACACCGGCGAGACCAGAGGGTCCTCGCAGTCCAGGCCGGCGGTCCATCGGCGCGCGAGCCAGTCGACCCGCCCGGCGGACAGCATCGGGTCGGCCCAGCGGTTGACCCTGCGCCGCACGTCCGACAGGTCGGCCCACGGCGACAGGCAGACCGCCGCGGAGGGCATCGGCATGCCCCGGTCGCGCAGCGCGAGCAGCGTGGCCAGCGTGAGGTGCCCGCCGGCGGAGTCCCCGGCGATGATGACGTCCTTCGGGGCGAAGCCGCGGTCGAGCAGGCCCTGGTAGGCCTCCATGGCGTCGGCCAGCGACTCCTTCAGCGAGTGGATCGGCCCCTGGCGGTAGTCGAGGGCGAAGACGGGCCGCCGCGCGACCTCCGACAGGCGCCAGGTGATCGGGCGGTGCGTCGCCGGGGAGCACAGGAAGTAGGCGCCGCCGTGAAAGTAGAGCAGCACCTTGCTCTCGTCCAGATCGTCACCAGCGCGCACCCACTCGGAGCCGCAGGGCTTGCCGTCGGTCTTGTCGATCGCCACGTGGCGAGGCACGGGGAGCGGCAGGCGCCCGCCGAGCGAGACGACCCGCGAGACGCAGCTGATGCCCATGTCGTGCCTGATCAGAAGAGCCGACAGGGGCTTGGCGGTTCCCCGCATCAGGCCGTTGAGCACACTGGCCCTCCAGCTGATCGGGTAAGCGGGACGGATGTCCACGTCGAGCTCCCCTGCCATCGTGAACCTCCACACGCCATTACCAAGCCGAACGTCGTTCTATGTCGGTGCTTATACCCCGGTTTACATTACGTTTACACAGTACGTCGAGAGGAAACCGGAACATTTGACCTGGTAGGGGGCGGTAAGGGACTTGGCCGAGGGTCTGCCGAATCTTGCCCCTCAGATGGGAAACCCGCTCGCGCCCGGCCGTGCCGGGGGTGCGCCGGGCGCCCGCGCCCCGGGGAAATCCCGGTGATCCGGACGGCGCGGCTGGCTAGAATGCCAGTCCGACCCGTCACCGGAGGTGCGCCACCTTCCCGCTCTATTGGACGATCTTCAGATACGGTTTCCGCCGCCACTCCGCCTACCTGACCGCCGCGCTGGCCGGAGCCTTCACCAACACGATCTTCGGTGTCCTGCGCGCCTACGTGCTGATCGCCCTGTGGGAGGCCCGGCCGGGCCTGGCCGGCTACGACGTCGTCGACGCGGTCACCTTCTGCTTCCTCACCCAGGCCTTGATCGGGCCGATGGAGGTGTTCGGCGGCGGCATCCAGCTCGGGCAGCGCGTGCGCACCGGCGACATCGCCCTGGATCTCGTGCGCCCCGCGTCGCTCCAGATGTGGACCCTCGCCGACGACCTCGGCCGGGCCGCGTTCATGTTCATCGGCCGCAGCCTCCTGCCGACGCTGTTCGGCGCGGCGCTGTTCGGCGTGCGCTTCCCCGGCCACGCGGCCACGTGGGCGGCCTTCCTGGCGTCGGCGATCCTCGGCGTCGTGGTCAGCTTCGGCCTGCGTTACCTCGTGGCGCTGTCGTCCTGCTGGATCCTGGACGACCGGGGCGTCCAGTCGCTGTCCCTGGTCATGACGATGTTCTTCAGCGGCATGATCCTGCCTCTGGTGCTGTTCCCCGGCTGGCTCGGCACGCTGGCCCAGGCGCTGCCGTGGGCGGCCATGGTGCAGGTGCCGGCCGACGTCTTCCTCGGCAAGCGCGACGTGCTCGGCGCGCTCGCCTTCCAGGCCGCGTGGGTCGCGGCGCTCCTCGCCCTGGGCGCCGCGGTCACCCGCACCGCCCGCCGCAAAGTCGTCATCCAGGGCGGGTGAGGCGGCGTGCTGGATATGACCAGGACGTACATGCTGCTCGCCGCCACCTGGATCCGCGCCGCGGCCCAGTATCCGCTGTCGATGGCCCTGCTCACCGTGGGCTCGTTCACCGTCACGGGGCTCGACGTGGCGGCGATCGTGCTGATCTTCGCGCACACCACCTCGCTCGGCGGCTTCACCCTGCCCGAGGTGATGTTCTTGTACGGCACCGCGGGCATGTCCTTCTCGGTCGCCGACATGCTGTTCGGCAACGTCGACAGGCTGAGCCAGCACATCAAGGCCGGGACGTTCGACGCGATGCTGATCCGGCCGGCCAGTCCCTTCGTCCAGATGGCGGTGGACCGGTTCAGCTTCCAGCGCGTCGGCCGCGTCGTCCAGGCGGCCACCGTGCTCGGCATCGCCCTCGCCCAGCTCCACGTGCCCTGGCAGCGTGCCTGGATGATCCCCCTCATGGTGCTGTGCGGCGTGGTGCTGTTCACCGCCATCTGGGCCCTCGGCGGCGCGGTCCAGTTCCTGCTGACCGACGCGCCGGAGGTCGCCAACGCCTTCACCTACGGCGGCGGCACGCTCATCCAGTACCCGCTTTCGGTGTACGGGGCCGATCTGGTGCGCGCGGTCACCTTCATCGTGCCGCTGGCCTTCGTCAACTGGCAGCCCGGGCTCTTCGTGCTCGACCGCGCCGACCCGCTCGGCCTGCCGTACTGGCTGCGCTTCCTCGGCCCGGCCGCCGCCCTCACGCTGGCCTGCGTGGCCGGCCTGGCCTGGCGGGCAGGGCTCCGCCGCTACCGTTCCACGGGGAGTTGACCGCTTGATCACACTCGACGGCGTCGGCCGTTCCTTCACCGTCCGGCGCAGGCGCGGGCTGCTGCGCGGGGAGACGCGCGTGGTGCACGCCGTGCGCGACCTGTCCTTCCAGGTGGCCGCCGGCGAGTTCGTCGGCTACCTCGGCCCGAACGGCGCGGGCAAGTCCACCACGATCAAGATGCTGACCGGCATCCTGGCGCCCACCAGCGGGCACATCCAGGTCGCCGGGCTGGACCCCTCGCGCCGCCGCACGGCGCTGGCCCGGCGCATCGGCGTGGTCTTCGGGCAGCGGACGACCTTGTGGTGGGATCTGCCGCTCCGGGACAGTTTCACGCTGATCCGGCACCTTTACAAAGTAGATCGCGACGAGCACCGGAAGCGGCTGGCCCGGCTGTCCGAGGTGCTCGAACTGGGCGGCTTCCTGGACAAGCCCGTCCGCCAACTCAGCCTCGGCCAGCGCATGCGGGGCGACATCGCCGCGGCGCTGCTGCACGACCCGGCCGTGCTGGTGCTGGACGAGCCGACCATCGGGCTGGACGTGGTGAGCAAGGCCGCGGTCCGCGACTTCCTGCGCGACCTCAACGCCGAACGCGGGACCACCGTGCTGCTGACCACCCACGACCTGGGGGACATCGAGCGGCTGTGCCGCCGCGTCATGCTGATCGACCACGGCAGCCTCGCCTTCGACGGCACCGTGGACGAGCTGAAGGCGACGGCCCCGGGCGAGTCCTCCATCGAGGACGTCGTCACCCGCCTGTACACCCGCCGCCTGCCCCTGTGACCACCGCCGCGCGGCGCTCGGAGGATCGGACGGCGCGGATCCCGGCGCCTCACCCGCGAGGAAGCACGTGGGCACCCCGCCAGGCCGCCGCGCTCATCCCGCCCGGCGCCTCGTCCAGGGAGACACGCCCGGCCGACGGGCGTGCGGCCCTGACGGTCAGTAGTAACCGCCGGCGGGCTGCGGGCTCTCCTCCTCGTAGCCGTCGTCCAGGTCGCGCCGGCGGCCGGCCCAGCGCGAGGGCATCAGCACGGGGATGAACAGCGCGATGCCCAGCATCGCGAAGACGCCCTTGCCGAGCAGGTCCTGCATGCCCTTGCCCGCCTGGACGATCATCGGGTTCATCGAGGGGTCGGTCGGAGCCAGCCCGAGCGCGCGGTGCACGTCCAGGGTGTAGATCACCGTCCACGCCAGCAGCGCCATGGACGGGACGAACGTCGCCAGCGGCGAGACCCTGCCCGCCACGACGAGACCGAGCACGAGCCCGGCCACCAGCATCGCGCCCAGCCCGACGAGGGCCGTGGTGTCGCGCACCGGATCGACCGCGGCGGCCGCGCCGGCCACCAGGCCCCGCGCCGCGTCCTGGGAGGCCCAACCGGTGCCGGCCAGCAGAACCGCCGTCACGATGACGCCGAGCAGTAGTCCCAGGAAGTGCCGCATGGCCACCACCTCGCCCCTCACAGAACCAGCGAACGCGGGCAACAGTAGCGACAAAACACCCCAAGCGGCAGACATCAGGCGCACACGGCAGGAGAGCACCGACCAGACAGACTCCCGGAAGGACCCCGGTTCCCAGGCATCGGGCACACGACAACAGAGCGCCGACCGGAGCGAGACCCCGCGAGGACCCCCGTTCCCAGGCATCGGGCACACGACAACAGAGCGCCGACCGGAGCGAGACCCTGGGGGAACCCCGCTTCCCCGGCCGGGCGGCGACAACCGGACCGCCGTCATGACACCATGTGGGGCGTCATGCGTGCCCGCCTCCCTCTGCGCCTGGTGCGGTCGATCGCCTTCACGGTCGTCTGCGTGGGCCTCGCCGTGCTCGGCCACCGGGCCGCCGGCGGGTCCGGGCCGGCCTCGTGGGCGGTGGTCGCCGGGTGCGCCGGCGTGGTGCTCGCCGCCGTCCTGGCCGCCGGGCGCGAGCGCTCGCCGCGCACGGTCATCGGCCTTCTCCTCGCCGCCCAGGTGGTCCTGCACCAGCTGTTCGGCGCCTCCGGCGGCGCGGGTTCCCCCTTGAGCCTGCACATCTCGCACGGCCAAGGGCTCGGCGCCGGCCTCGGCATGGTCATCGCCCACCTGACCGCCACGCTGATCACCGGCTGGTGGCTGGCCCAGGGCGAGTCGCTCCTGTGGTCGGTGCTGCGCAGAGTGGGCACGCGCGCCGTGCGCCGGCTGTCGCGCCTGCTCGCGTTGCTCGGCGCGGACGCCGCCCACCTGCCGCCACCGGCCGGTCGCGCGCCGCTGCGCCTCACGCCCTCTCGCGCGCGGCACGATCTCCGCCACACGGTCAGCAGGCGCGGTCCTCCGCTTCCCGCCGCCTCCTGACCCCCGCGCGGGCCACTCCCCCGCCGGACGCGACGCCCGTCCAACGGCCGCCCGGCCTGTCCGGTACGTCCAGTCTGTCCGGTACGTCCAGCCCGGCCGGTACGTCGGGCTCTTCTGGTGCGTCCGGCCCTTCTGGTGCGTCCGGCCTGTCCGGTCCGCCCGGCTCTTCCGGTGCGTTCGGCCGTTCCGGCCGTTCAGGCACGCCTTGCCGCGTGTCACGGCGGCGCCGTCCGCGCCGGCGTGACCCGCGCCCTCTGACATTTCCTTTCCAATGAAGTGGAGTCTTCGCATGTCGTTCACCGCTGTCGCGCGCCGCGGCGCCGTCGTCACGGCCGGCGCCCTCGCGCTCGTCACCGCCCTCGCGCTGCCCGCCCTCGCCCACGTCACGATCAACCCGGGCACGGCCGAGAAGGGCGGTTTCACCAAGGTCGCCTTCCGCGTCCCCAACGAGCGCGACAAGGCGTCCACCACCAAGCTGGTGATCGATCTGCCGGTCGACCACCCGCTGCCGTTCGTGTCGGTGCGCCCGGTCCCCGGCTGGAAGGTCGAGGTCACCGAGACCAAGCTCGCCAAGCCGGTCCCCTCCAAGTACGGCGAGATCACCGAGGCCGTCACGAAGATCACCTGGAGTGGCGGGAAGATCGACCCGCACCAGTTCCAGGAGTTCGAGGTCTCCATGGGCTTCCTGCCCGAGGACACCGACCAGTTGCTGTTCCCCGCGACCCAGACCTACTCCAACGGCGAGGTCGTGAAGTGGGCCGACGAGCCGAAGGCCGACGGCTCGGAGGCCGAACACCCGGTGCCGGCGCTCAAGCTGGTCGCCGCGGGCGCCAAGGAGGGCGGCGACGCCGGCCATGCGGCGCCGGCGGGCAACACGGCCTCCACCGCGCCGGCCGTGGCGGTGACGGCCCCCGGCGCGCACGAGCGGGACGGCGCGAGTTCCGACGGGACGGCCCGGCTGCTGGGCGGCGCCGGCCTCGTCGCCGGCCTCGCGGGGCTGGCCGCCGGTGTCATCGGCCTGCGCCGCCGCCGGACCGCGGACTGACGGCGCGTCCGAAGACACCGGCGCCTCGTCTCCGCGGCCCGAAACCCGGCCCCGGAACACCTGACGTCACGTCCCGGCGTGCCGGATCACCGGGTCGGTGATCCGGCACGCCGGGATCGGGGCTCCCGGGCTGGTAGGTGAGTCCGGTCCCGGACGGTGATCCCGGCACGCCGGGGCGCGCCGGGGACGATCGGCGCGCACGGTTCAGCTGGTGATGTCGCGGCTGGTGAAGCGCGCCCAGGCGATCGAGAGCGCCACCAGGATGTAGGCGGCGTAGACCAGCAGCCCCTGGGTCATCACGTCGGTCGCCACCGGGTCGCGCAGGGCGCCGTCGAAGGAGGCCCACCAGGAGGTCAGGAAGTACGGCTGCGCCGGCGCGAGCTGCGGGATCGCGCCGAGCACGTGCGAGAACACCACCGCCACCACGGTCGCGGCGATCGCGCCGATCGGCACCTCGGTCAACGTCGAGACGGCCAGGGCGACGGCTCCCAGCGCCGCCAAGCCGGCGGCGGTGTACCCCGTGACGATCAGGACGCGCAGCAGCCCTTCCCCGATGGAGATCGTCGATCCGGACAGCAGCGTGATCGGGCCCACCGGGAACAGCACGAAGCCGGTGATCAGCGCTCCGGCGGCGACGACCGAGGTGGCGACGAGCGCGAAGACGGTGATGTTCGCGAACTTGACGGCCAGCAGACGGGTGCGCCCGGCGGGGGCGGTGAGCAGGTAGCGCAGGGTGCCGCCTCCTGCCTCCCCGGCGATCGCGTCCCCCGCGACCACCGCGATCGCCAGCGGCAGCAGCATCACCAGCAGCAGCGACAGCGCCGCGAAGGTCAGCATGAGCCCGTTGCCGGCGACCTGGGTGATCAGCGAAGGGGCCTCGCCGTCGAGCTCGCCGCCGAAGGCGCGCAGCACGACGCCGAGCACCGCGGGGACGCAGGCGAGGACGGCGAGCATCGCGATGTTGCGGGGCTTGCGGAAGGTCAGCCCCAGCTCAGAGCCGAGCAGCCGCAGCGCCGCCCGCGCGCGCGAGGGCCGTGCGGGCCGCGCGCCCTCCGGTGCCCCCGCCGCGCCGGCGGCATCCCCGGACTCCGGAGCGCCCGCTGTGCCGGTGGGATCGCCGGACGCCGGAGCGCCCGCCGGGCCGGCGAGAGCCCCGGACGCAGGAGCGCCGGTCGCAACCCTGGACGCCGGAGCGCTCGCTGTGCCGGCGGGATCGCCGGACGCCGTGCGGGCTTTGGGGGCGCCGGGGGCCGGCGCGCCAGTGGCGGCGTCGTCGCGTGTCCGCGCCCGAGCGGCGGGCGCGGGGGTGGCGGTGCCGGGGGTGGCGGTGCCGGGGGTGGCGGTGCTAGGCGTCGACATCGAAACCCTCTCCTGTGAGGCTGACGAAGACCTCTTCGAGGCTCGGCCGCTCGACGGCGAAGCCGCGTACGGCCACGCCGTCGGCGACGAGCTGGGCGCAGACCCACTCGGCGGCGTGCTCGCCGAGCAGCGCCGTGACCTGGACGGCGTCCGCCTCCTCCATCGTGGTGCGCACCTCGGCGAGCCCGAGGCGCCCGAGCAGGGCGGCGGCCTGGGCGGCGTGCGGGGTCTCCACGCGCACCCGGGGCGCGTGGCCTGCCCGCAGCTCGGCGGTGGGCCCCTGCGCGACCAGCCGGCCCGAGCGCATGACGCCGACGTGGGTGCACATGTGCTCCACCTCCGCCAGCAGGTGGGAGGAGACGAACACGGTGGTGCCGGCGGCGGCGATGTCCTTGATCAGGGACCGCACCTCCCTGGTGCCCTGCGGGTCGAGCCCGTTGGTCGGCTCGTCCAGGACGAGCAGCTCGCGCGGGCCGAGGAGGGTCGCGGCGATGGCCAGGCGCTGGCGCATGCCCAGGGAGTAGGCGCGGTAGCGTTTGCCGGCCGCCGCGCCGAGCCCGACGCGGGCGAGCGCCGCGCCGACGCGGGCGGACACCGTGCGCGGGTCGGCGGCCGGGTCGGCGGCGTCGTACCGGCGCAGGTTCGCCTCGCCGGACAGATACGGGTAGAAGGCGGGCCCCTCGACCAGGGCGCCGACCTTGGGCAGCGTGTCGGCGAGCCCGGCGGGCATCGGCCGGCCGAGCACCTCGCACCCGCCGCTGGTGGGCTGGATCAGGCCGAGCAGCATGCGGATCGTCGTCGTCTTGCCCGACCCGTTCGGGCCGAGGAAGCCGAAGATCGAGCCGCGCGGCACGGCGAGGTGAAGGTCGTCGACGGCGACCTGCCCGCCGCGGAAGCGCTTGGTCAGCCCGCGTGCGACGATCGCGGACTCGCCAGGGGAGGCCGGCTGCCGGGCCGCCCGAGGGGGCGCCGCCTCGTGCGCCCCCTCGCCCGTCGTCACGGCGGTCACTCGCGCCCGGCCGCCTCGGTCAGCGCCTCGGGCGTGACCGCTCCGAACAGCAACCGGCCGTCGTCGGTCAGCAGCGCCGAGACCAGCTTGGTCTGGATCACCCTGCCGCTGCCCCACGGGCCGGAGACCGGCTTGGCGGACTTCAGCAGCGAGTCGACCATCTTGGCCGGATCGGCCGGAGCGAACTTCCCGCCGCCGGAACGGCCGGCGGGGACGGACGCGGTGAGCGCATCGAGCGAGAACGGCACCTCGGCGACGGTGCCCCAGCCCTTGCCGTGGGTGCGCGTCCCGGACGCGGCCTCCGCACGGGCCTTCGCGGCGGGCGCGTGCTCGTCGCCGGGGCCTCCGTGCCCGGCGCCGAGCGTGCTCTCCTTGACCTTGGCCCCGGCGGGCGGGGTGAAGGCGAAGTTCTCCGGCGCGGGCGTGGAGAACGTCACCTGTGTGAACCCCACCTCGAACGCGGGCTCTGCGGTGCCCTTGGCGAAGATCTGCACGCGCAGCGGGATGTAGTTCTCACCGTCGAGGGCGATCTTGACCTTGGCGACCAGGGACGTGGCCGCCTTGGGGGTGAGGACGAGCTGGTAGGCGGCGCGCCCGGCGACGTGCTGGCCGTTCTCGACGCTGACGCCCGTGCTTTCGTCGGCCGCCTTGAGCAGGCCGGCGGCCATGTCGGCGGGCGTGGTGGCGCCCGTCAGCGCCGAGGGCGTGGGACGGGCCCCGGCGGCCGGCTGATCGCCGAGCTTGTAGCGGGTGGCGGTGTTGGTGTCGCTCTGCCACAGCCACGCCTCGCCATGGCCGGTGGAGATCAGGTCGGTCTCGCTCATCGGGCCGGGCAGGGCGAGCCGCATGCGGTCGCCGCCCCCGTACCAGACCTTCAGGGTGTGGGAGCCGGACAGCAGGGCCAGCGGGGAGCTGCCGGCGGCCGCGGTCAGCGGCAGCGCCGGGAGCCCGAGGGAGGCGGTCTCGACGACGGTGCCCGACATGGCCGGCGGCTCGGCGCGGCGCGCGTTCTCGGCGACGCCGGCGAGCAGTTGCTGGGCGGTGCGGCCGGGCAAGGACGGGTCGCCCTGGACGGCGGCGATCACCGGCGCGGTGCCCACCACGGCGCCCACCACGGCGACGGCGGCGACGGGGATGCCCCACCTCACCGCACGGGATCTTTTCGACTGGGACGGCATGTCACTCCTCAACGGTATGTCGGCGGACCGGGGCGGACCGCCGCGATCCGATATGGGCAGAGTGCCGCGCGGGCCCTGTGCCCAAGCTGAGACGGCCTGAGAGTTCTCTCAGGCAGTGCCCCCGCCACGATCTTCGCCGCAGCTCGCCGCAGGTCGCCGCAGCTCGCGGAGCTCGCGGGGCGCCGCAGCCCCCTGCCGGGTTCTCTCAGCGGGATCTCAGCCGGGAGAGGCCAAGATGGGGGGACACAAATCCCGTCAGGAGGGGTCGTATGCGCGTGCTCGTCGTGGAGGACGAGAGGCGGATGGCCGCCGCGCTGCGGCGCGGCCTGCAGGCCGAGGGCTTCGCGGTCGACCTGGCCTACGACGGTGAGGAGGGCCTGCATCTGGCGCGCGAGGGCGACTACGACGTCGTCGTGCTGGACATCATGCTGCCCCGGCTGTCCGGCTACAACGTGTGCAAGCGGCTGCGCGCCGATGAGAACTGGGTGCCGATCCTGATGCTGTCGGCCAAGGACGGCGAGTACGACCTGGCGGACGGCCTCGACCTGGGCGCCGACGACTACCTGACCAAGCCGTTCTCCTACGTGGTGCTGGTGGCGCGGCTGCGCGCCCTGCTGCGGCGCGGCGCCCGCCGTCGTCCGTCGGTGCTGCGCTCGGGCGACCTCACCCTCGACCCGGCCGGGCGGGCCGTGGCGCGCGGCGGCATCCCCATCGAGCTGACGCCCCGCGAGTTCGGGCTGCTGGAGTACCTGCTGCGCCACCCCGGCGAGGTGGTGTCCAAGGCCGAGATCCTCGAACACGTCTGGGACACCTACGACACCGACCCCAACGTGGTCGAGGTCTACGTCGGCTACCTGCGCAGGAAGATCGACGTCCCGTTCGGGCGCAACGCCCTGCAGACCGTGCGCGGGGTGGGTTACCGGCTGGTGGGCGATGGCGGCTGACCCGCTGGCGTGGTGGCGGCGCAGGAGCCTGCGGCTCCGGCTGACCGCGACGGCCTCCGCCGTCCTGGCTGTGGCGCTGGGGGCGGCGGCCTGGCTGCTGGTCGGCGTGCTGGGACGGGCGCTGACCGACTCCACCGACGAGATCGCCCATCAGCGGGCCAGGGAGGTGGCCGCCCTCGCCGACGACGGACGGCTGTACGACCCGGTCGCCGTCTCGGACGGCACGATCATCCAGGTGCTCGACGCGCAGGGCCGCATCACCCACGTGACCCCGGGCGCCGACCGGCTCGTGCCGCTGGTGAACGCCCGCGCGCGCGGCCGGACCCCGCGAAACGGCGGGGGTCTGTTCGTGGACGGCGACCCGTACGGCATCCCCGGGCCGCTGCGCGTGGTGGTCGTGCGCGCCGACGACGGCCGCACGGTGATCGCCGCGCGGTCGTTCAAGGACGTCGCCGACAGCCTCACCACGACCGTGCACATGCTGGTCGTCGGGACGCCGATGCTGCTGGTGCTGCTCGGCGCCGCGAGCTGGGTGATCATCGGCCGCACGCTGCGCCCGATCACCGAGCTGCGCCGGGGCGCCGCCGAGATCACCGGCACCGCCCGGGCGCACCGGCTCCCGGTCCCCGAGGCGCGCGACGAGGTGCAGGAGCTGGCGACCACGCTGAACGACATGCTCGCCCGGCTGGAGGCCGCGGAGACCTCGCAGCGCGCCCTCATCTCCGACGCGGCCCACGAGCTGCGCAGCCCTCTCGCCAGCATTCGCCTCCAGCTGGAGGTCGCCCTCGGTCACCCTCCCGACGAGCAGGAGTGGCGCGAGACCGCCGAGGGCGTGCTGGAGGACACCCTGCGGCTGAGCAGGCTCGCCGAGGGGCTGCTCACCCTGGCCAGGCTGGACGAGCACCGCCGCCCGGCCCGCCGGCACCCGGTCGACCTGGCCGAGCTCATCGGCGCGACGGCCGACCGCTACGACCAGGCCGTCGTGAAGATCATGGGGCTGGAGCCCGCGGTCGTCGAGGGCGACGCCATGGACCTCGGCCGCGTGCTCGTGAACCTGCTGGACAACGCCGTCCGCCACGCGGCGGCCAGGGTCGGCGTCGAGCTGCGGGCCTCCGGCGGCGAGGCGGTGGTCACGGTGACCGACGACGGCCCGGGCATCCCCGAGGCCGACCGCGAGCGGGTGTTCAACCGGTTCACCCGGCTCGACAGCGCCCGCAGCAGCAACGACGGCGGGGCCGGGCTGGGGCTGGCCATCGTCCGTGAGACCGTGCGCGCGCACGGCGGCTCGGTGGGCCTCGCGGACGCCGGGCCAGGGGTGCGGGCGGTCGTCCGCCTGCCCCTGCCGCGGCCCGTTCCAGGGCACGCAAAACCATGACAGGGTTCCATCAAGCGATCGCTCCGGTACGGATGGTGAGCATAGCGTCGGGTCTATGACCTCCGAGCGGGAAAGCGAGCGGGAACGCCTGATGCAGGTCGCCATCAAGTTGTTCGCCGCGTTCGGCTACGACGGGACCTCTCTCCGGCAGATCGCCGACACCGCCGGCATCGGGATCGTCACCGTGGAGCAGCACGTGGGGTGCAAGCGCGATCTGTACCTCGCCGTCATGCGGCGGCTCTTCGAGCAGGAGCAGGCCGCGCGGGTGGAGGCCATGAAGGGGTTCTCCACCCGGACGCCCGAGGAGACGGCCGCCTCGATCCACCGCATAGTGGACGACTACGTCGAGTACACCGTCAGCCATCCTGAACGGACGCTGCTGTGGGTGCACCGGTCGCTGCTGGACGCGGCCGACGTCGTGGAGCTGGAGCAGCAGTTCATCCAGCCGATCCTCGCGGCGGTGCTCGAAGGGGTCGCACCCGCGATCGAGGCGGGTTACATGGACCCCGAGGTCGACCTGGAGCTCGCGATGTGGACGATCATCTGGATGGTGCAGGGCATCACGACCGCCGGCACGGTGATGGGCCACATCCCCGGCCCGCCCGACGCCTTCCTCGTGGAACGGTTCGAGCGCCATTTGCACATGGTCGTCGACCGCCTGTTCCGTCTGCCCGGAACGTCGTGATAGCGTCCCTCGCCGATCACGTGCGGCGACGCCGTACCACCTGGCGAGGGAGAACCACGTGCTTCCCGAGAACGGCCGGTCCGCCGGCGAGCTGCTGGCGGAGATCTCTCTGCTGAAGCGGCACGACCTGCAGGTGCGCGGCGGCAAGGTCACCGCCTACGTCTACGACACCGGCCGCCCCGAGGTGCACGACACCGCGGCCCGCGCCTACTTCGAGATGCTCGAGGTCAACACCCTGGACCCGACGGCGTTCCCGAGCGCGGTCGCCATGGAGCGCCAGGTCGTCGGCGCGGTGGCCGGGCTGCTCGGCGGCGGCCCCGGCACGCCGGGCATCTTCACCAGCGGCGGCACCGAGTCGATCATGCTGGCGGTGAAGGCCGCGAGGGACGCCCGTCCGGTCGCGGGGCGTCCTCGCATGGTGGTGCCGGTCACCGCGCACCCGGCGTTCCACAAGGCGGCGCACTACCTCGGCCTGGAGGTGACGCCCGTGCCGGTGGACCCGGCCACCTTCCGCGCCGTCCCCGAGGCCGTGGCCGAGGCGATCGGCCCGGACACGGTGCTGGTGGTGGCCTCGGCCCCGTCCTACCCCCAGGGCGTCGTCGACCCGGTCGCCGAGATCGCGGCGATCGCCGCCGGGCGCGGGGTGCTCTGCCACGTGGACGCGTGCGTCGGCGGCTGGCTGCTGCCCTGGCTGGCGCAGGCAGGGGCGAGCGTCCCCCCGTTCGACCTGTCGGTGCCGGGCGTCACCTCGATCTCCTGCGACCTGCACAAGTTCGGATACGCCCCGAAGGGCGCCTCGGTGGTGCTGTTCGCCGACCCCGCGTTGCGCCGGGCCGCCTACTTCGCCTCGGCCGCCTGGCCCGGGTACACGGTGATCAACGCGACCGTGCAGAGCTCGAAGTCGGCGGGACCGCTCGGCGGCGCGTGGGCGACCTTGAACGCCCTGGGCCGCGAGGGCTACCTCGCCCTGGCCCGCGACACTCTCACGGCGACCCGCCGGCTGATCGAGGGCATCGGCGCGATCCCCGGACTGCGGGTGCTCGGCGAGCCGGACTCCTCGCTGGTGGCGTTCGCCGGTGACGACGTGGACGTGTTCGTCCTGTCGGACGAGGCGCGCGAGCTCGGCTGGTTCCTGCAGCCGCAGCTGTCGTACGCGGGCATCCCCGCCAACCTGCACGTGACGGTCACCGGGGTCACCCTCGCGGGGGTGGAGGCGATGCTGGAGGTGATCGCCGCGTCGGCGCGGGCGGCGCGGGCGGCGGGGCCGGCGCGGGTGCCCGAAGGACTGGCCGAGATCCTGGCCGGCCTCGACCTGGACGCGCTCGACGACGCGACGTTCACCGAGCTGGCCGCCTCGGTCGGCGTGGAGCTCGGCGGCGAGGGCCAGCCGCGGATGGCGGTGGTCAACGCGGTGCTCGACGCGCTGCCCGCCACGACCCGCGAGGCGATCTTGACGAGGTTCCTGTCGGTGATCTACGGCTGACGCCGCAGGCGGCCGACGGTGGCGAGCGCGGCGCGGGCCGAGGCGGCGTCGTGGACGCGGAAGACCCGCGCCCCCTGCCAGGCCGACACGGCGAGCGTGGCGATCGTGCCCGCGTGGCGCTCGTCCACGGGGAGCCCGCCGAGCGTCTCGCCCACGAAGTCCTTGTTGGAGACCGCGACCAGCACCGGCCAGCCGGTGTCCACCAGCTCGCCGAGCCGGCGGCCGACCTCCAGGGAGTGCCAGGTGTTCTTGCCGAAGTCGTGGGCCGGGTCGATCATGATGGCGTCCTCGCGCACTCCGGCGCGCACGGCCCGCTCGGCCAGCGCGACGGTGCGGGCGACGACGTCCGCCACCACGTCGTCGTAGGCGATGCGGTGCGGCCGGGTCCTCGGTGTGACGCCGCCGGCGTGGGCGCACACCAGCCCGATGCCGTACTTGGCGGCGACCTCGGCGAGACCGGGATCGGGCCCGCCCCAGGTGTCGTTGAGCAGGTCGGCGCCGGCTCGGGCCACCACCTCGCCGACCTCGGCGCGCCAGGTGTCCACGCTGATCACCAGTGCGGGATGGGCGCGGCGCACGGCGGCCACCAGGTCGGCGACCCTGCGGATCTCCTCCGCGGCGTCCACGTCGTCGCCGGGGCCGGCCTTCACACCGCCGATGTCCACGATGTCGGCGCCGGCCGCGACCGCCTCGCCGACGGCGGTCAGGGCGGCGTCGAAGCCGAACGTCCTGCCCCTGTCGTAGAAGGAATCGGGGGTGCGGTTCACGACGGCCATGACGGCGTGTTCGCCCGGCCGGAACTCGCGGTCGCGCAGGCGCAGAGTAGGCATCGCCGCAAGCGTACGCCAGCACGGCGCGGGGTGCGCCCGCGCCGCCGCGGGGCGGTCCCGCTCGCTCGGGAACGCTCCAAAACGGCTCAGACGGGCGAGCCCGCCGAGCCGCTCTCCGCGACGACGAGGAAGTCCTGCGCCATCGTGGGGATGCGTTTGCGGACGTGCACCAGGGCGATGATCCGGCGCAGCGGCGGGTCGAGGGAGCGGACCACCAGCCCTGCCCGCAAGGCCTGGTCGGCCATCGTGCGGTAGCCGAGCAGGGACGCCGAGGCGGTGCGGACGGTGACCGGCCAGCCGCCGCGCTCGTCGGTCTCGGCGACCACGACCGGCCGGACGCCGTGGGTGGCGAACAGCTGCTCGAACTCGCGGCGCCGCGCGCTGCCCTGCGGCGGCAGGACGATGCGCATGCCGTTGAGGCGGCTCATCGCGACCGAGCCGGGAAGGTCGAGGCCCGGCGGGGAGATGAGCACGATCTCCTGCCGTTCGAGCGGGTGGCTCACCAGGTCGGCCGGCACGGGCAGGTCGGTCAGCCCGAGGTCGGCGCGCTGCTCTCTGACCGCGTTGACCACGCCGTCGCGGCCGTCGCACCGGACGATCTGCACCCGCACCCCCGGATGCTCGGAGACGTAGGCGGGGAGCAGCCGTCCGGCCAGCGCCGGCTCGAGGCTCGGCGGCGAGGCGACGCGCAGCTCGCTCGTGCCCGAATGGGTGTGCGTGGCCAGCGCCTCGATTTCGTGTACGGCGTCCAGCGCTTCCTTGGCGAGTTTGACGACGCGGCGTCCCTGCGCCGTCACGACCACCCCCCGGCCCGAACGCGCGAAAAGCGTCATGCCGAGCTCGCGTTCCAGGTCGCGAATCGCGCGGGAAAGCGCGGGCTGCGCGATGTAAAGCGATCGTGCCGCGTCGGTCATGGTGCGGTGCTCCGCAGTGGCGACCACATAACGCAGCTGCTGCAGATTCATGGCATTGAAGCTAGGGCAGAGGGGTCCGGCGATTCCGGACTATCGCAGAGATCACCTTGGATGATTTCAGAATGTAACCAGATACCGCGACATCCGTGACTACTGGGAATTGAGTACAGTTCTGCCCAAAATGGTCCAGAATGTGGATCTTGTGACAGGGGAGAACGCTCGGTCTGGTGGGGCCGTGAAGGGGGCAGGCGGAAATGGCGGGTAACGGTCAGCATCCAAATGAATCGTCTTCCGGCGGACGCCACCCCTATCCCCCTCCGCCGGACCCCGCGTGGGGAGTGCCTTCCGGCGGCTCCCCCACCGCGCCGCCGCCCCCTCCGCCGGGCGCCCAGCCGCCGCGCGACCCCCACCGGCCGCCTCCCGGCTACCCGCCCCAGGGCCGTCCGCAGGACCACCCCCACGCACGCCCGCCGCAGGGCCATCCGCCGCAGGGGGCTCCTCCCGCGCCCGGCTCCCATCGCGCGCCGGGCCCGGCGCAGCCGCCACCGCCGCGTGGCCCGCAGCAGCCGTACCGGCAGCCGTACCCGCCGCAGGGCCCGGCCGCGCCGCCTCCCCAGGGACCGCCGCACCCGGGAACAGGGCCATACCCCGGTGGAGGCCCGCCCCCGCCGGGCGGGCAGGCGCCGTACCCGCCGGGCGGGCAGCCGCAGCCGGCCGGCCGGCCTCCGTACAGCGACGGCCGGCCCTACCCGGGCGGCCGGCCGCACCCCGGCGGTCAGGGACCGTATCCGGGTGGCCAGGCGCCGTACCCCGGCGGTCAGGGACCGTATCCGTCGCCCTCGCCCGGGTGGGCGCCGCCGCCCGGCCCGCCGCAGGGCCCGTACGGGCCGTACGGTCCGAACCGGCGGCCGCCCAAGCGCAAGTCCAGCGGCGCGGCCGTCATCGGCGGCCTCCTCGGGGTGATCGCCGCCGTGTTCGTGCTGCTGGCGATCGGCTCGGCGGCGCTGAAGAACGCCAGGCACCCCGACCCGCCATCCCCTGTGGCGATCCCGACGTTCTCGTCGCCCGTCTACACGCCCGAGCCGTTCCCGACCTCCACCTCCGTCCCCCGGCCGACCAGGTCGTCCAGCGACACCTCGACGTCCACCGACACCTCGAGGTCCACCGACACCAGCACCACGACCACGCGGCCCCGGCTGAACACCAGCCTGACCGGGAACTCGGTCTACCGCGCGGGCAGCCTGCCGCGGACCGCCTGCCGCGCCGCGCCGACCAACGTCTTCAACGACGCCCAGCTGAGGTCGCTGATCCTGAAGACGGGACAGTGCATGAACCGCACGTGGTCCGCCGCGCTGCGGCGCGTCGGCATCGGCTTCGCGCCGCCGCGCTACGCGGTCACGGCGCGCGGCGGCCGGGGGGCGTGCGGCGACTTCCCGCAGCGGGGCAGCATCGTCCCCTATTACTGCCCGCGCAACACGACCATCTACGCCTCGACGTCGGCGATGTCGCGGGGAAGGGGCAACCAGCGGGGGTACGGTTCCCTGTCGAGCTGGCACGGCGCGATCATCGGGATGATGGCCCACGAGTACGGCCACCACGTGCAGCAACTCTCCGGGCTGGCCAACTCCTGGTGGAGCAAGACGCTGTCGTCGCGGTCGCAGAGCGGCAGGCTGGCGCTGAGCCGGCGGTACGAGTTGCAGGCGAACTGCTTCAGCGGCATGTGGATGCGGTCGGTGGCGGCCAGCTATCCGATCCCGGCGGCCCGGCGCGGCAACCTGTTCTACTTCTTCTCCAACGTCGGCGACTGGCCGGGATATCCGCGCGACCACGGCAGCCCGCCGAACAGCGGACGGTGGTTCCGGCAGGGGTACGAGCGGACGAAGGCCTTCCAGTGCAACACCTGGCTGGCCCCGGCGTCCTCGACCTCGTGAGATCCGCCGCCTCCCGGCGCGCGCGGCCCCGTCGCGGGCGCGGGGAGGCGCACACGGCGGACGTGGCGAACGGTGCGCGAACCGCCCGCCGGTGGCTTGACAAGGCGACCGGCGTCTTGACCACGGCTGTCAGACGGTGGCCGTGGCTTCAGACGCTTGTTACCGACCGATTCCTCAATATTGGCTTTGCGTCAGTGATGTCCAGGTATGGGGGTTAGAATCCTGGAAATCCGTGAACCGGTGGGGGGCCAGCGATGGGTTTCTCCTGGTTGGCGGCTGGATTCCGACCCGTCATGAGGGAGCACGTGTGACCACGCCTCTTGGCCGTCCCGCGGGAGAGGCGGGCGGGGAAGGCCCTGGCCAACCCGCGCCGGAGAACGGCTCCGCGAAGCCCGCTCCTGAAGCGGACCGCGCGGCGCCCGCCGCCGGAGACGGCCGCGCAGCGCCCGCCCCTGGCGACGGCCGCGCGCGCCCCCCCGCGTCCGGGGACGACCCTGCCCGACCCGCCTCCCCAGAGGGCCGGGCGGGTTCCGGAGCAGGCCGGGCGGGTTCCCGCGAGGGCCGGACGAGACCCGTTCCCGCGGACGGCCGCGCGAGGCCCGCGGCCGGAGACGGCCGCGCGAGGCCCGCGGCCGGAGACGGCCCGCGCAGGCGTGCTCCTCAGGACGGGCGCAGAAGGCCCGCACCCGGCGACCGCGCCCGCGGAGCCGCGCCCGGCGAGGACCCGCGCGGCCGCGTCCCCACCGAGGGCGGCGCGAGGCCCGGCCGGGAAGGCGGCCCGGCGGACCGCCGCCCCCCCATGGACTCCGCCTCCCACGGCGGCCCGGCCGGCCACCCGGCCGTGGACTCCGCCGCCCATGGAGGCCCGGCCGGCCACCCCACCCCGGACTCCCCCGCACACGGCGGCCGGGCCGGCCACCCCACGCCGGACTCCGCCTCCCACGGCGGCCCGGCCGGCCACCCGGCCGTGGACTCCCCCGCACGCGCGACCGCCATGGACGCGTCCGGGACCCCGGCCTCCCCGGGCGGTTCCGCAAGGCCCGGCAGGAAGCGGAGGGCCGACGCCCCCCGCTTCGCCAAGGTCCCCACGACCGGCTCGATCATCGGGTGGACGCTCCTGTCCACGATCGTCCCCGGCGCGGCGCACCTGCGGGCGGGGCAGCGGCGCGCCGGCTTCATCCTGCTCGGCGTCTTCGGCGCCGTCCTGCTGGCCGGCGTGATCTTCGGGGTGGTCATCGGCGCCAACCTCGGCCTCGCCGTCAAGGACAGCACGTGGGTCTCGATCGTCATAGCCGCGACGATCGGCGCGCTGGCGTGGTTCTCGCTCGTCATCACCTCCTACATCGCCCTCGGCCCCGACCGGCTCCCGCAGGCGGGTCAGGTGATCTCCGGCGTCGTGGTCGGCGTGCTCTGCGTGAGCGTGATGGCGCCCTTCGCGCTGACCGCGACCAGCATGATGACGGTGCGGACGACGACCAACGAGATCTTCCAGCCCGAGCCGGGCACGAGCGTGGCGCCCGTCAAGCAGGAAGACCCGTGGAACGGCCGGCACCGGGTCAACTTCCTGCTCGTCGGCGGTGACGCCGCGGGCAACCGGGCGGGAGTGCGCACCGACAGCATGACCGTCGCCAGCGTCGACGTCAGGACCGGCAACTCGGTCATGTTCAGCCTGCCGCGCAACCTGCAGTTCGTGCGCTTCCCCAAGGGCGATCCGCTCGCCGCGAGGTTCCCGAACGGGTTCACCGGCGACTCCGGCCAGGGCCTGCTCAACGAGGTCTGGCAGTACGCCGAGGACCACCTCGGCAAGGGCAGGGGACCGCGCGAGCTCAAGAGCGCCATCGGCTACACCCTCGGGCTCAGGGTCGACTACTACGCGATCGTCGACATGTACGGCTTCGCCGCGCTCATCGACGCGATCGGCGGCCTCAAGATCCGCGTCGAGCGGGACATCAGGTGGGGCGGCCACTTCGGCACCGCGGGCACCATCAAGGCCGGTTACCAGCGGCTGGACGGCGAGCACGTGCTCTGGTACGGCCGCTCGCGCGTCGACAGCGACGACTTCTCCCGCATGTCGCGGCAGCGGTGCGTGATGGGCGCCCTGCTGAACCAGGCGACGCCCAGCGTGGTGCTCGCCAACTTCGGCAAGATCGCCACGGCGACGCGGCACCTGTTCCGCACCGACATCCCGCGCGACCTGCTGGAGCACCTGGTGCCGCTCGCACTGAAGGTCAAGGACGCCAAGACCACCAGCCTGCAGTTCGTGCCGCCCACCGTCTGGCCCGGCGCGGCCGACTGGGTGAAGATCCGCAGGCTCGCCCTCCAGGCGATCAGGGAGTCCGAGCGCTCCTCCGGCGCCGGCAGCCTGGCCGCCGGCGCGACCCCGTCGGGAAGCCTCGACGCGAGCTCCGCGAGCTCCGCGAGCTCTCCGGGCTCTCCGGCGTCGTCGCCGAGCGGCGGAGGATCCTCGGCGACGCCCGCGCCCTCGCGTTCCGCGACGGCGTCCACCCCCGTCAGAACCCCGACCCCCAACCGGCAGAGCAGGGCCGCCGCCAAGACCCTCCAGGAAGCCTGCGGCTTCTGACCGCGCTGCAGCGCGCACCTCACATCACGCGACGTCCCCGGGGGCTCTCCCACCCGGCTCCTGGGGACTCCGCACCTCCCAGGCGGCTCTGAGCCCTCCCCGGGAACCCGCGAGCGGCCTCCGGGCGAACCTCCCGGAACCGGGCCGCGACGGCGCGGCCCGCGCCGCCCTGACCCCGCGCCGGCCACCGCCGGTAAAGAGATGATCGGCGGGCACGGGCACCGGTCCAGAGAGGACCCTCGGGACCGCCCGGCCCGCGAGGCGTCAACCCCGCACCGCGCGATCCCGGCGCGGCAGATCCGGCCTTCGCCTCAGGCCGGGGAGAACGTCAAAGAGCCCGTGCCGTCCGAGGCAGCAGGGCGAAGGCGCCCAGGTAGAGCAGGCCGGCGACGACCAGCAGGCCCTCGTACCCGATCACGAGAGAGAGGTACTCGAGGCAGCCGCCGAGGATGGCCCCGAGCAGGTTGGCGCCGAAGGCCACGGTCGCGTCCGCGGTTTCGGCGAACCGCTTGGCGAACACGACGTTGGCCGCGAAGATCGGCAGGAACGCGACCACCACCGCGCACACCACGCGCAGCGGCACCGGCAGGCCGAGCAGCCAGGAGTTCGGCACCAGGGCGGCCAGCACGAGGCCGCCGAGCAGGATCGCGTACATGACCGGCAGTGGAGGCATGCGGAAGCGCCGCGTCACCTCGACCGCGGCCAGCACCGCCACGAGCACCCCGGCGAACACGATGGCGTTGACCACCCAGGTGGTGCCGAACAGCAGCGCGAAACCCGTGACGTTCTTGGTCTCCAGCAGCAGGAACGACACCCCGAGCAGGAACAGGTCGGCGTAGGGGCGCATCCTGCGGAACGGGCCGGCGACCGCGCGCACCGCGACGATGCTCACCAGCAGGATCAGGCCGAGCGCGATGAGGTAGATGGACGGGATGTCGCGCCCGTGCAGGTAGAGGAACGGGCGGTCGTCCACGGCCGGGGGCGGGGTGTCGGCCTTGGCGCCGGCCCACTCGGCGGCGCAGCGCTGGGCGTCCGCGGTGACGCCCGCGGTGATCACCGCCTGCTGCCCCGAGCCGACCTCGTCGACGCACGGCTTGTGGCCGAAGGCCGCCTGGGCCGTGGAGGCGAGCCGGTCGACCAGCCACTGCTCGCGGTAGTAGTTGTACATCGAGAACGCGCCGCCCGGCTTGAGGTGGTCGTGCGCGGCGCGCATGGCCTCCTGGGTGAACAGGTAGCTCTCCAGGCGCAGCGAGCTCGCGCCCGACACCAGGGTGAGCGAGTCGGGCAGGGCAAACAGGATGAGGTCGTACTTCTTGCCGATGCGCTCGAGGAAGGCGCGCCCGTCGGTGATGTGGGTGGTGACGCGCGGGTCGTCGTAGGGCCGGTCGGGGTGGTACCTGCCGCCCAGTTCCCTCAGCTTGGGGTCGATCTCGACCGCGTCCACCCGCTTGGCCCCCTTGGACAGCGCGATGGCAACGTCGGTGCCGCTGCCGGCGCCGACGATGAGCACGTCGTCCAGGTTCCCCGCCGCCACGGCGCGCTCGTAGGGCAGCGCGTACTGGCGCTCCCACTGCAGCCGGGCGGCGGCCGGGATGGCCTGCTGGTGCGGGATGCCGTTGACCGCGATGTCCAGGATGGGCACGTCGCCGAGGAAGTGCTGCTGGGAGGTGACCTTGTAGTACGGCGACCACAGCGCACCCGCGGTGAAGGTCTCCACCGCGAGGGCGGCGATGACGACCAGGGAGGGGAACGTGACGAACCCGAGGTAGCGGCCCAGGGAGCGCGGCTGGAGCAGGACGCCGTACGCGCAGGCGGCGATCAGGCCCCACGCGACCGGCGGCGCGCTCGCCAGCGACAGCAGCGAGAACATGCCGATGCCGGTGAGGCTGCCGATCAGGTCGTAGCGGTAGGCCTCCAGCCTGGGCAGCTCGGGGAAGCACCGGCCGACCAGCTCGGCCGGCCCCATGAGCACCAGCGCCGCCGCCGCGAACACCACCGGCAGGATCGCCCACGCCGGGGGGCCGGTGGTGGACAGGCTGGTGAAGTACAGCACGCCCTCGGTCTGGCGGTCCACGGTGACCGGGAAGTAGAAGACGATCAGCACGAGCGCCGCGAGGACGATCGGCGAGTAGTACGGCTGCCGGGTGGTGCGCCCGACGCGCAGGAAGCCCAGCCCGATGCCGAGGAACGAGCCGAGCAGCACGAAGTTGGTGAAGTAGCTGAGATGGACGATGTTGGACCCGGTCCAGCGGATCAGCGCCAGCTCGAGGAACAACATGAAGGCGCTGGCCACCACCAGCCTGGCACGGACGGGAATCCAGTGCTCTCCCGCGGGCCCGGACTCGGGACGGGAAGGGGTATCCACCTCGGCGATCACGGGTCTCAACGTAGTCAACCCCCGCCCTTCCGCGAAACCCTTACGCGCCAGCCCATCGCGATCAGTTCCAGCACACCCCTGCACCTCGGGACGAACCGCCGCGTCGCCCGGCGGCCGCGACGGCGGATCGACGAGCGGGGACGGAGGGAGAGACGGGGTCCGGAGAGGAGAAATTGGAAAAGTGGTTGAGGGGAAATGGGGGTTAATGCGGGAGGACACGGTATTTCTGCTGGTAGACGGGGTCGTGGCGGATGCAGCAACGTGGTGGGAGTTCACTTCGCGATCTCAGGGTGGTGTCCTCATGCGGGTCCTGATCCAGCTCCGTCCCTCTCCCGACGTCGTCGCCGCCGTGGCGGCGCCCGACCTCGTCGCCACCACCGCGGACGTCACCGACGGCCTGCCGGGGGTCGCGCTGGACCACTCCTTCACTCCGGTCGCCTTCCCCCGCGCGCTGCCCGCCTCCGCGGGCGGCGACCCGCTGTCGCTCCACCAGCGGCTGGTGTTCTCCATGGCCCCGGAGGAGGCGTCCGTGCTGGTGAGGGGCGAGATCTCCGATGACGAGAGCTCCGCCCGCCTGGCGCTGTTGCCGGGCCGGGGCCGCGACGTGGTCGCCGTCTACGCCGACCCGCTGATCGAGACCAGCCTCACCTGCGGCGGCAGCCCGCCCGTCGGCACCTGGCAGGACGTCGCGCGCCTGCTGCGGGTGCCCGAGTTGCAGTCCGAGGGGTACGACGGCGAGGGGGTGGCGCTCGCCGTCTGCGACACCGGCGTCAACGTCCCCCATGTGGCCGGCCACCTCGGCAGGGACGTCGCCATCGACCACGAGCGCAGCTGGAACCCTTCGGGGGTCACCGGCCGACCGGGCGGGTTCGCGGTGGACCACGGCACGATGTGCGCCTTCGACACGCTCATCGCCGCGCCGCGCGCCACGCTGATCGACGTGCCCGTCCTGCTGTCGCGGCGCCAGGGCGGCACGGTCATGGACGGCCTGCTGTCCGACGCCGTGGCGGCGTTCGCCCACCTGCGGACGCTCCTGGACGCCCAGCCCGCGTCCTCCCGCGCCCTGGTGGTCACCAACAGCTGGGGCTCGTTCTCCCCGCTGTGGGACCTGCCGCCGGGGCTGCCCGGCAACTACTCCGACAACGCGGCGCACCCGTTCAACATCATCGTCGGCAGCCTGGAGCAGGCGGGCGCCGACATCCTGTTCGCGGCGGGCAACTGCGGCGCCGAATGCAAGGACCGCAGGTGCGCCTTCCCCGGCCGTCCGATCGTCGGCGCCAACTCCCACCCGCAGGTCCTGTCGGTCGGCGGGGTCGACACCAACGGCGAGAGGGTGGGGTACTCCTCCCAGGGCCCCGGGCGGCTCAGCGACCGCAAGCCGGACGTCTGCACCTACACGCACTTCGCCGGGTCGAAGGCGTTCGGCGACGACGTGCCCGACTCGGGCACCTCGGCGGCCTGCCCGGTGGCGGCGGGGCTGGTGGCGGCGATCCGCACCCGCTGGCCCGCTTCGCAGATCTCCCCGAGCCAGCTGCGCACGCTCCTGCACCGCACCGCCGACGACCGCAGCGCCGTGGGCTTCGACTACGACTACGGGTACGGCATCGCCGACACCGGGGCGCTCATCTCGGCGCTCCGGCGCCGCGCCGAGCACCACCGGGCGTGAGGGGGTCACGTGCGCCGGAGCGGGCGAGACGCGTAGCGTGAGGGCATGGTCCTGGTCACCGTGGAGCTGCCGCCGGCCGAGGCGACCCTGGAGGGCGCCATGCGCCGGCTCGGGCTGAGTGAGGACGAGGTCGACACCGCCTACGGCCTGGTGCCCCTCGATCCCGAGCAGGGCCTGTACGCGCTCAGGGTGACCGAGGACGCCGGGCAGCGCGTCGGCCCGCCGGGCGGCGGCCCGTTCTCCGACCCGCCGATCGAGCCGTACGGCCCGCCGCACTGAGCCCGTCTCCGGGGCGCCGATGACGGGCGCGCTCATGCCGAGGGCGCGGCCGCAAGGTGACCGAGCGCGGCGCTTCGGCGGGCGAGCAGGCAGCGCAAGCGTGAACGCCGCGCCTCAGCGGGCGAGGGGCAACGCAAGCGTGAACGCGCCGCGCCTCAGCGGGCGAGGGGCAACGCAAGCGTGAACGCCGCACCGTGGCCGGGGGTGGTGCGCAGGGTGACGCGGCCGCCGTGCGCCGCCGCCAGCGACCGCGCGATGGCGAGGCCGAGGCCCGCCCCTCCGCTACCCGACCTGCTCCGCGAGGCGTCCGCGCGGTAGAACCGGTCGAACGCCCGGACGGCCTGTTCGGGGGTCAGGCCCGGCCCGTCGTCCTCGATCACCAGCACCGCCTCGGCGCCGGCGGTTCCCACGCCGACGCGCACGCGGCTGCCGGCCGGCGTGTGCGCGACGACGTTGCCGACCAGGTTGCTCACCACCTGGCGCAGGCGCGCCTCGTCGCCGAGCACCGGCGCCGAGGCGGGCGCGCCGCCCCCGGGACCGGTCAGTTCGACGGGCCGGTCGGGGGCGAGCGCCCTGAGGTCCAGGCGCGCGTCGGCGGCCAGGGTCCGCAGGTCCATCGGCGCCAGGTCGAGGGGCAGCGCATCCCCGCCCTCGTCCAGCCGTGCGAGCAGCAGCAGGTCGTCGACGAGGCCGGCCAGGCGTCCGGCCTCGCTCTCGATGCGGGCCATCGCCGGCCCGACGTCGCTGAGGCCTCCCATCCGGTACAGCTCGGAGAACCCTTTGATGCCGAACAGCGGGGTGCGCAGCTCGTGGCCGACGTCGGCGACGAGCCGCCGCAGGCGCGCCTCGGAGTCGGCCCGCGCGGCGAAGGCCCGCTCGATCTGGGCGAGCATGCCGTTGAGAGAGGCGGAGAGGCGGCCGATCTCGGTGGCCGGCCCGGCGGCGTCGGGAACCCGCCGGGTCAGGTCTCCCGAGGCGATGGCGGCCGCGGTGTCCTCGATGCGGCGCAGCGGGCGGAGCCCCGCCCGGATCGCGAACCAGCCGCACAACGTGAGCAGGGCCAGCAATGCCGCCCCGGTCAGGAGGAAGGCCGCGCGCAGCCGCCCGACGGTGGCCGAGACGGCGTCGAGCGACGCGGCCACGACGACGGCGCCGCCCCCCGGCGGCGCCGCTCCCCCGGACGGCACGGCTCCCCCGGGTGTCCGCGCCGCCGCGCGCGGCACGGCGACCACGCGCCATCGCCGGGTGCCGTCCAGGCTGCCGGCCTCGAACGGACGCCGTCCGTGCCGCGCGACCGCCGCGGCGTCCAGAACCGGCAGAACGGGCCCGCCGGCCGCCGGGCCGCCCGGAACACGGGTGCCGCTCCTGACCGTGCCGTCGCCGGCGAGGTCGGCGACGTAGATCTCGGTGATCAGGTCGAAGCCGGCGGCGAGCGCCCGCCCGCCCACGGCCCCGGACCCGCCCTGGCCCGTGCCCGCGCCTGGAAGTCCCGCGGGGAGACCCGCCGGCAGGATCGCGGCCAGGCCGGCGAGCGCGCGCAACTGGCGGTCGACGCGGTCGACCAGGTTGGCGCGGAGCAGGCCGATCACGATGGACCCTCCGAGCACGAGCCCGACCGCGAGCAGGGCGCTGGTGATGAGCAGCAGCCGGGCGCGCAGCGACATCCGCCCGAGCCGGCCCGGCGCGCTCACAGGGCCTCCGCCGCCCGCGCGGCGGAGGGGCGGCGGCCGCGGCGCACGCGTGCGGGCGTCATCGGGGCTCGCGGAGCACGTAGCCCACCCCGTGGATGGTGTGGAGCAGCTTGGGGCCGGCGGAGTCGAGCTTGCGGCGCAGGTAGCTGACATAGGTGTCGACGATGCTCGCGTCTCCGGCGAAGTCGTACTGCCACACGTGGTCCAGGATGCGTGCCTTGGACACGACCCTCCCCGCGTTCGCCGCCAGGTAGCACAGCAGCCGGAACTCGGTGGGCGACAGCCGTACGGGCCGCCCCGCCCGCGTGACGTGGTGCCCCTCCGGGTCGACCTCCAGGTCGCCGATGACCAGCGTGTGGGCGCCGGGCGAACCGGTGCGGCGCAGTATCGCCCTGATGCGCGCGATCAGCTCCTCCAGGTCGAACGGCTTGGTGACGTAGTCGTCCCCGCCGAGCGTCAGACCGGTCACCTTGTCGGCCGGGGAGTCGCGGGCGGTGAGGAACAGGACGGGGACCGGCGGCCGGACGAGGTCGCGCAGCCGCCGCACGACCTCGAACCCATCCAGATCGGGCAACATCACATCGAGGAGCACCAGATCGGGCGGCTGGTCCCGCGCCGCGTCGAGGGCCTCGGCCCCGGTGGCGGCCGAGGTGACGGCGAAGCCCGCGAAGCGCAGGGTCGCCGACAGCAGCTCGCGCACCGTGGGCTCGTCGTCGACGACCAGCAGCCGCTCTCGCCGCCGGTCGCCCGGCGCCCGCCCATCCCGCTCCATCTCCGCCTCCTGTCTCCACGGACCGGCCGCCGCGCCGCCACCGCGCCGCTCGCCGGTGGCGGCGGGCGTCAGGCGTCCCGCCTCCGGAAGGCGGCGAAGGCGGCGAGCAGGGCGACGGCGACGTACCCGCAGAACACCGCATACCCGGTCCAGGGTGCCAGGAGGCCGGGCTGTTCGCGCACGCTCACCAGCCGCCCTCCCGCCTGCGCCGGCCAGTACTTCACCACGAAGGACGCCAGCCAGGCGGGGAAGACGGGCGCCATCGCCGGTATCAGCGCGGTGACGACGACCAGGACCGTGAGCCCGGCGGAGGTGGCCCGCAGGAGGAACCCGAGCGCGAGCCCGAACAGGCTCATCGTCGCCATGAGGATCCCCACACCCACCATCGCCCGCGCCACGCCCGGCTGCCCCACGTCGTAGGCGGGCACCGCCTGGGCCGTCAGCACCGCCCTGCCGGTGAGGTAGACCGCCAGCGCCGCCGCCTCGCCGGCGACGAAGGCCATGGCCGAGCAGACCACCGCCTTCGCGGCCAGCATGCGGCCGCGCCGCGGCACGGCGACGAGACCCGCAGGCAGGGTCCGCACCCCGTATTCGCCCGTCACGGTGCGCATCCCCAGGTATCCGACGATGAGCTGCAGGAAGAACAGGGCGCGGAAGGTCATGCCGAAGGGATCGAACTCCGCGCGTCCGGCCGCCGTCGCCGTCGCGTACTCCCGGGCCCCCGCGCCCGCGAACAGGGCGCCGAACAGCGCGCCGACCACCACGATGGCGAGCATGGTGTACCAGGTGGACCGCATGGTGCGCGCCTTGGCCCACTCCGACCTCAGCACGTCACCGAATCGCTGCCGCCCTCCCGCCGCACCGCCTCCCACCGCACCTCCTCCGGCCGCCGCACCGGGATCCCGGCGCCCGCCCATCGCGCCTCCCACGGTCACCGCGCCGTCCCGCAGCGGCCCGCTCACCGTGCCGCCCCGTACTCGACGTCGTCGCGTGTCAGCTCCATGAACGCCTCCTCCAGTGAGGTCCGCAGCGGCGTGAGCTCGTACAGGGTCACGCTCGCGGCCGCCGCCATCCGGCCGATGTCCTCGGCCGCCATCCCGCTCACGAGCAGGCCGTCGGGGGCGTCCGGCCGCACGGCGGCCCCGGACGCGCTCAGAGCACGGGCGAACTCCTCGGCGCCGGGGGTGCGGACGCGGACCTCGCCGGACCGCACAAAGGCGTCGGCGGCGACGTCGGCGATCAGCCGGCCGCGCCCGATGACGATCAGGTGGTCGGCGGTGAGCGCCATCTCGGCCATCAGGTGGCTGGACACCAGGACCGTGCGCCCCTCGGCGGCCAGCTCGCGCATCAGCGTGCGGATCCACACGATGCCCTCGGGGTCGAGTCCGTTCACCGGCTCGTCGAAGACGAGCACGGCCGGGTCGCCGAGCAGCGCGGCGGCGATCCCCAGGCGCTGGCTCATGCCGAGGGAGAACGTCCCGGCCGCGCGCCGCGCCACCGGCGCCAGCCCGGTGAGCCGGAGCACCTCCTCGACGCGCCCCCGGGATATCCGGGCGTTCAGCGCGAGGCACGTCAGATGGTCGCGGGCGCTCCTGCGCGGGTGCACGGCTCCGGCGTCGAGCAGCGCGCCTACCGCGCGCATCGGCTCCGGCAGGTCGGCGTACCGGGCGCCGAGCACCCGGGCGTGGCCGCCGCTCGGCGTGTCGAGCCCCAGGATCATGCGCATCGTGGTCGTCTTGCCCGCCCCGTTCGGGCCGAGGAAGCCGGTGACGGCGCCCGGCCTGACGTCGAACGTCAGCCCGTCCACCGCCGTCACGGGGCCGTAGCGCTTGCTGAGTCCCGTTACCTCGATCATCGATCTCCCTTCGCGTGGTGGCACCTCATGGCGGAGAGCCTGGGCCATCCGCCTGAAGGGGTCCGGGGAGGTTCTGGGAGGTCTCTGTGAGGCGGGCGCGCGCCGCGGGGGCCGGCCGCGCCGCCGCCGCCCGCCACGTGCCGTTCTCCGCGGGGCCAACGCCACGGTTCCCAGATCATTCCAAGAAGCGGCGAAGCGGGGCGCGCCGTGATTCCGGACGTGGACGGCGACCCGGGCACGGGAGTGTCCGCGCAGACTCTAGGATCTTGCGCATCCTCGTCGCCCGGCTCCTGGAGTGCTCACCCTCATGCGGGATCGTGTCCGTCATGTCCTCGAATCCACGTGGTTCCAGCGCGCGATCATCAGCGTCATCGTGGTCAACGCGGCGACCCTGGGGGTGGAGACCTCCGCCGAGGCGACGGCGTCCTACGGCGCCCTGCTGCACGTGGTCGACCACGCCGCGCTGTACGTGTTCGTCGCCGAGCTGCTGGCGAAGGTGTACGTCTACCGGGCGCGGTTCGTGCTCGACCCGTGGAACCTGTTCGACACGGTGATCGTGGTCGTGTCGTTCCTGCCCACGGCGGGCGGGCTGTCGGTGCTGCGCGCACTGCGCATCATGCGGGCGCTGCGGCTGATCTCGGTGGTGCCGAGCCTGCGGCGCGTGGTGGCGGCCCTGCTCACCGCCGTCCCGGGCATGACGTCGATCGCCGTGCTGCTGGGGCTCGTGCTCTACGTGGCGTCGGTGATGGCCACGAAGTTGTACGGCGCGACCGCCCCCGAGTATTTCGGCGACCTGCCGACGTCGCTGTTCACGCTGTTCCAGACGATGACCGGCGACGGCTGGTCGGACATCAACCGGCGGATCATGGAGCAGCATCCGTCGTCATGGGTGTTCTTCGTGGTGTTCGTGCTGATCTGCACGTTCGTCGTGCTGAACCTGTTCATCGCGGTGGTGGTGAGCGCGATGGAGGAGGAACACCAGCGGGAGCGGGAGCAGGACGGCGAGGCGGCCGGCCCCGCCGTCGCCGTCCGCTCCGGCGAGGCGGGCCCCGGCACGGGCACGGGGCATGGCCCGGGCGCGGGCGACGGCGGCGCGGATGTGGCCGCCGAGCTGGCCGCGCTGCGCGCCGAGATCGCGGCGCTCCGCGAGGCCCTTCCCGGCGTCGTGGCCGTCCCGGCGGACGAGGTGCTCCCCGCCCGCGAGGACGCGGCCACCCTGCGTTAGGAACCCGCCCGGGGGCGGGGTCAGCGGGAGTAGTGCTCGACGACGAGCTGCTCGTCGACCGGGACGCGGATCTGCGCGCGCTCCGGCGCGGCGAGCAGCGTGAAACTCAGCTCGTTCAGGTCGACCGCGAGGTACGGCGCGGTGACCTCCTCGGCGTACAGACCCTCGGCCGCGGCCACGAACGGCTGCATGGCGCGTGACCTCGCCCGCACGGCGACGGTCTGGCCGGGCCGCACCAGGTAGCTGGGGATGTCGACCTTGCGCCCGTCGACGGTGATGTGGCCGTGGTTGACGTACTGGCGGGCCGCGTAGATCGACGGGGCGAGGCCGGCCCGCAGGACGAGGGAGGCGAGGCGGGTCTCCAGCAGCGTGACCAGCTCGGCGCCCGAGCGCCCGGGGCGGCGCAGCGCGAGGCTCCAGTATCTGCGCATCTGCCGTTCGGAGACGTCGTAGTACCAGCGGAGCTTCTGCTTCTCCATCCGGCGCAGGCTGTAGTCGCCCGCGGCGCGGCGGCTGGTCTTGCGGCCGTGCTCGCCCGGCGGGTACGGCCGCGCCTCCAGATAACGCACCGCCTTCCTGGTGAGGGGGACGCCGGCGCGGCGGGACAGCCGCACTTTGGGACCGGTGTAGCGCACGTGGACCTCGCTGTGGTTAGGTAAGCCTTACTAAGGGAAGCCTAACCTTAGCCAGACGGGTGGCGCCGGCGCCACTCCCGCTCGACGCCGCCCGCCCGACCTCAGGAGCCGATGTCATGCATGTGAAGGTGCCCCCGATCTCCGAACGCGTCCGCGGTCTCGCCCACGCCGCCGCGCCGACCCACGTCTCCATCGACGGCTCGGCGGGCCCGGCCAGGGGCGGTGTCGACGGCACCGGCCGGCCGCTGCTGCTGGTCAGGCCCGGCGAGCCCTTGCACGGACTCCCCGCCGCGGACGACGTCGTGGTGACCGTCGACCTGTCAGCGTCCCGGACGCTGGCCGGCGTCGAGCACCCGCGCGGGCTGCTGAAGGTCCAGGGGTGGGCTCAGGCGGTGCCGCCCGCGGACCTGCGGGAGGCCGCCGTGGCCGTGGCCGGCCGGTGCCCAGACGAGGCGCTGTTCGCGGCCGTGGAAGGCGACCCCGCCGGGCCGCGCCTGTTCCGCGTCGACGTCGGCTACGTGATCTACCTGACCGGCCAGGAGTCGGGGATGCTCGACGCCGAGCAGTATCTCGCCGCCGGGCCCGACCCGGTCCACGACGCCGCCGAGCGCATGCTGCGCCACGTCAACGAGGCGCACCGCGAGCAGCTCGGCCGGGCCGTCGAGTCACTGGTGGGCGAACCGGCGCCCGAGCCGTGGCTGTGGGAGCTGGACCGCTATGGCGCCACGGTGCGCTCGGGCCTCGCCGACCCGACGCTCATCCGCTTCCCGTGGCCGTCGCCGGTCGACGGCCCGCCGGCGCTGGAGCGAGCTCTGAGCCGGCTGCTGTGCCCGCGCTGATCGCGCCGCCCGCCACGCCGGCCGCTCCGGCCGCGGCGTCGATGGCGGCGTCGACCGCCTCGGGCGCCAGGATGTGGTCGATCACCATGAGGGCGCAGCCGGTGATGCCCGCGCTCGGGCCGAGCCGGCTGCGCTCTATGCGCAGGCTGCGGGTGGACAGCGCCGTCGAGCGCCGGTAGACGACCTCGCGCACCCCCGACACCAGCGGCTGGAAGCGCTCGGCGACGTCGCCGCCGAGCACCACCACCGCCGGGTTGAGCAGGTTGACCGCGCTCGCGACCACCTCGCCGAGCAGCCGCCCCGCCCTGCGCACCACGGTCATCGTCTCGGCGTCCCCCGTGCGAACCAGCGCGACGACGTCGGACAGCGAGTGGACGTCGCGGCCGCACGCCCGCAGATCGCGCAGGATCGCGGTGCCGCTGGCCACCGAGTCGACGCAGTCGACGTTGCCGCACCGGCACAGCACTCCGCCGCCGTCGCGGACGGGGATGTGGCCGATCTCCCCCGCCGCGCCGAGCGCCCCGCGCAGGATCTGCCCCCCGGCGATCACCCCGGCGCCGATGCGGGTCGAGACCTTGACGAACAGCAGGTCGGAGACCTCGCGGGCGTACGCCTCGCGGTACTCGCCCATCGCGATGACGTTGACGTCGTTGTCCACGAAGACCGGCACGGGAAAGCGCGCGGAGATCAGCGGGGGGATCACCACGCCGGTCCAGCCGGCCATGACGCGGGCGCTCTCGGTGCGTCCCGCCGCGAACTCGACGGTGGCCGGGACGCCGAGGCCGGCGCCTTTGACCGCCGACATCGGGCGGCCTTCGAGCAGGTCGGCCCACACGTCCATCAGCAGGGGCAGCACGACATCGGGGCCGCGCTCGACGTCGATCCGCAGGTCGGTGCGGGCCAGCTCGCGGCCTGCCAGGTCGCAAAGGGCGATCTGCGTGCGGCTGGCGCCGAGCGAGGCGACCAGGACGACGCCTCCGGAGGCGTCGAAGGCGAGCCGGGCCGGCGGGCGGCCTCCGGTGGAGGGACCGTCGGTGTGCTCCACGACCAGGCCGTGGTCGAGCAGGCCCGCCACCCGCAGCGCCACGGCGGGGCGGGAGAGGCCGGTGATCCTGCCGATGTCGGCCCTGGTCACGGCCTCGCCGGTGCGGATGAGGTGGAGCACCTCACCGCTGCTGGCAAGCGTGGAAGCTGGTCGTCGACCCATCGGGCAAGTCAATCACAGCTCTTTTGTAATCTGAAATTCCTAAGTTCATCATCTCAAATGGCAGAACTACGGTTGTGTGAGACCAAAGATCTGGCTAGTGTCCGGTCTGTCCCCTGTTGGTCGATCTATGGAGCCGCTCCGTGTCCGAGCCAGTGCCCGTGTCACCTGCCGTGCACCGCACCGTCCAGGAGGTCACCGAGCGGATCGCCGAGCGCAGCGCCCGCACCCGCGCCGCCTACCTGCGCCGCGTCGGAGCCGCCTTCGAGGAGGCGAGGGGACGCGGCCCCGCGCGCGCGAGCCTCGGCTGCGCCAACCTCGCCCACGGCTTCGCCGCCTGCTCCCCCGCCGACAAGCTGATCCTGCGCGGCGCCGAGCGGCCCGGCGTGGCGATCGTGACCTCCTACAACGACATGCTCTCGGCGCACCAGCCGTACGAGACCTACCCGGCGGCGCTCAAGGACGCCGTGCGCGAGGCGGGCGGCGTCGCCCAGGTCGCCGGCGGGGTGCCCGCGATGTGCGACGGCGTCACCCAGGGCCGCGCGGGCATGGAGCTGTCGCTCTACAGCCGCGAGGTCATCGCGATGGCCACGGCGATCGCGCTGTCGCACGACATGTTCGACGCGTCGCTGCTGCTCGGCGTGTGCGACAAGATCGTCCCCGGCCTGCTGATCGGCGCGCTGCACTTCGGGCACCTGCCCGCTCTCTTCGTCCCGGCCGGCCCCATGCCGTCCGGCCTGCCGAACAAGGTCAAGGCGCGCGCCCGGCAGGCGTTCGCCGAAGGGAAGATCGGGCGCGGCGAGATGCTCGACGCCGAGGCGAAGTCCTACCACTCCCCCGGGACCTGCACCTTCTACGGCACCGCCAACTCCAACCAGGTGCTCATGGAGGTCATGGGCCTGCACCTGCCCGGGGCCACCTTCGTCAACCCCGGCACCGAGCTGCGCGACGGCCTCACCCGCGCCGCCGCCCGGCGCGCCGTCGAGATCACCGCGCACGGAGACGAGTACACGCCGGTGGCGCATGTCGTCGACGAGAAGGCGCTGGTCAACGCGGCCGTCGCGCTGCTGGCCACCGGCGGCTCCACCAACCACACCATGCACCTGGTCGCCATCGCGGCGGCGGCCGGCGTCGAGATGCTCTGGGACGACCTGGCGGCCCTGTCCAAGGTCGTCCCCCTGCTGACCCGCATGTACCCCAACGGGCAGGCCGACGTGAACCACTTCCACGCGGCGGGCGGCATGCAGGCGCTCATCGGCGACCTGCTGGACAACGGGCTGCTGCACGAGGACGTGCTGACCGTCGCCGGCCGCGGGCTCGGCCTGTACCGCAGCGGGCCGGAGCTTAAGCAGGACGAGGTCGTCTGGGCGGAGCGCCCGGCGCAGAGCACCGACCTGGACGTGCTGCGCCCGGTGGCCGAGCCCTTCTCCGCCGACGGCGGCATCCACATGGTCAGCGGCAACCTCGGCCGCGCGGTCAGCAAGGTGTCGGCGGTCAAGCCCGAGCACCTGGTGATCGAGGCGCCGGCGAAGGTCTTCGACGACCAGGCCGAGCTGATGGCGGCCTTCCAGGCCGGCGAACTGGACGGCCAGGACTTCGTGGCCGTCATCCGGTACCAGGGGCCGAGTGCGAACGGCATGCCCGAGCTGCACAAGCTGACGCCGCCGCTGGCGGTGCTGCTCGACCGGGGGCAGCGCGTCGCGCTGGTCACCGACGGCCGCATGTCCGGGGCGTCGGGCAAGGTGCCCGCCGCCATCCACCTGTCGCCCGAGGCGGCCGACGGCGGGCCGATCGCGCTGGTGCGCGACGGCGATCCGGTCAGGCTCGACTCCGCCGCCGGGACGCTGGACCTGCTGATCCCCGCCCAGGAGCTGGCCGCCCGCGCGCCGCAGGGGCGGCCGCTGCGGGACGACGAATGGGTGGGCACCGGGCGGGAGCTGTTCGCCGCCTTCCGCCGCGCCGCCGCGCCCGCCGACCGGGGCGCCGGCATCTTCGCCATGAGCGGCGCGGAGGGGACCGGCACACCCGTCCCGGCCGGCGCCGCGCCTTCGGGAGCCGCGCTTGCGAGTGCCGCGCCTTCGGCCGCGGCGCCGTCGGGCGCCGGCGGGGCGGCGGGGCGGGCATGAGCGCCGCGCCGTCACCGGAGCGTCCCTGGCTGGTCGCCGACATCGGCGGCACCAACGCCCGCTTCGGGCTGGTCACGCGGCCCGGCGGGCGTCCGGGGACGGTCGCCGTGCTCCCCGTGGCCGAGTTCGACGGCCTGCCGGCGGCGGTGGAGCACTACCTGACCCACCATGCCGGCGGCGCGCGGGCGGCGGCGGCGTCCCTGGCCATCGCCGGCCCGGTCAACGCCGACCGCTACCAGCTCACCAACGCCTCCTGGGCCGGCTCGTCCACCGCGCTCGGCATCGCGCACGTGGAGGTGCTCAACGACTTCGAGGCCCTCGCTCTGGCCCTGCCCCAGCTGGGCTCCGGCGAGCTGGCGTCGCTGGGCGGCCCCGAGCCGGCCCCGTACATGGTCAAGGCCGTGCTCGGCCCCGGCACCGGGCTCGGCGTCGCCGGCCTCGTGCCCTCGCGCAACGGGTGGGTGCCGGTGCCCGGCGAGGGCGGCCACGTCTCGGCCCCCGTCGTCACCGACCTCGAGTTCGAGATCGTGCGGGCGCTGCGCGCCGACGGCATGCCGTCCGTGGACGCCGAGCACCTGCTGTCCGGCCCCGGCCTGGCGCGCCTGCGTCACGGGCTCGCGCTCGTGGAGGGCACGCGGGCCGCGCCGCTTCCCGCCTCGGAGATCGTGGCCCGGCTGGACGACTCGCTGTGCGCGCGTACCGTTGAGGTGTTCTGCGGGCTGCTGGGAAGCTTCGCGGCCAACGTCGCCCTGACGCTCGGGGCGCACGGCGGGGTGTATCTCGGGGGTGGCATCGTGCCGCGCATGGTGAGCCGCGTGAACGGCAGCGACTTCCGCCGCCGCTTCGAGGCCAACCTCGTCCTGTCGGGCTACCTGACGGGCATCGCGACCACCGTGATCGTGGCCGAACAGCCCGCGCTGACCGGCGCCGCGGCCTGGCTCGCCCATCGCGTGGCCGGCCTGGACGCCGCCGGCTCCCCCGCGCCTCCCCGGCACCGGCCCACCCCGCCCCAGCCCGCCCTTTCCGTCCCCGAGGACGCCCACCCCGAGGCGTCCCCCGCAGCAAGGAGCAGCACGCAGTGAGCATCCTCGACCTCGCCCCCGTCGTCCCGGTCGTCGTGATCGACCGGGTGGAGACGGCGGTCCCCCTCGCGCGGGCGCTCGTGGCGGGCGGCCTGCCGGCCATCGAGGTGACGCTGCGCACCCCGTGCGCCCTGGAGGCGATCGCCCGCATCGCCGCGGAGGTCCCCGGCGCCGTCATCGGCGCCGGCACCGTGCGCACCGCCGCCGACGTGTCGGCCTCCGTCGAGGCGGGCGCGCGCTTCCTGGTGAGCCCTGGCGGCACGCCCACCCTGCTGGAGGCGATGCTCGGCAGCGGCGTGCCGTTCCTGCCGGGCGCGGCCACCGCCTCGGAGGTCATGGCCCTGGCCGAGCGCGGCCTGACCGAGCTGAAGTTCTTCCCCGCGGTGCCCGCCGGCGGCCTGTCCTACCTGAAGGCGCTGGCCGGGCCGCTCCCCGAGGTGCGTTTCTGCCCGACGGGCGGCATCCGGCCGGAGACCGCGCCCGGCTTCCTCGCGCTGCCGAACGTCGGCTGTGTCGGCGGCACCTGGCTCACCCCCGCCGACGCGCTCGCCTCCGGCGACTACGCGCGCGTGGAGAAGCTCGCCGCCGAGGCCGCCGCGCTCCGCGCCTGATCATCCCTGAGCCCCTGAGCCCCTGAGCCGAGTCCGGCCCCCATGGGGGCCGGACCGCCCCGCCCTCGCCCGCCCTGCCCTGACCTCGCGGGAGGATCGGCCTCCGGTTGCCGGGCGGGTACTGCCGTGCGCTCCTCCCGCCGTCCCCGGCGGCACTGTGCGGTCGCCCACCCGGCCGCGATCGGCCGGCGCCGGACCCCGCCGAAAAGGATCACCCGGCGCGCGGCGACGGCGAGCGGACGCGGGGCAAGAGCACCGTCATTCATCACACGAATGACCACACGCGATCATGCATTTACGAAAGTTTCAGTCGGAGAGGCGCGAGCGCGCAGCGGTCCGCATCGCGATTTACTCACACCACATGACGCCGACGCTCCCATTTGTGCGCTTCAACCAGGGGCGATCCTTCGTCTGACACATTAGCCGTAATGGTTCGCACCCAGTGGCGTGATTGTCGTTCATTGACGCGCCATCTGCCATACATCTATCGTTTTTCTCGGATTCCCGAAAGTTTACTTAGAAGTTTGAAATCTTTCGCCGCCCGTCCTGCGGCCCCCTCCGAAGGCAGCGGGCGGTGCCCCGAACCCCCCGGCAGCGGCTCAGGAGGAACGAACGTGATCCCACAGCTCGTCCTGTTCGCGATCGACATCTGCGCGGTGACGTTCCTCGTCTTCGGGCTCTACTTCCCACGGCACCGCCGCCGCGACCTGGTCGTCGCCTATCTGGGGGTCAACGTCGGCGTCCTCGCGGTGGCGAGCGCGCTGAGCGCCAGCAACGTCGGCGCAGGGCTCGGGCTGGGGCTCGCGTTGTTCGGCGTGCTGTCCATCATTCGCCTGCGCTCGACGGAACTCGACCAGCACGAGGTCGCGTACTACTTCTCCGCCCTCGCCCTGGGCATCCTCGGCGCGCTGAGCACCACCTCGGTATGGCTCAGCGGCGGCCTGATGATGCTCATCCTCCTGGTGATGTCCCTCGGCGACCATCGGCGGCTGTTCCGGAACTACCGGCACCAGATCCTGGTGCTCGACTCGGCCATCATCAACCACGTCGTGCTCGTCGCCCACCTGGAGCAACTGCTCGACGCCCGGGTGCACTCCGTCACCGTCCAGCGGCTCGACCTGGTCAACGAGACCACCGTGGTCGACGTCCGGTACGCCGAGACCGGACGCGCCCTGATCGCCGAACCCGGCGCGCCCGCGCATTCCGGAGCGCACCGATGACCGTGACGCCCATGATGGCGGCCCTGGAGCGGCTCGCCCCCGTCGGGCTCGCCGAGCTGATCGACCGCGCCGCGTTGCAGACCAGGGTGGACCGCAAGTATCTCGTCCCGGCGGAGGCGCTGCCACGCCTGCTGGAGCAGCTCACGCCGTACGCCCAGGCGCTGGACATCGACGGTGCGCGCTCCTTCCGGTACAAGTCGGTGTACTTCGACACTCCGGGGCTGGACAGCTATTACGGGGCGGCGTATCGCAGGCGCCGGCGTTTCAAGGTGCGCACCCGCAGCTACGTCGACTCCGCCCAATGCTGGCTGGAGGTCAAGGTCAGCGGCGCACGGGAGAGCGTCACCAAGCACCGGCTGCCCTACCACCCGCAGGACTGCGACACCGTGCACCCGGGGCGCGACTTCGTCGACGAAGCGCTCGCCCGCGAATCGCTCGGCCCCGCGACCAGGAACTCCCTCGATCCGGTCCTGATCACCGAATACCACCGCGCCACCCTGCTGCTGCCGGGCGCCGCGAGCCGGGTCACCATCGACACCGGGCTCGCCTGGCAGGCCGCCGGCTCCACGCTGCGACTGCCCGGGCTCGCCGTGGTCGAGACCAAGACCACCTCGGCCGCCACACCGGTCGACCGCATGCTGTGGCAACTGGGGATCAGACCCTCCCGCATCTCCAAGTACGCCACCGGTCTGGCCGCTCTGCGCGTGGACCTGCCCGACGTGCCGTGGCGGCGGACGCTGCGCCGCCACTTCCGTGGCGCCGCACCGCTGGCCGACCCTGCCCCGAACATCTCCCATCGATCCGAACAGGAGGCATCGTGCGTCTGACCCTCCGAAGCACCGGAGCCACGGCGACCCGCCGCATCAGGGGGGTCGCGGTCGCGGCGGCGCTTCTCACCGGACTTCTCATACCGTTCCCGTCGCCGGCCGGCGCCGAACCGAGTGCCGGCGCCCGGCCCGCCGGCCGCGTCGCGAGCACCGCGGCCACCGGCGCCGCCTCCGCCGAAGCCGAAGCCGCCGCCGCGGCGGCGGCGGACCTGACCGGCGACATCACCTTCTCCGTGCCGAGCGGCACCTTCCAGAGTCAGGTGGCGGTGTCGCTGAGCACCGCGATCAGCGGAGCCCAGATCCGCTACACCACCAACGGGCAGCTTCCCACCGCGCAGTCGACCCTCTACCAGGGATCACCGCTGCAGTTCACCCGCACCACCCAGTTGCGGGCACAGGCCTTCGTCGGGCAGACCGCGTCCGGGGCTCCCGGCACGGCGATGTACGTCGCTCGCGAGACCACCACGGCGCACGACCTGCCGTTGATCGTGCTCGACTCCTACGGCGCGGGAAAGCCCGGCCGGGAGTACATCGACGCCGCCGCCATGATCTTCCAGCCGGCGAGCGGCGGGACGACCTCGCTGGCCGCGGCTCCCGCGGTCGCCACCCGCGCCGGATTCCATCTGCGGGGGCAGTCGTCGGCCACGTTCGAGAAGGCGCCCTACCGCGTCGAGTTCCGGGGCAACGACAACGACGACGCCGACTACCCGGTGCTGGGCATGCCCGCCGACTCCGACTGGGTGCTGCGCGGGCCGTTCCCGGACAAGTCGCTGATCAGGGAGGCCCTCACCTACGACCTCGGCAGGGAGATGGGGCTCAAGGTGCCGCGGTACGCGTTCGCGGAGCTCTACCTCAACACCGACGCCACTGCCGTGGGCAGCGCCGACTACATGGGCGTCTACATGATCGTCGAGACGATCAAGAACAGCAAGGACCGCCTCGACCTCAAGCAGCTGGACGAGGACGACACGACCCTGCCGAAGATCACGGGCGGATACATCTTCAAATTCGAGTGGCTGGCCGCCGAGGAGCCGACGTTGCCGTGCACCGGCGCGGCGGCCACCTGCTGGAACTACCTCGAGGTGGTCGATCCGTCGCCGCTGCAGTCCGCACAACGGGACTGGCTGCGCAACCACATCCAGGAGTTCCACAATGTGCTGCGGGCTTCGAACTTCGCCGACCCGGTCACCGGCTACCGGGCGTACATCGACGTCGGCTCCTTCGTCGACCAGCTGATCGTCAACGAGTTCAGCCGGAACATGGACGCGTACATCCGCAGTGCCCACTTCTACAAGGACCGGGGCGCCAAGATCTTCGCCGGCCCGCTGTGGGACTACGACCTCACGTTCGGCGTGGGCGGGTTCTTCCAGAACGACCAGGCCGCGGGCTGGCAGTACCAGCAGACCAGGCAACCCGTGGCGAACGACTGGTTCCCCCAGCTCATGCGGGATCCGGCCTTCGTCGACCAGGTCAGGTCGCGCTGGCAGTCGCTGCGCCGGGGCCCACTCTCCGACACCGCTCTGCAGACCAGGATCGACGCTCTCACCAGGCCGCTGACCAATGCCGCCCAGCGCAACTTCCAGCGCTGGCCTAACCTCTCGACCCGGATGGTCGGCCCCTTCGTCACTCCGACCGCGTCCACGTGGCAGGGCCAGGTGCAGTCCATGCGCGACTGGATGGTGCGCCGCGCGGCCTGGCTGGACTCGACCTCGGGATGGGGCGGCGCGGTCCCCACGCCGACTCCCACACCCACACCCACGCCAACTCCCACACCGACCCCGACCCCCACTCCGACCCCGACACCCACGCCAACTCCCACGCCGACCCCCACGCCAACTCCCACACCGACACCGACACCCACGCCCGGGACGGCGCGGTGCACCGCGACGTACACGGTGACCAACCAGTGGACCGGCGGGTTCCAGGGTGAGGTCCGGGTCACGGCGGGCGCCTCGGCGATCAGCAACTGGACCGTGTCCTGGACGTTCGCCGGCGGTGAGACGATCTCCCAGGCATGGAACGCGACCGTCACGAACCAGGGGGCGGCGATCACCGCCCGCAACCTCTCCTACAACGGCTCGGTCGCGGCCGGCGCCGGCACCACGTTCGGGTTCCTCGGGTCGGCCACGGGGACTCCCGGCAGGCCGGCGCTCAGCTGCACAGGGAGCTGACGACCGGCGCACGCGTGCCCGGCACCACGAAGGTGCCGGGCACGCGTGCCCGCCGAGAGCCGGCACGGCGGCTTTGAAAGGCCGCACTCGCCCTTCACGGCGCCGTCCGGGAACGGGCCCGTTCGTGCTCGGTTCCGGCACGATCGCCGTCGATGCGCGGCTCAGACGGTCGACAACGGCCGGGTGACCTCCTCCAGAGGCCTGCGCTCGGCGTCGACCGCGAGGAACAGCGCGACCACCCCCGCGGCCAGCATCATCGCCGCGGCGAAGCAGTAGCCGTAGAACAGGCGGACCGGGTCGGGGTGCGCCTGGTCGCCGATGAGCGCGCCGAAGACCGTGGGGCCGAGGGCGCCGAAACCCTGGGCGACCGAGAAGAACAACGCGATGGCCAGCGCCCTGATCTCCAGCGGGAACAGCTCGCTGACCGTCAGGTACCCCGAACTGGCCGCCGCCGAGGCCACGAAGAAGATCACCGACCACAGCACCGTCTGCGTGGTCGCCGTCAGCACCCCCTGCTTGAACAGCCATGCCGTCACGCCGAGCAGCGCTCCGGAGACGAGGTAGGTGCTGGAGATCATCACCCGGCGGCCGAGGGTGTCGAAGAAGCGTCCCAGCAGGATCGGCCCGGCCAGGTTGCCGACCGCGAAAGCGAACAGGAACTTGGAGGCGTCGTGCGGGGCGATGTCGTAGAAGGTGCTCAGCACCAGCACGTAGGTGAAGAAGATCGCGTTGTAGAAGAAGGACTGGCTCATCATCAGCGTCGCGCCGAGGATGGTCCGCCGGGGGTACTGGCGCAGGATCACCCGCAGGATCTCGCGGTAGGAGGGCGCGCCGCGCGGGCGGTAGTCCATGGCCTTGCCGGGGTCGACGGGCGGCACGGCGCCGCCGCCTCGGCGGACGGCCTCCTCGATGCCCGCGGTGGCGCGCTCGGCCTCCTCCTCCCTGCCGTGCATGAGCAGCCACCGTGGGCTCTCGGGCAACTGGCGGCGCAGCACCCAGACGGCCACGCCGAGGGCCGGCCCGATGAGCAGCCCGAGCCGCCAGCCCACGTTGACCGGCAGAATGTCCGGATCGAGCAGCACATACGTGCTCGCCGTCCCGAGCATCGCCCCCAGCCAGTACGTCCCGCTGACCGCCAGGTCGATACGGCCCCGGTAGTAGGAGGGGATGAGCTCGTCGATGGCCGAGTGGATCGCGGAGTACTCGCCGCCGATGCCCGCGCCCGCCAGGAAGCGGAAGAACAGCAGGAAGGCGAGGTTCGGCGAGAACGCGGTGATGCCGTTGGCCACCAGGTAGAGCCCGAGGGTCAGGATGAACAGCTTGCGCCTGCCGAACCGGTCCGAGAGCCGCCCGAAGACCAGCGCGCCCGCGACCTCGCCGATCAGGTAGACCGTGGCGGTGAACCCGACCTCGACCGCCGACAGCCCGAGCGTCCGCCTGTCCTGCAGGACGGAGCCGACGGCGCTGGCGATCGTGATCTCCATGCCGTCCAGCACCCACGCGACCCCGAGCGCGGCGACCAGCCGCGTGTGGAACCGCGACCACGGCAACCGGTCGAGCCGTGCGGGCACCAGACTGCGGACGACACGCTCCATGGTCACCGATCGTATCGATCGATCACCTATTGTGACCGAACCACCCTCGCGAGCGCCCGCGCGGCGTGAGCCGGCCCGGCCGGTTCAGCCGCCGGGCGCCACCGTTGCCGGCCTGGCGTCCCGCATCGACAGCGAGGGCGCGAGGTCCTCCAGCGACCGGCGCTCGGCCTTGACCGCGAAGAACCACGCCACCACCCCGGCTCCGATCATCAGCGCCGAGGCGAACAGGTAGCCGTAGAACAGGCGGGTCGGGTCGGGGTGCGCCTGGTCGCCGATGAGCGCGCCGAAGACCGTGGGGCCGAGGGCGCCGAAGCCCTGGGCGACCGAGAAGAACAACGCGATGGCCAGCGCCCTGATCTCCAGCGGGAACAGCTCGCTGACCGTCAGGTACCCCGAACTGGCCGCCGCCGAGGCCACGAAGAAGATCACCGACCACAGCACCGTCTGCGTGGTCGCCGTCAGCGCCCCCTGCTTGAACAGCCAGCCGGTGAACGCCAGCAGCAGGCCCGAAACGATGTACGTGCTGGAGATCATCGGCCGGCGGCCGACGGTGTCGAACAGCGGCCCGAGGATGAACGGCCCGGCCAGGTTGCCCACGGCGAAGACCAGCAGGTACTTGGAGGCGTCGGCCGGGGACACGCCGTAGAAGGTGTTCAGCACCAGCACATAGGTGAAGAAGATCGCGTTGTACAGGAAGGACTGGCTGATCATCATGGTCACGCCGAGGAAGGTGCGGCTCGGGTACTCCTTCAGGACGACGCGCATGATCTCCCGGTAGGTCGGGGATCCGTGCGGGCGCAGCTCCATCGCCTTGCTCTCGTCGACCGGCGGCGGCCGGTGCCCGCTGTCGGCGACCGCCTTCTCCACCGACTCGACGGCCCGCTCGGCCTCCTCGTGCCTGCCGTGCATGAGCAGCCACCGGGGGCTCTCGGGCAGGTGGCGGCGCAGCAGCCAGATCATCGCGCCGAGCACCGGCCCGATCAGCAGGCCGAGGCGCCAGCCCAGGTCGATCGGGAGGATGTCGGGGTTGAGCAGGATGTAGGTGCTCGCGGTGCCGACGATGGCGCCGAGCCAGTACGTGCCGCTCACCGCGAGGTCGACCCGGCCACGGTAACGCGACGGAATCAGCTCGTCGATGGCCGAGTGGATGGCGGCGTACTCGCCGCCGATGCCCGCGCCGGCGAAGAACCGGAAGATCAGCAGGAAGGCGAGGTTCGGCGAGAACGCGGTGATGCCGTTGGCGGCGAGGTAGAGGGCGAGCGTCAGGATGAACAGCCTGCGCCTGCCGAACCGGTCCGACAGCCGCCCGAAGACCAGCGCGCCCGCCACCTGGCCGACGAGGTAGACCGTGGCGGTGAACCCGACCTCGACCGCCGACAGCCCGAGCGTCTGCCTGTCCTGCAGGACGGAGCCGATCGCGCTGGCGATCGTGATCTCCATGCCGTCCAGCACCCACGCGACCCCGAGCGCGGCGACCAGCCGCGTGTGGAACCGCGACCACGGCAACCGGTCCAGGCGCGCCGGGACCAGCGTTCGCACGACATCTGACATGTTCAACCCGCCCTAGCGTCCACACTGCCCGGACGGACGGCCGCCATGATCGACCGCGCCGGCAGCGACTACGGCAGCCCTCGCTACCCATGCGGAACGCCTCCTAACGGACCTAACGGACCCGTCCCCGCCCGGTGAGCGAACGACGCGGTGTCCCGACCGCGCCCGGAGCACCGCGCCGTGGCCGGGGGTGCCCCCTCGGCGGCACCCCCGCTCCCACCTGCCCCGATGCGGCCACCGATCGGAATGCGGCCGGAGTACTGGCCTCAGCCCTTGAACTCCCCAGCTTGTCCCTCGCGAGCTTGAAAAGGTTCATCTCTTCACACGGTTGCGGACCGAAAGCAGGGTCAGCCCTAAGAACAAAGGCCCCGTCAGCCTCAGAATCACCTGTAATACCATTCCGAAGTCCGTGATGTTCGGCGCGTCGTCGTATGGAAGCGAAAGACTGAAGGAAGCGCTGTATATCAGGGCACGCCACAGAGGCATCGCCTGTGCGAATCCGTATTGAGCGAACAGGATGGAGAGAGCCAGCAACGTAACGCAGAGTGAGGCCAAAGATCGTAGACCCCGCAATGAGTAGCCAGACGTGAGCCAGTAAGCGAAGAGGATACCTCTCTCGACCGCAGGCGTTCCTGTCGAACGCCGCCGCATTTCCATCTCCCCATAGTAAAAGTCCGCGGCGCCCGGCTCGTCCTTGGAGTCCTCGTAGGACTTGCGGACTGCTCTGTAAATGCGCGTCAAGCGCTCAGGGCCGATCCCATAATCGCCTGGCCGATAGCTATAAGGGGACCTCAGCATTTCCGGAAGGCCGGCCTCCGTCAACCATCCGGAAGATCTCGGCTGTTTCGCCCGCCAAAGGTGCTCTTCAAACAGGGACTGGCGCGGCGTCCACCACCAGATTCCGCGCAACCCACGCGGAGTGTTCGAGAACGGCGCAGCCGCCTCGATCTGGATGCTGTCAAGATTGAGCGCATTGGCGAACATGCATCGTTTCAGATCAACACTCACCAGCAGCAAGTGCGAGGCGTCCACGCCGCGGAGCGAGACTATTCTAGCCGTCTCACTGCCATGTCGTTGCCGGAATACGGATTCATCAAAACGACGGAATTCGCCCTGGATGCCCTCATAATGTACCCAGGAGAAATCCTGACCCGTCACAACGGTCACCGCCGCACCGAGATCCGCGCCATCAAGGGACACGTCGGCGTAGCGAATCTTGAAGGTGGTTTCGTCCAATATTGCGATCTGCTCCAGGGAGAGGCTATTGGCAAGGACCTCGAGTTCCGTTCGCCCCGAGAAGGAGCTGCGATCGAAAGAGACATAGTCGCTCATCACCGGCCCGATCAAGCCGCTTTGATCTGTTATGACGGTGTCGCTCGCATGAATAGATCTAGAGCGTACCCCGCGAAGACTGAGCGTCTTACACGTGGGACTCATCAAGAGAAGCTCTATTTCCGATTCGTCCAAGCTCAAACCGGCGCCGAAATTGGTGTCATGGAGGTGGACCTGGGGACATCGAAGAGTCAAGCTTGCTCGTCCCGCGACGGTCAGTCCATCCCCCCAGAGGACGCTGGTCACATCTAAATCCACACAAGACAGGCTCTCTTCAAATTTGGCCTGGTTCATATGCAGCGATCCCACCTTCACCCGAAAGGCGATGCACAGGAGACCGAACGACGCAGCGTCGAAATCCAAAGACTCTGCAACAAAATCCGCCATGACGAACTCACCGGAAAAAACTGCTTGAACACTGCGCAGAGCCGTGCCGCACGCAACGTCTCGCACGTCGACTTTGTCATCGAAGTGGGCCAGCGAGAAATCTATGGACTTCCTTACGGCAAGCTCCTTGAGTACCAGCGGCCCGCAACAGTGGCCCGACGTAAATCCACTGAATTAAGCTCTATTTTTCCGCTCTTGTAGCGAAGACTCTCGATCACCCCAGCCAGCGAGACACCGGAGATCCGAGTGCCACGCAAATCCAGTTCTCTGCTCTGCCGCACGGATGAAACCCATTCATCGTGAAGATCGCCCGGCAGATGATCTAGACAATGCCCCCAGCCCTGATCTCTGCCTATGCATCTCGGCTCACGGCATAACGGCCAATCAATGATGCTCAAGTCTTTGACTTTGGACGGATGAAAAGCCGGCGGGGGTCCAAGGCTGGGAGGCACAGTCACGGCTCAAGTCCTTGCACTCTGCATCCAATGTGATCCAGTGTCCGATAATTATGCCAGACACATCGGCGCGAAGGCCATCTCTGCGCAATTTCTTACTATGAGCCGATTCGAAGCATGATCCGGCGATCGCAACTTGTCCGTCACCCAGCCTGCAATATTTCAGGAAGACTTGCGCCCGTGAGAGCCGGACGGCCGGCGTTGTGACATCTCAGGATGGGAGTCGTCGCCGTTTCCTCCGCCCGGCCGGGACTGCGCCGGCCGCCGCCGATGCGTGAGAGCGACTCCGTGACGGCCGCGGCGTGCCGGGCCGGCGGGTGTCGCGTCAACGGCGCGGTCCCCGCCGGCCGGGGGGAGGTCGCTGCGGAAGCGCGGCATGCCGCGGAGGAACAGGGTCGCGAGCGGCACGGCGAATCCGGCGATCGCGCTGAGCGCCAGCAACGTCGACCGGCCGAGCGCCGCGCTGGCGGGGCCGGTCAGCGTGAGACCCAGGGGTGTCATGATCGAGGAGGCCAGCCAGTCCACGGAGGTGACCCGGGCGAGGCGTTCAGGCGGGATCTCCCGCTGGAGGTTCACCGCCCATTGCACGCCGTAGATCTCCAGCCCCAGACCGGCGAGGATGTAGCACGCGTACAGGAACGCCGGTGACACCGGCCAGGCCAGCGTGAGCGGCACGGCGCCGTAGAGCGCGACCCCGATGATCCCGGCCAGGCCGGGCCGGACGGGCCTCCACCTCATGCTGATCAGCGCGCCGGCCAGGCCGCCGACCGAGAGCAGGGCGAGGGCGGTCCCGTACACCGCGTCGTCGCCGAAGACGTCGCGGGAGACGAGAGGCAGCATGACCAGCCCCGGCGCGATCGTGAGCATCTGCTGGAGCGCGATGGCGATGATGCCTCCCATGACCCACGGCCGTCGTGACACCTCGGAGAGGCCGTCGGCGATCTCGCGGACCGCCGACGCCCGCCGCTCCGGGGTGACCACGGGCTCGCGCAACGGCAGCAACAGGACCAGGCCGGTCAGATAGGCCGCCAGGACGGCGATGAAGCCGATCCGGGGAGACCAGGCCGTCACCACGGACGCGCCGACGCCCGGCCCGATGACGGCGCCGAGCCGCCAGGACACCGACGCCAGCGCCGCGGCCGCCGGGCGCTGGTCGGGGGTGAGGACGGAGGCCATGCAGGCCTGGTACGCGGGCCGGTGGAAGGCCTCCGCGGCTCCGACCAGGAAGACCAGGAGGGTGAGGAGCGCGGTGGAGGCGCCGCCGCGCAACCCCGTGGCGACCACGCAGCACTGGAAGCCCAAGGAGGCGACCATGACCGTCCTGCGCGGCAGCCGATCCGCCCAGAGCCCGCCGAGCAGCGCGAACACGATCAGCGCGAGCCATCGCCCGGTGAGGATCGCGCCTACGGTGGAGGCGGTGCCTCCCGCGTCGAGCGCCGCGATGGTCACCGTGACCGGGAAGATCTGGTCGGCCGCCACCGACATCGTGAAGCTCAGCCACAGCTGGCGGAACCCCCGATTTCGCACCACGGAACCGTCTGCGGGACGAGCCGGGCCCAGCAGCTTCCTCATGCGAGTGCGCATGCTAGGAAATCAACATGGAACGGTTGACGCGCGCAAGGAAGGTTGTTCGGTTTCCGGCGTCGCGTCCCTCCGCGTCCCGGCCCGCGTCTCGCCGATCTCAGACCGAGCGGATCAGGCCGCCGTCGACGCGGATCGTCGCCCCGCTCACGTAATCGGCGAGCGGGCTGGTCAGGTACAGCACCGCGCCCGCGATCTCCTGGGGACGTCCGAGGCGGCCCCGGTCGTTCGGCATGAGCCGCGCGATCGCCTCGCGCTCGATCTCCTCCCAGGTCTCACCCCATCCGCGGCCGGGCGCCAGGCCGGTGATGAAATCCTTCACCGCGTCGACGAGGATCGCTCCCGGCGAGACGACGTTCGACGTCACTCCCGTGCCGGCCAGTTCACGGGCCAGCGACACCGCGAGGTTGTGCCGCGCGGCGAGCGTCGCGTTGTAGTGCGGGTGACCGGGCATCGGCTGGACGGCCAGCCCTCCCCCGATCTGGATCACCCTTCCCCAGCCGCGTTCGCGCATCGCCGGCACCAGGCGGCCGATCATCCGCACAGCGGAGATCACGTTGACCTCGTAGGCGTCGCGCCATTCGCCGGGGGTGGCGTCGGCCCAGGACAGGTCCCGGTAGGAGCCGGCGTTGTTGACCAGGATGTCCACCGGTCCCGCGGCCAGCGCCGCGGCGGCCACCGCGTCGGCGCCGGCGTCGGTCGCCAGATCGCCGATCGCGACGTCCGCCCGGCCGCCGCCCGCGCGGACCGCCTCGGCCACCGCCTCCGCCCGGGCCTCGTCGCGGCCGTGCACCACCACCGCCGCGCCCTCGGCGGCGAGCAGCCTGACCGTCGCCTCTCCCAGTCCCGAACTGGACCCCGTCACCAGAGCCCGCCTGCCCGCAAGTCCATAGTCCATGATCGTTCGTCCCCCGTCGTGTTCGTGTTCGCGCCCATGGCCGGTCACCGTCACCGCGACGGCATCCCCGCACGCGGACGCGGAGCGGCGACGCGCGTCGGCCGCCCGATGCCGTGCCTGGCATCTCCGCCGGCGTACGCGAACTCGGGTACGTTCCCGCAGCTCGCGGCACTCGCCCAGATGACCGGAGGCGTCCCTCCACAATAGCGGAGGCATCCCTCCGATTCAACCGGCACCCGGACCGCGGACACCCGGGGGAAGGACCGGCGACGGCCCCCGGAACGGAGCGGAGACCCCGCACCTGAGGAACGGCGCGAGGAGATCGTGATCCCGAGGGGCGACGCGGGGGGGCGTGAACCTGAAGGGCGGCGCGGGGGCGTGAATCCGAGGGGGGCGCGGGGATCGATCGCTCAGGCCGGCCGATCGGCCGCCGCTCAGGCCGGCCGATCGGCCACATTGAGGGCTTGCTCGCCTATCGGGTTCTCGTGGGTGCCTTCGGTGGTGCAGGCATGGGCGCCGGCGATGGCGCCGAGGCGGACGCACCTGTCGGCGGGCAGGCCGCGCAGGCGGCCGTAGAGGAAGCCGGACACGAACGCGTCGCCGGCGCCGTTGCCGTCCACCATGGGCCCGGGCAGGGGGCCGGCCGGGAAGTGCCGCACCTCGCCGGAGGCGCCCTGCCCCGCCGCGCCGCCGCCGGACGGCCCGCCGGGGCCCGAGGCGGAGGAGCGCACGTGGCCGGGGCCCGCTTCGAGGAGGTAGGCGCCTGAGGCGCCGGCGGTGCACACGACGACGGAGGCCCGGCCGCGCCGGAGGATGCCGCGCATGACGGCGACCGGGTCGGAGAGCTTGGCCGCCGACAGGAAGACCAGGTCGGAGGAGTAGGCGAAGTCCTTGTGGTAGTCGTTCTCGCCGTCCCAGTCGTGCAGGTCGGTGGAGACGGGCACGCCGATCTCGCGCAGCTCGGGGTACAGGTGGCGGGAGAAGTCGGTGATCGACACGTGGACGTGCCGCGCCCGGCGGATCGCCGGCCGGTAGAGGCCGGCGGGCAGGCGCTGCCCGGCGGCGGCCCGGGGGTCGTGCAGGGAGGTGCGGCGCCCGTCCGGGCCGACGAGGAGCACGCTGCGCCGGGTGCCCTCGGGAACGGCCGCCCAGGCGAACCCGGCGCCGCGCGCGGCCAGGTGAGCGCGGATCAGCGCGCCCTGCGGGTCGTCGCCGATCAGGTCCACCAGCAGGGACCGCAGCCCCAGCGCGTGGCAGCCGAGCACGACGCCGCTGCCGGTGTTGCCGATGCGGTCGACCACCGGCGGCACGCCGTAGGTGTCGGCGTACGGCAGGGGCAGGGCCGGCACGTACACCGTCGTGTCGACACCGGCCCCGCCGATCACCACGACGTCGTACTCCGGCGCCGTGCCGCCGGGCGTGACCTCCGGCGCTTCCGCAGGGCTCACGTGACATCACTTCCTGTCTCAAAAAAGCGTCTCACTGAAGTCTCATTATTGTGCGGGACCGCCGAGGTGGCGGTACACGGTGGCGCGGGAGACGCCGAGCGCGGCGGCGATCTCTGTGGCGGTGCTCCCGGCGGCGTGCATGCGCCGGGCGGTCCGCGCCATGGCCGGGCTCATCACGCCCGGCCTGCCGCGCCGCCCCCGGGCGCGCCCTGCCGCGGGCGCGGAGGCGGCTCCCGCGCTCGCGGCGCCGCCCTCCCCCGTCCGCCCCGCCTCCCCGTCCGTCCCCGCCGTCGCCTCCTGGCCCGCGACGGCGTCCCGCGCCGGAGGCGGCGCGTCGTCGTCCGGCGCGTCGTCCAGGAGCCGGTGCACGCCGCGCAGCACGGCGGCGCGCAGGTCCCCGGCGGGGGCGTCGGCGAACAAGATCACCGGATCGGAGAGCATCGCGATCGCCTGTGCGGCGCGCACCTGGCGCTCGAATGCCGGCCGCGACCCCGCCACCAGCGCGTTCGCTCGCATCATGGCGTCGCGGAAGCGGTGGAAGATGGTGTTCTCCACGGCCAGCGCCAGGTCGTACAGGTTCATGCGCAGCAGGTACCGATGGGCCAGCCACACCTCGACGAGGCCTTCGATGACGGCCCACCTCGCCGCCACCGGGTCGGCCAGGCCGGCGGCGGCGGCCACGGCCGCGTCCAGGTCGTCCAGCATGGGAGCGGCCAGCGCGCCGACGATGTCGGCCTTGCCGGGGAAGTGGTACAGCACCGCGGTCTTGGTGACGCCGACGCGTCCGGCGATCTCACGCACCGACGTGGCATGGTAGCCGCGCGCGGCGAACTCCTCCTGCGCGACCTGGAGGATGCGGGCCCGGGTGTCCGGCGGGGTCTCGACCACGGGACGAGCCTAGCGGTTGACTGTCCGGCGGACAGGACTGTAGCGTCAGAGCTGACCAACGGTCAGGCGGTGGCCGGCGTGTCCCCGCGGCCGGGAGACCGGCCGGAGACGCGCCGGGCCCGGCACGGAACCGTGAGCTCCCGGATGGCGAGACCGGCCGGGGACGGAGCAGAGGAGGCCTTGGATGTCTGCGATGTCCGGGCGGACGGTGTTGATCTCAGGGGCCGGCATCGCCGGGCCGGTGCTGGCGTACTGGCTGGCGCGCCACGGCTTCCAGGTCACGATGGTCGAGCGGGCGGCGGCGATCCGGTCCAGCGGGAGCCCGGTGGACGTCAGGGGACCGGCCGTGGAGGTGGCCGAGCGCATGGGCGTCATGCCGCGCCTTCGACGGGCCGCCACGGAGGTCACCGGCCTGACCCTCGTCAACGGCGAGGGCAGGCGCGTCGGCGGGGTGAACATGCGCGCCGTGCAGCGCGCCGTGGGCAGCCGCGAGGTCGAGGTGCCGCGCGGCGACCTCGCCTCGATCCTGTTCGAGGCGAGCCGCGACCACGTGGAGCCGCTGTGGGGCGACTCGATCGCCACCTTGGACCAGGACGAGCACGGGGTGGAGGTGACCTTCGAGCGCGCCGCGCCCCGCCGCTTCGACTTCGTGATCGGGGCCGACGGGCTGCACTCGACGGTGCGGCGGCTGGCGTTCGGACCTGAGCCGGATCACGTGCGCCACATGGGCGTCTACGTCGCGACGCTGCCCCTGGACCGCCCGGCCGAGGACCGCCACCACGTCGTCATGTACAACACCCCCGGCACGATGGTCGCCGTCCATCCCTCCATGGGCGGTCCGGCGCTGGCGGCGTTCATGTTCCGCTCGCCGCGGGCGCCGGGGTTCGACCACCGCGACACCGAGCAGCACAAGCGGATGGTGGCCGCGGCCTTCGAGGGCGGCTCCTGGCGGGTGCCCGAGCTGCTGGAGCAGGTGCGGACCTCCGGCGACCTCTATTTCGACTCCGTCAGCCGGGTGGACCTCCCCCGCTGGTCCAGCGGCCGGGTCGCGGTGCTGGGGGACGCGGCGTCGTGCGTGTCGCTGTTCGGGGACGGCTCGACCCTTGCCATCGCCGGAGCCTTCACCCTCGCCGAGGAACTGGCCGCCGACCCCGCCGGCCACCGCGCGGCCCTGCGCCGGTACGAGGCCCGGCACCGGGTGCTGGTCGAGCCCAGGCAACGGGGCGTCGCCCAGGCCGCCGCCGTGATGATCCCCGCGACCGCGGCCGGCCTCCTGGCCCGCAACCTCGCCACCCGCCTGTGGCCGGCGGCGGTGGCCGGCGGCTGGATGAAGCGCCGCCTCACTCCACGCCGGAGGCCCGCGGCATCGGCCGTCAGCGGTTGACGAGGGGGCCGGAGCCGGTGGAGCCGCGGACGACCAGTTCGGGCTGGAAGACCAGCTCGATGTTCTTGGGCGGGGCCCCGCCGATCTCCTCCAGCAGGGTCTGCACGGCCGCCGAGGCCATCGGCCCTATGGGCTTGCGCACGGTGGTGAGCGGCGGGTCGGTGAAGGCGATCAGCGGCGAGTCGTCGAACCCGACGACCGAGACGTCGCCCGGCACCGACAGGCCGTGCTCGCGGGCGGCGCGGATCGCGCCGAGCGCCATGAGGTCGCTGGCGCAGACGATGCCGGTGCAGCCCCGCCCGATCAGCGCGGAGGCGGCGGCCTGGCCGCCCTCCACCGAGAACAGCGAGTGCTGGATCAGCTCTTCGCAGCCGGAGACGCCGAGCAGCTGCGTCATCGCCTGCGTGTAACCCTCGATCTTGCGGATGACCGGGACGAAACGCCGCTGGCCGAGCGCCAGGCCGATGCGCTCGTGACCGAGGTCGACCAGGTGCTGCACGGCCAGCCGGGCGGCCATGCGGTCGTCCGGCGAGATGAACGGCGCCTCGATGTGCTCGCTGTAGCCGTCGACCAGCACGATGGGCAGCCCGCGGTCGGTGAGCCTTGTGTATCGGTCCATGCGCGCGGTGGTGTCGGCGTGCAGGCCCGAGACGAAGATGATGCCGCTGACGTCGCGCTCGAGCAGCAGCTCGGTGTACTCGTCCTCGGGGGCGCCGCCCGGGCTCTGGGTGCACAGCACGGGGGTGTACCCGTGCTGTGTCAGCGACTTCTCGATGGCCTGGGCGAACGCCGGGAAGATCGGGTTGTCGAGCTCGGGGGTGACGAGCCCGATGAGGCCGTTGCTGCGCTGGCGCAGCCGCTGCGGGCGCTCGTACCCGATGAGGTCGAGCGCCGTGAGCACGAGCTGGCGGGTGCTCGCCGACACCCCGGACTTGCCGTTCAGGACGCGGCTGACCGTGGCCTCGCTGACCCCCGCCTGGGCCGCGATGTCGGCGAGCCGCGCGTTGCCGTTCATTGAAACTCCTTAAGCATGGGGACTCCGGGCTTCAGCCCTGGGAGGGACACGCGGAACGGTGCCGCGGAGATGCGGGAACACACATCATGCTCTCCCGAGCGTGCGACAAAAGTGAGACATGGCGCAGATCGTCAAGCGGTCCTACAAGTACCGCTTCTATCCGACCCTCGGGCAGGCCGAAGAGCTGGCCCCGACGTTCGGATGCGTGCGCCTGGTCTACAACAAGGCCCTCGAACAGCGGACCCGCGCCTACACGCTGGAACGCCGGCGGGTCTCCTACGTGCAGTCCCCGGCCACACTCACCGTGTGGAAACGCACCGAAGAACTGGGCTTTCCGAACGAGGTTTCCTCGGTCCCCCTCCAGCAGGCGCTGAGACATCTTCAGGCGGCGTTCGCGAACTTCTTCGCTGAACGGGCGAAGTACCCGACGTTCAAGTCCCGCAAGAAGTCCGGGGGGTCGGCGGAATACACGCGGTCGGCGTTCCGCTGGCGGGCCGGGCAACTGACGCTGGCGAAGATGGATGAGCCGCTGGACATCCGCTGGTCGCGTCCGCTGCCCGACGGAGCGGAGCCGTCCACGGTGACGGTGAGCCGGGACGCGGTGGGGCGCTGGTTCGTCTCCATCCTGGTCGAGGAGAAGATCCGCCCTCTGGACCCCAGCCGGAACACGGTCGGGGTGGACGCGGGAATCAATGCCCTGCTGACGCTCTCCACCGGGGAGAAGATCGCCGATCCCAGGCACGAGCGGGCCGACCGCAAGCGCCTTGCCAAGGCCCAGCGAGCACTCGTCCGCAAGGCCAGGGACGGCAACAACCGGGCCAAGGCACGCCTGAAGGTCGCCAAGGTGTACGCGCGGATCAGCGATCGCCGCCGCGATCTGCTGCACAAGGTCACCACACGGCTTGTTCGCGAGAACCACGTGATCGCCGTGGAAGACCTGGCCGTGCGCAACATGGTTCGCAATCACGGCCTGGCCCGCGCGATCTGTGATGCCTCCTGGCGCGAGTTGCGGTCCATGCTGGAGTACAAGTCGCGGTGGTACGGCAGGGAACTTCTGGTCGTGGACCGCTGCTTCCCTTCGAGCAAGCTGTGCAGCGCGTGCGGCACCGTCCAAGACGCCATGCCGTTGGACGTCCGGACGTGGGAATGCGCCTGTGGCATCTCCCACGACCGGGACGTGAACGCGGCCGGGAACATCCTCGCGGCCGGGCTGGCCGAGAGGTGAAACGCCTGTGGAGCCGGCATGAGACCCCAAGGGCGCAAGCCCGGCAGGCGGCCGGCGGTGAAGCAGGACACCCGACCCGTGAGGGTTGGAATCCCCGGCTCTAGCCGTGGAGAGGAAGTCAAGGCCGTTACTTCACGCATCGCCGAGTGTCCACCACGCCGCGGAATCCGGCGCGAGCCTGACCATGTCGCCCTCGACGGTCACCGGGCCGCTCGACAGCAGCAGGGCGCCGGGCCTGGGCAGCTCCACGATCTCGTCCGTGGCGTTGAGCGTGCAGGCGAAGCCGTCCCCCCTGGTGAACATCAGCGTCCCCGCGGGCGACTCCCGCCAGGCGAGACCGCCGTCGCCGAGCGCGGGGTGCTCGCGCCGCAGCCGCAGCGCCTCCCGGTACAGCGAGAGCGTGGAGGCGGGGTCGCCGAGCTGGGCCTCCACGCTGAGCGGCCCCCAGGACGCCGGGACCGGCAGCCAGGTGTCCTCGATCCCCGGCGGGCTGAACCCGAACGGCGGCTCGGAGTGCGCCCAGGGGATGGGGACGCGGCAGCCGTCGCGGCCGTCGTCGGGATGGCGCAGCCGCTGCGGGTCCTGGCAGACCTCCTCCGGCAGGTCGAGCACCTCGGGCAGGCCCAGTTCCTCGCCCTGGTAGACGTAGGCGGACCCGGGGAGCGCGAACATCATCAGCGCCGCAGCGCGGGCGCGGCGCAGGCCGAGGTCGCCGTCTCCGTACCGGGTGACGTGCCGCTTGACGTCGTGGTTGGACAGCACCCACGTGGGCGGGGCGCCGACGAGGGCGGCGGTGGCCACCGACTCGTCGATCACCGCGCGCAGCATCCCTGCGTCCCACGGCGTCTTCAGGAAGTGGAAGTTGAAGGCCTGGTGCAGCTCGTCCGGGCGGATGTAGCGGGCCAGGCGCTCCTGCGAGGGCGCCCACGCCTCGGCCACGCCGATGCGCTCGCCGTCGTAGGAGTCCAGCACGCGGCGCCAGGCCCGGTGGATCTCGTGGACGCCGTCCTGGTCGAAGTAGGGCAGGACGGCGGTGCCGAGCAGCTCGATCTGCCCGGCGGACCCGATGTCGGGCAGCCCCGGCGCCTTGACCATGCCGTGGGCGACGTCGACGCGGAAGCCGTCGACGCCGAGGTCCAGCCAGAAGCGCAGGATGGCCTCGAACTCGGCGTGGACCTCGGGGTTGTCCCAGTTGAGGTCGGGCTGCTCGGCGGCGAACAGGTGCAGGTACCACTCGCCGTCGGGCAGCCGTGTCCACGCCGGGCCGCCGAACACCGACTCCCAGTCGTTGGGCGGCAGCTCGCCCGCCTCCCCCTTGCCCGGCCGGAAGATGTACCGGTCGCGCTCGGGACTGCCCGGCCCCGCCTGGACGGCCGACAGGAACCAGGCGTGCCGGTCCGAGCTGTGGTTGGGCACCACGTCGATGATGACGCGCATCCCGTGCCGGTGGGCGTCCTCGATGAGGGCGCGGGCGTCGGCGAGCGTGCCGAAGATCGGGTCGACGTCCCGGTAGTCGGCGACGTCGTAGCCGAAGTCGGCCATGGGAGAGGTGTAGAAGGGCGTCAGCCACAGGGCGTCCACGCCCAGCTCGGCCAGGTAGTCCAGCCGGCTGCGCACGCCCAGCAGGTCGCCGACGCCGTCGCCGTCGCCGTCGGCGAAGCTGCGCACGTACACCTGGTAGATCACCGCGTCCCGCCACCAGCGGGTGAGCGCCTGGACGGGAACGGCTTCGCCGACGACGTCGGTCATTGGGATCCCCCGATTCTCTGAAATTTCAGAACCGATACCACGATGAGGTCAGGCTTTGGTCGCCCCGGCGGTGAGGCCGGTGACCAGGTGGCGCTGGACGAGAAGGAAGACCACCGCGGCGGGCACGGCGATCAGCACCGAGGACGCGGTGAGCAGGCCCCACTCGGCCTTGTGCTGGCCGACGAACTGCCCGATCCCGACCGCCAGGGTGTACTTGTCGTCCCCGGTCATGAACGCGGTCGCGTAGGCGACCTCCGCCCAGGCGGTGATGAAGGAGTAGAACGCCGCGACGGCCAGCCCCGGCTTGGACAGCGGCAGGATGAGCCGCCAGAAGGTGCCGAACGGGGTCAGCCCGTCCACCCGCCCCGCCTCGTCGATCTCTTGTGGGACGGTGTCGAAGTAGCCCTTCATCATCCAGGCGCAGAACGGCACGGTCGAGGTCAGGTAGGCGATGACCAGGCCGGGGAACTGGTTGATCAGCCCGAGGCCCGCCAGCAGGTTGTAGATCGGCACGATCAGGATCGCCACGGGGAACATCTGCGTGACCAGCAGCATCCACATGATCGACCGGTAGCCGGGGAAGCGGAAGCGGCTGACCGCGTAGCCGGTGGTGGCCGCCAGCACCACGCCGAGCACCGTGGTCATCGCCGCGACCAGCAGCGAGTTGAACAGCCAGCGCGGGAAGGCGGTCTGGCCGAGCACCTGGGCGTAATTGTCCAGGTTCGGGTTGTTGAACAGCTCCACCGTGGAGGACTGCCAGGCGTCCCTCGGTTTGATCGAGGTCAGCACCAGCCACAGGACCGGGAAGACCGCGACGGCGCTCGCGACGACCAGTGTCGCGTGCAGGGCCAGCGACCTGCCGGGCCCTCGGCTCTCGCGCCCCCGGGAGCGCGGGACGCGCGCGCTGGTGACCGTGCTCACCATGCCTCCCCCTGCCGGCGCAGCGCCCGGCGGTAGACCACGGCCATGACGACGAGCAGGACGAGGATGAGCACGCCCCACGCCGCCGAACCGGAGTAGTTGCGGATGCCCTCGAACGCCTGCCGGTAGGCGTAGGTGACGAGGATCTCGCTGGACCCGCCTGGACCGCCCCGCGTGACCAGGAAGATGACGGGGAACTGGTTGAAGGTCCAGATCGTGCCGAGCAGCACGACCGTGCTGGACACCGGCCGCAGCCCCGGCAGGGTGATGTTCCTGAAGCGCTGCCACGGCGTCGCGCCGTCGACCTCGGCCGCCTCGTACAGCTCGCGCGGGATGGCCTGCAGCCCGCCCAGCAGGGCGAGCATCATGAACGGCACGCCGAGCCAGACGTTGACGGCGATGACCGAGGCCTTGGCCCACAGCGGGTCGTCCAGCCAGTCGACGCCGGCGAATCCCGCCGCCCGCAGCATCGCGTTGACGACGCCGAACTCGCCGTTGAGCAGGTAGCGCCAGATGAAGGCCGACACGAACGCCGGCACCGCCCACGGCAGCACGAGCATCATGCGGTAGAGCGAGCGGAACCGCATCGGCCGGTTCAGCAGCAGCGCCAGGCCGAGGCCGATGCCGTAGTGCAGCGCGACGCACACCAGGGTCCAGGTCACCGTCCAGCCGAGCCGGGACAGGAACTCGCTGGAGGTGACGATGGCGGTGTAGTTGGACAGGCCGACGAACTCGTAGGTCGAAGGGATGACGTTCATCCCGATCGTGCGGCCCATGTTGGCCTCGGTCGCGTCGGTGAGCGACAGGTAGACGCCGCGCACCAGCGGGTAGCCGATCAGCACGAGCGTGACGACCACGACCGGCGCGCACATCGCCCAGGCGTACCAGTGGCGCGCGAGGAACCGGCCCGCCCCGCCCTGGGGACGGGGACGGCGGTCACGGCCGCGGGCGGACGCGCCCGCGGCCGTGCCGTCAACGACCTGAGTCGTCATCGGTCACAGGCTCCAGCCCTTGAGGATGCCCTGGTAGGCCTTGGCCACGTCCTGCAGCGCCGCCTCGGTGCCCTTCTGGCCCGCGGCGATCTTCTGGTAGCCCTCCAGCAGCGGCTGGAACAGCTGGCCGCCCTCGGGGATCCACGGCCGCTCGACCGCGGCGGCCATGGGGTCCTTCCACTTGGCGATCATGTCGTTGGCCTGGGCGTCGGGCATGGAGTAGGCCGACTGGCGGGCCGGCAGCAGGCCGAGCTTGCCCGCGACCTTGGCCTGGCTCTCGGCGGAGTCCATGAACTGCACGAACAGGTAGGAGGCGTCCAGGTTCTTGGAGCCCGCGTACACCGCGTAGTCGTGGCCGCCGGTCGGGGCGCCGGCCTTGGCCGAGCCGGACGGCACCGGCGCGATGCCGAAGTTGTCAGGCTTGTCCTTGAAGACCTTGCCGCCGAGGTTGTCGGTGTTCGACCACGGCCCGTTGAAGATCATCGCGGCCTTGCCTTCCTTGAAGGCGGTCTCGGCGTTGGTGTAGCTGTCCTGGATGGCGGGCTTGGCCGCGGCACCTGAGGTGATCAGGTCTTCGACGATCTTCACGCCGGCGGTGGCCTGCGGAGACGCCACGGTGATCTTCTTGCTCGCGACGTCGAGCAGGTCGCCGCCCTCGCCGTAGATGAACGGGAGCAGGAAGTAGGCGTCCACGTTCAGGGCGAGGCCGTCGGCTCCGGCCTTGGACTTCACGTCCAGCGCCACCTGCTTGAGCTCCTCGAAGGTCTTCGGCGGCGCGTCGTGGCCGGCCTTCTTGAGCAGCTCCTTGTTGTAGAGCAGGCCGAGGGTGTCGGTGACCTGCGGCACGGCGTAGATCTTGCCGTTGTACTTGCCGCTGCTCGCGGGGCTGGCGAGGAAGTCGTCCGGCTTGTCGACGGCGGGGGTGCCGTCCAGCGGGGCCAGGTACCCAAGGGAGGCGAACTCGGCGACCCAGCCGACCTCGGCGCGCAGCACGTCAGGGGCGCCCGAGCCGCTCTGCGCCGCCGTCTTGAACTTGTTCTGCGCGTCGGCGAACGGCACGTTGACGTAGTTCACCTTGACCTTGGGGTACTTCGCCTGGAAGTCCTTGATCAGCTCCTGGAAGACGGGCCCCTCGTTGGTGGCGTCCGAGGTGTCCCACCATGTCACCTCTCCGGAGACGGCCGAGGCGCCGCCGCTCGCGGCCGGGGCGGCCGACGAGGTGGGGGTGTCCTGGCCGCCGCAGGCGGAAACCGCCAGCGCGAGCGCCGCGGCTGCCGCCGCGGCCGAGATGCCTCGCCGCATTGTGTGCACTCCTTGCTCAGCTCCATTGATGAGGCCCGGTGGTCGCGGGCCGTCCCTGTTGGGGGGCCACGTCGACCGGGTACGCGGAACGTAACAGGCGTGTGAACTGACATGAAAGACCTTTCGGAAAGTTGCTGCAAATTGTGACACGTCCGTCATTGCATCGGCATTACCTCCTCCGGACCGGGCGAGCGGCACACACCGTCACCATCGAGACGGCCTTCCCGTGACCCCGGTGGCGCTCTGTGTTTGCGCCTGTCCTGACGTAATCGAGCAGGCAACGGTCAAGTAACCGGTGGATGAGCGATTTATTACGACACGTATGGACACGGTGGCCCGGGACGCGATGTACTACCTCATCAATCACAATGACGGCTGGGATCCGGGCTCTCATGCCCGGGAGGAACGAGTGACGATGAGTACCGTCGTTCTCGACAGCGTGACAAAGGTGTACCCCGGGGGGCATCTCGCGGTCGATCGCATGAGTCTGCGAGCGGAGGAGGGCGAGCTACTCGTCCTGCTCGGACCGTCCGGATGCGGGAAGTCCACGCTGTTGCGCATGATCGCCGGCCTGGAGGAGATCACCGCCGGCGATCTCTACCTCGACGGGAAGCACGCGAACGACCTCGCCCCTCGCGACCGCGACGTGGCCATGGTCTTCCAGAACGGCGCCCTCTATCCTCACCGCACCGTCCGGGGCAACATCTCCTTCCCTCTGGAGATCGCCAAGGCCGATCCGAACATGGTCAGGGAGCGCGTGGTCGAGCTCTCCCGGGCCCTGCACATCGACGAGACGCTGGACCGCCGGCCTGGAACGCTCTCGGGCGGGCAGCGCCAGCGCGTGGCGATGGGCAGGGCGATCGTGCGCCAGCCCTCGCTGTTCCTGATGGACGAGCCGCTGTCGAACCTCGACGCCGGCATGCGCACCGAACTGCGCATGGAGATCTCCTCGCTGGTCCGCGCGCTCGGCGTGACGACGATCTACGTCACGCACGACCAGGTCGAGGCGCTCACGCTGGCCGACCGCATCGCCATCATGAACCGCGGCGTCCTGCAGGACGTGGGCACCCCGGGGCAGATCTACAACGACCCGGCCACCGCCTTCGTGGCGGCCTTCCTCAGCTCACAGCAGCTGAACCTGCTGTCTGCGGCGGTGCGCACCCCGCAGAACCAGTACATCTCCCTGGACTTCGGGCTGCACCACATCACCATGCCCTGGACCGACCCCCGGGCGTACGCCGTCTCCCAGCACACCGGCAGCCAGATCATCGTGGGCATCCGCCCGGACGGGCTGACGCCCGTCCCCGACGGCACCGAAGGCCCGCACTTCACCGGCAGGGTCCGGGCGCTGGAGTACCACGGCCACGAGTGGCTCGCCTATCTGGAGGTGGGCATCCCGGCCGTGGCCGCGCCCGAGCCCACCCCGTCGACGGTCAACGGCCACGCCAACGGCAACGGGCACGCGGCGCACGGGACGCCGAGCCGGGTGCGCACGATGATGCGGCGCTTCATCTCCGGCGGGGACAACGTCCACCCGGCCGAGGAGACCACGCCCACCCCCGGCAGCGGGCACCACCGCCGCGCCGACATCATCGTCCGGCTCGGCTCGCGGCCGGTCTGGCGCGCCGGCGAGGTGGGCCACGTCGCCGTGGACCTCAGCAGGCTGATGCTGTTCACGGCGCAGGGCAACCGCATCGACCCGCCCCGCCGGTAGCGGGGCGCCGGGTTCAGGCGGCCGTCTCGGGCCGCTGGTGGGGCACCGCTCCGGCGAGCAGTGCGATGATCTCGACCACCCGGACGACCTTGTCCAGCTCCACCTGGTGGAAGGCCGGCCCCTCCGTGCGTGCAACGACCAGGTGCAGGCCCGCGGTCTTGACCGGCAGGCTGAGCAGGTGCAACGGCCCTTCGCTGAACGCCGACGGCCGCAGCGGCGTGAGGTCGGGCATCTCCTCCACGCCGGGGGCCTGCCAGCTGCCGTGCACGACGGTGCCGGTGTCGGAGTCCACCGCGACGGCCCACTCGGCGCTGACCAGGTCGGGCACCGCGTCGACGAGCGTGACGAAGGCCCGCTCGGCGTCGGAGACCACGTGCCCGAGCAGGTCGTAGTCGGGGCTCGCTCCGGGCACCTCCCGGGTCGGCCACACGCCCTCGATGCGCACTCCCGGCACCACCGACAGGCGCTCGCGCAGGTCGTCCGCGGCGAACCCGCCCGGCCAGGACAAGGTGAAGTCGTCGACCGCCCGGCCGGCCTCGCGCTCCAGGACCGTGACCTGGAGGATGTCCGCGCCGAGCACCCCGAACGACCGGGCGACCTGCCCCAGGACCCCCGGCCGGTCAGGAAGCGACACCCGAACTCTCAGCACCTTCACCACCGCCTCTTCATGTCCAGCCGAACCACGCGTACGGGCCGACCTCCTGTTTCATTTCATCCACAGCGCCCCGCCACACAGGTTCGCGGATGTAGGTTTCACCGAGGTTCCGGAGATATGTACGGAATAAATCCGATTCAGTGTTGATAGGCGCCCGCGTCCGGGTTCTTCGAACGCCGGATGGTGCGTCCCGCCGCGTCGTGGGCCATGGGCGCCCCGCCGTACCAGGATGCCTTGAGCGGTACCCCCCGCCCGATGGCGGGTGACCCTGAACGGAGCCGCAGGTCATGGCGCCCGTTGAAGCGCGGGTCCGCGCGGATCGACCGGCGCCCGGGCTTGAAGTCCTTCACCTTCCCGTCGTACACGCCGCCCGCGTCGTCGATGCCCGAGGCGTCCTCGTACCCGACGAGGCCGCCGACCTTGATCGCGTTGTTGCGCAGGATCAGGATCTTCTTGGTGCAGCCGTCGGCGCAGGAGAAGCCGATGGTCTTGCGCGCGGGCAGGTACACCGAGTTGTTGACCGCCACCGTGCCCCTGACCGGCCCGACGATGTGCCCGGGGCCGCGCGTGATGAGGAACGACCCGCGAGGGCGGGAGGAGGTCACCACGTTGTTGGCGAACAGGTTCCCCGAGGCGGACGCGCCGGGCCCGTGGCCGAGCTCGGTGAAGGTCTCGTTGTCCCTGGCCACATTGTGCGCGATCAGGTTGCGGTCTCCGTCGAACACCTCCACGGCCGCGCCGTCGGTCACGTAGTCCTGGCTGCGGGCGTAGCTGCCGGTGATCAGGTTGCCGATCACCCGGTTGTCGTCCCCGTTCAGCAGCACGCCGAACGCGCCGGAGTCGTTGTCCGGCTCCGCGTCGTCGACGCTCATCCGGTCGTTGTCCACGATCTGGCTGTTGCGGACGACGTTGCGCCCGCCGCGCGCGGTCATCCACACCCCGGTGACGTTGCGGTCGGCGTACACGTCCCACAGGTCGTTGTGGCGGCCGTCCACGCGGAAGCCCGCCCATCCGCAGTCGCTCGCCCGCACCTCCGAGATCCGCCAGTAGGAGCCGGTGACGACCACGCAGTCGTCGTCGCGCCCGCTGATCTTCGGCCGTGCGCCCTTGCCGTAGGCACCGAGCGTGATGGGGTGCCCGGCGGTGCCGTCGCGGCCCAGCGTCAGCGAGCCCTTCCACTTGCCGCCCCGCTTGAGCAGCAGGGTGTCCCCCGGGCGCAGCCGGGCCTCGCCCGCCCGTCCCAGCGACCGCCATGCCTTGCCGGGGGTGGTGCCCGGCGCCTCGTCGTCGCCCTCGCGGGGGTCCACGTAGTAGGCCCTGCCGGCCGCGGAGCGTTCCAGAACGGTCGCAAGGCCCTCCGCCCCCGCCGGGGAAGTCCAGAGGCCGGCCCGCGGCTGGGCGATCCGCGGCTGAGGAGCCCGCGGTGGAGCGGCCAGAGATAGAGATGGAGAGGAGTGCCGGGCGCGCCCCTCGGGAGGGACACCGGCCGCGGCCGCCGGGGTGGCGAGCAGCACGGACGTCAACGGTAAAGACAGACAGGCCCGCCAAGCTTTCGGCGCCATAACCCCACACTCAGCATTAATAGGATTTGCTGCCCATACGGTAGCGGTCCGTGATCCCTTACGGGAGACCCCAACCCCGCCGGCAGCCGGACCCGGTGATCCGGCACGCCGGACGCTAGGCTCCGGCGGCGCGCCGCCCGGGCCGTTCGCCCGGGGAGTTTGCCATCCCTTGGCCACGTCTTTCCCAGTTCACGGATCTTGGCGGAGATCAGCGCGGATAGCCTTTGCCAATGCCCCTCCCACGGGCCGCCATCTGGCCACGGTCGATCAGAGGGCGGGTCACCCTCCTCTCCCTCGTCCTGGCCGCCCTGTTCTTGATCCCCCTCGGCGTCGCCGCCGACCTGGTCATCAGGGCCACGGTCGCCAACGCGATCTGGCACGAGACCAGGGAGGCCGCCACGCGGGTCGTGTCGGCCTACCGGGAGTCGTCCCTGCGCAACCCCATCACCCCCGGCCCCGGCGACGTCGACGTCATCCAGGTGATCGGCCCGGGGAACCACCTGCTGGCCTCGACGGCCCAGGGCCAGAAGCTGCCGCCGCTCAGCGACGTGCGTCCCGTGCTCCCCCACGACCTCCTGGACTTCACGACCTGCCGGCGCCACTCCACCGACTGCTTCCACGTGACCGCGACGCTCGCCGGCGGCGACCCCGCCGCCCCGGTGGTCTACGCCGCCGCGCCCACCCCGGTGGTGCTCTCCACCCGCGTCCTGGACGTGGCCGTCGGCCTGCAGATCGCCGCCATCGCCGGCCTGGTGGCCTGGGTCGCCTCCAAGACCGCCGACCGCGGTCTCGGCACGATCGACCACATCCGGGCCCAGCTGGCCCACATCACCGCCAGCGATCTGTCCCTGCGCGTCAAGGAGCCTCCCGGAGAGGACGAGATCTCCCACCTGGCGCGGGCCGTCAACAGCACCCTGGCGCGTCTCGAGCACTCGGTCGAGCAGCAGCGCAGGTTCGCCGCGGACGCCTCCCACGAGCTGCGCACGCCCATCGCGGGGCTGCGCGCCCAGCTCGAGGGCGCGCTGCTGCATCCCGAGGAGAGCGACCTCGGCACGCTGGTGCGGGGCGCCCTGCGCGACACCGACCGGCTGGAGACCATCGTCACCGACCTGCTGTTCATGGCCAGGCTCGGCTCGGGCGGCCCCGCGGCCCAGGAGGAGGTCGACCTCGGCCGGCTCGCCGCCGGCGAGATCGCCAACCGGCCCGGCCGCGTGCCGATCATCGCCGACATCGGGGAGCACGTCATCGTGACGGGTGTGCGCACCCACCTGTACCGGGTGATCGACAACCTGCTCGACAACGCCGGACGGCACGCCGCGGACATGGTCAGGGTCGAGGTGCGCGCCGAGCACGGCTCGGCCGTGCTCGCCGTCACCAACGACGGCGACCGCATCGCCGAGGAGGACCACGAGCGGGTCTTCCACCGCTTCACCCGGCTGGACGCCGCCCGCAGCAGGAACAAGGGAGGGACCGGGCTCGGGCTCGCCATCGCCCGCGACGTCGCCATCGCCCACGGCGGGACGCTGCACGTCGTGAACGTCCCCGAGGGCACGCGGTTCGTCCTGCGGCTGCCGCTCTCCGGGTGAACCGGACGTCGCCGGGCCGCACCCCCGCGGCGACGCGACTCTCCAAGTGTTAACAGGAGTGACGCTGGACGTTCAGCTCTCCCTCTCCTTCCTGGACGGCGCGGGTGGTTAGCGTGCGTGACACCTTACGAGCGTCGCCCCGCTGCGGCGCGCTCGCACGCCGCATATCAGGGAGTCAACCTTGCGAGTCCTGGCCGTCGTCCCCGCCCGTGGAGGTTCTGCGGGCGTCCCGCTGAAGAACCTGGCCAAGGTGGGCGGCACGCCCCTGGTCGTCCGCGCGGTCTCCTCCTGCACCGAAGCCGGGCTCATCGACCAGGTGGCCGTCAGCACCGACCACGACGGCATCGCCGCCGCGGCCCGCGCCGCCGGCGCCCAGGTGATCAGGCGCCCCGCCGAGCTGAGCGGCGCGACGGCCTCCAGCGAGTCGGCCCTGCTGCACGCGCTCGACCAGCTCGGCGCCGACCCCGAGGTCGTCGTGCTCGTCCAGTGCACCAGCGCCTTCATCGACCCCGCCGACCTGGACGCCGCCGTCGCCAAGGTGCTGGACGGGACCGCCGACGTGGTGTTCTCCGGGCTGCCCACCCACGAGTTCGTGTGGGCGGCCGGCGACGGCGGGGTGAGCGGGGTCAACCACGACCCGGCACACCGCCCGCGCCGCCAGGACCGGGAGCCGGAATACCGCGAGACCGGCGCCTTCTACGCCATCCGCACCACCGGGCTGCGCGAGCACGGGCACCGGTTCTTCGGCACCGTCGCCGTCCAGCCCGTGCCCTCCCGGCACGCCGTGGAGGTCGACACCCCCGAGGACCTGGAGATCGTCCGCGCGCTGGCCCCGTTCGTCGACCGTCCCGGGCCGCTCGACGTGGACGCGGTGATCACCGACTTCGACGGCGTGCACACCGACGACCTGGTCTACCTCGACCAGGACGGCCGCGAGACGGTCGCCGTCAGCCGCTCGGACGGCCTCGGCGTCTCCCTGCTCAAGCGCTCCGGCGTCAAGATCCTCGTGCTGTCCACGGAGCGGAACCCGGTCGTGACGGCCCGCGCCCGCAAGCTGGGCGTCCCGGTCCTGCAGGGCCTGGCCTCCAAGCAGACCGCCCTGCGCGACTGGCTCAGCATCGAGGGGCTCGACCCGGCGCGGGTGGCCTACGTCGGCAACGACCTCAACGACCTCGGCTGCATGGAGCTCGTCGGCTGGCCGGTCGCCGTGCCCGACGCCCACCCCCGCGTGCGGGCCGCCGCGCGCATCGTGCTGAGCCACCAGGGCGGCGCCGGGGCCGTGCGCGAGCTGTGCGACCGCGTGCTCGCCGCCCGCCCCGTGGACGCCGAGCCGGCCGCCGCCGGCCCCCGCGCGACGCTGCGGGTCAAGGGCGCCCCGGTCCAGATCGGCGAGTCGCTGGTCGGCCCCGGGCAGCCGGTGTACGTCATCGGCGAGATCGGCATCAACCACAACGGCGACCTGGACATCGCCCGCCGCCTCATCGACGTGGCCGCCGACGCCGGCTGCCAGGCGGTGAAGTTCCAGAAGCGCACGCCGGAGATCGCCGTGCCGGCGCACCAGCGCGACCAGATGCGCCAGACGCCGTGGGGCGAGATGACCTACCTGGAGTACAAGTACCGGGTGGAGTTCGGGCAGGACGAGTACACCCAGATCGCCAAGTACTGCGCCGAGCGCGGCCTCGACTGGTTCGCCTCCCCCTGGGACGTCCCCTCGGTCGACTTCCTGGAGGAGATGAACGTCGTCACGCACAAGGTCGCCTCGGCCAGCGTGACCGACCACGAGCTGCTCCGCCGGCTGGCCGCCACCGGCAAGCCGATCATCCTGTCCACCGGCATGTCGACGCTCGAGGAGATCGACGAGGCCGTGGAGATCCTCGGCACGTCCAAGCTCGTGATGATGCACGCCACCTCCACCTACCCGCTGCCGCCGGAGGAGGCCAACCTGCGCACGATCATGACCCTGCAGGACCGGTACGGCGTCCCGGTCGGCTACTCCGGCCACGAGCGCGGCCTGCAGATCTCGCTGGCCGCGGTGACGCTGGGCGCGGTCACCGTCGAGCGGCACATCACCCTGGACCGCACGATGTGGGGCTCGGACCACGCGGCCTCGCTGGAGCCGAGCGGCCTGGAGCACCTGGTGCGCGACATCCGGATCATCGAGCAGGCCCTCGGCGACGGGGTCAAGCGGGTCTTCCCGGGCGAGGAGGCCCCGAAGTCCCGCCTGCGCCGCGTCACCGTCTGAGGCGGCGCCGCGACGACCTGTCGTAACTCTTAGGAAAGGACCACGGAATGCACGCGCGCCGGCGGCGGGCGAGCGGGGCCGGCTCCGCGGCACGGGACGGGGGGCGGCGGTGATCACGCTGTCGGTCGTCGTGCCGGTGCGGGACGCGGGCCCGTTCATCGCCGACACGCTGGCCTCGCTGCGGCACAACGCGCGGCCCGACTTCGAGTTCATCGTCGTCGACGACGGATCGGTGGACGCGACCCCGCAGGTCATCGACGACTTCCGCGATGACCTGCCGGGGCTGTCGGTGCTGCGCAACGCGGCGCCGGTGGGACTGGCCGACGCCCGCAACGCCGGCCTGTCCCTCGCCTCCGGCCGGTACGTCACCTTCCTGGACGGTGACGACTGGCTGGCGCGGGGGTACCTGCCCCGGCTCGTGGAGGCGATCGACGGGCTCGGCTGCGACTTCGTCCGGGTGGACCACGTCCAGGTGGAGGGACGCAAGCGGGTCGTGCACCGCGCGCCGCAGGCCAGGCGCGGGGTGGCGCTCGACCCGCGGGACGGCATCCTGCCCGCCGGCGCGAAGACGATGGTCGACTATCCCTACGCCTGGGCCGGGGTGTACCGGCGCTCGCTGGGCGACCTGCTCGCCTTCCCCGGGCACCTGCACACCGCCGAGGACCGCCCATGGATCTGGCGGCTGCACCGCGAGGCGCGCTCGTACGCCGTGGCGTCCCTCGCGGGCGTGTTCTACCGCCGGATGGTGTCCACGTCGCTCACCCAGATCGGCGACGAGCGGCAACTGCACTTCTTCGACGCCTTCGACCTGGTGTTCAAGCAGATCGAGGGCGAGCCGCACCTGCGGCCCAAGGCGGTGCGCACCTTCTGCGCCCTGCTGGCCCACCACCTGGAGCTCGGCGGCCGCTTCTCCCCCGCGCTGCGGGCCCGCTTCGAGGCCAGGGCGCGCGACGTCCTCGCCGGGCTTCCGGCGGACCTGCTCGGCGAGACGGGCCTGGACGAGGAGCGCGAGGCCCTGATCGGTCACCTGCTCCCCCGACCCCGCAGACAGACCGAGGAGCGTTCGACATGACGCAGGTCTTCTACAGCTCCACGCTGTTCGGGACGATGACGCTGGCGGCGGCCATGGACGCGGGCAGGTTCGGCCCGCACGACGGCCGCCGCGTCCTGCTGGTGTCCAACAACGCGGCGATCCCCGAGGTCACCCCGTCGCTGGACGAGGCTCCCGGGTTCGCGGCGCTGCGGCCGCGGTTCGACGAGGTCTGGTCGTGGAACGACATCGTGGCGCCGCTGCACCCTTCCGACTGGAAGGCCCGCGTCATCGAGGTCCCCATGCTGGAGCGCCTGCTCCGCTCCCATCTCTCGCTGGGCGAGGGGGCCGGCGAGCTGGTGCTGGAGTCGGTGGCGGTCCCCCCGGCCAGGACGGTGGCGGCGCTGATCCGCGACTGCCCGATCACCGTGTACTCCGACGGGCTGATGAGCTACGGGCCGACGCGCGACCCGCTGCCGCTGGAGATCTCCGGCCGGATCACCCGGCTGCTCCACCTGGACCTGCTGCCCGGCCTCACCCCGCTGCTGCTGCGCGAGGTGGGCGTCGCGCCCGACCCGCTGCCGGACGCGGCGTTCCGGCGGGTGCTGGAGGACATGCCCGCCGTGGAGGGCCTGTACGGCGAGGCGGTGATCCTCGGGCAGTACCTGTCGGCGCTGGACATCGTCACCGCGGAGGAGGAGGCCGAGCTGCACGCCGGGATGCTGCGCGCCCTCGCCGCGCGCGGCCACCGCAGCGTGCTGTTCAAGCCGCACCCGGCGGCCGGCGGCGGGCACGCCCGCCTGCTGCGCGGGGTCGCCCGCGAGCTGGGCGTGGACCTGTGCGTGGCCGGCGACGCCGTCCCGGCGGAGGTCTGCTTCCTGGCGCTGCGCCCCGAGCTGGTCGTCGGCTGCTTCTCCACCGCGCTGATGACCGCACACCGGCTTTTCGGCATCCCGATCGCGACCATGGGCTGCGACGTCGTCCTCGAACGGCTGGCGCCCTACGAGAACAGCAACCGCGTCCCGGTGACCATCGTCGACGCCACCGTGCCGCGCCTGGCGCCGGACGGCTCGATCGCCGAGCCGCCCGAGGCCGACCTGCGGGCGCTCGTGGAGGCGGTCGGCTTCTGCATGCAGAGCGAGCACTATCCGGCGCTGCGCGAGGCCGCGGCCCGCTACATCGAGACCCACGGCCCGCAGGCCCGCTATTTCAAGAACCGGCGGCTGGCCTCCGTCGGCCTCGTGCCGGCTCCGGAGCCCGCCAGGCCCCGCCCGCTCTCGCGTCTGCGCCGCGCGCTGTCGCGCTGAGCGGCGGCGTCCGGCCGGGTCTCAGCAGGCGGCCCGCGACCGGGCCTCGCCCGAGGCCGGCGGCGGGGCCGGAGCGGCGACCTCGCAGATGACCATGCCCGACATCGCGCCGAAGTAGGCCTGCTTCTTGTTGTAGACGCCGTCGAAGAGCAACGGGGTCTCTCCGGAGCGCCAGGAGTACTTGTCGGTGACCCCCCACACGGTGATGCCGGTGCAGCGCGGGGTCGACACGCAGGCGGTGACCGCCGTGCGGTAGGCCGCGGCCTGGGCCGCGCCGGAACCCGCGATGTCCAGTTCGGTGATCTGCACGTCCACGCCGAGCGCGGCGAACTGCCGTATGGTCTGGCCGTAGCTCGCCGGCATCGGCGACGAGGGCCCGAAGTGCGACTCGATGCCGACGCAGTCGATGGGCACGCCGCGGGTCTTGAAGTCCTTCACCAACGCCATGACGGCCTGGGTCTTGGCGGAGGCGGCGTCCTCGATGCCGTATTCGTTGTAGCACAGCCGCGCGCCCGGATCGGCGGCGCGGGCGGTCCGGAACGCCAGCTCGATGTAGCCGCTGCCGATGCGCTGCTGGAACACGTTCCGGCGCAGGACACCCCGGGGGTCGAACGCCTCGGTCACCACGTCCCAGGAGTGGATCTTGCCCCTGAAGTGGCCCGCCACGGCGCCGACATGGTCGGTGAGCGCCCTCGCGGCGTCGGTGGCGGACGACAGCGCGCTCACCCAGACCAGGTGGGAGTCCGAGATGAGGCTGTGCCCGCGCACCCGCAGCCCCGCGCTCTGCGCGTGGGCGACGATGCTGTCGGCGCGGGTGAAGACGAAAGTCCCGCGCGCGGGCTCGACCGAGTCGAAGGCCATCTCGGTCTCGGGGGTGAGAGAGGTGAACTCCCGGTCGAGAACGGTGGCGTAGGGCGCCTCGCCGAGGTGGGACGCGGCGACGGCGGCACCGAAGTAGCGGCCGGTGACCGCGGCCGCGCCTCCCAGCGTGGTGGCGGCGGCGCCCGCCGGGGCGGCGGCATCGGCCGGGGCGGCGGCGCCCGCCACGGCCGGGCGCTGCGGGACGGCGAGGCCGGCGCCGAGGAGCGCGGCGGCGAGCAGCGTCACCCGCCGGGCGGGTCGCCGCCGGTGACCGCCGGCCGCGGGCTCAGAGGTGTCGGCCATCGCTCTCTCTCCCGTCGCCCGGAGGTCATCGGGACTCATTGTGAGCGCGCGCCCGAACTTGTCAAAGCGCCATCGCACGGTTCCACCCGGCGGGACACGGCGGCAACGCCGATGCCTTCGCCGATGCGATCCGGAGGGCGCGAAAGTTTCACGGCGATCGGGGCGGCGCCGGACCTTCACGCCGCCCGGCCGTGCTCAGCCCAGCGCCTTCAGGTAGCGGCGCATCCGGCGGCGCGCGCGGTACCCGGCGCGCAGCACGTTCGGCGGGATCTCCACCCGCAGGCGGGCCCGGCGCCGCGCCGCGGCGTGCTCGGGTCCGGTGAGCAGGGGCCGCACCGGCGCGAGCCCGCCGGCGCGCGCCTCGGCGGCCAGCGCCGAAAGCCGGGTGACCCAGTCGCTGGTGACCGGGTCGTGGAAGTAGTTGGCCTCGCACCAGGCCGCGGTGGGATGCCGCAGTTCGCCGCGCGCCAGGTCGTCGAGGGTGCCCAGGCAGCCGCTGTCCTCGAACACCAGATTGATCATCTCGGCGCTGACCCCGAAGTCCGAGAGGACCAGCAGCGGGACGCGGCCGGCGATCGCCTCCAGCGCCGCGGTGGAGCTGACCGTCACGAAGCCCGCCGCCTCGGCCAGGTGCTCGTGCATGGCGCCGGCGGCGAACCGGACGGCGCCGGGCCGTACGGCGCCGGAGTCCGCCAGCGACCGCCACAGGCGCTCGTAGTGGTAGCGCTCGTTGTGGGTCTGGCGCTCGTTCTCAAGGGCGCGCAGCTTGACCACGACGTCCAGCTCGGGACGCGCCTCGGCGAGCCGGGCGAGGGCCAGCAGGATGCTCTCGCGGTCCTCGCGCCGCTTGGGCACCTTGGCCTGGGTGGCGAACACCACCCGCTTGCGCGAGCCGGCGCCGGCGGCGCGGTGGTCGAGATAGGGCAGGCGGGCCAGGGCCATCGAGCCCGCGGCGCCCAGTTCCCTGCCGATGCGCCCGAACTCCTCGACCTCCCTGCCGCTGTGCACGACGAACAGGTCGCAGCCGCCCCGGTAGAGCCATGCCTTCTCGGTGGCGGGGATCGAGATGCCCGGCAGGCCCGACACCAGGACCGGCCTGGGCGAAAGCCCGTCGAGCACGTCGCTGACCAGCACGTCGACCACGGGCCCCGTGCAGGCCAGCAGGATGGCGTCGGGCCGGTCGCGCTCGGCGATGCGGCGCAGCGCCCGCGCCGACACCACGGCGGGCGGCTCGGCGGCGCCCGACCGGGTGCCGCTGACGGCGGCGGCGATCTGGGCCTCGGACGGCGCGATCGGAGTGCGCACGACGGCCAGCGTCGAGGTCCAACCGCCCGGAAGCTGGTCGAGAAGACCCGCCGCCCATTTCAGATACGAGTCCGAATCGGCCACAGCGAGAACCCGGCTCAAGGAGAAGCCCTTTCGTGCGCGAACATTTGGAGATGCGATCGGAGGGACACCGACGCGGAGGGAGTCCACCAGTCATCGGGCACGTCCACGGTCTCGACCGGCACGCCGCGCGCGCCGAGCAGCACGCGCAGCGAGGTGACGGCCGTGGACGGCAGGCTCAGCACGCGCTGGCCGGGGCGCAGGTCACGCAGGGTCATCTCGACCGGGACCCCGGCGTCGTACACGGTGACGCCCGGGTGGTCGCGGACGGCCGCGAGGTCGCCCGGGTCCTCGCGGCGGTGCGGGTAGTAGGCCAGCGGCCCTTCGAGGGCGAAGAGCCAGGCGAGGTAGCGGTCGCGGTGGATCAGCCCGTTGCGCACCAGGGAGGTGCCGAGGACCACGGTGCTCTCGGGCGGGCGCGGATGGGAGCGCGCGGGCTGGGAGCGCAGCCAGGCGAAATCGTGGGTGATCAGCTCGGCGCCGAGCCCGCGCACGGCGGCGGCCAGCCCGGCGGGGACGGGCAGCGCGGTGAACACGGTGAGCCGTCCCGCCCTGGCCGCCGCGCGCAGGCGGATCCCCGCCGCGACGCCGAGGGCCCGCCGGGTCGGCCTCGCCTCGGCGCGGGCGCGCAGCAGCGGGGCACCGAGGCCGGCGGTCAGCAGTTCGAGCAGGCGGATCGTGGCCAGGCCGTCGTCGACGAGGACCATGCGCGAGGGAAAGGCGGTCAGCGACGTGAGCTGGAGCCTGCCGGAGAAGGCGTCGCCGAGCACCCAGGCGGCGTGCCGCCCTGGGCGGGGCATGCCCGCTTCGGCGGCCTCGATGCGCAGTCCGGGGGGAAGGTCGAGCGCGTCCAGCTCGGCCCGGGTCACGCCCAGGCCCGGCAGCCTGCCACGGGTCACCACGCGCGTGTCAGGCCCGATCACGCCGGCGTGCCGCGCCTCGACCGCGCACAGCAACTGGAGGGGAGACTCCACCCAGGCGACGGCCGACCCCTGCTCCCGCACGCGGCTTCGACCGTTCCTCTCCACGCCGGGCATTGACACGTTCACGACGCATGCAACCTAGCCCGGCGACCCTACGAAGGAGGGAACAGACGATGAACGGCGGCCGACGACGGCCGGGCCGTTGTCCGGTCGCGTGCCTCGCCGCCCGCGTCACGCCCGTAACTTTCGCCCCATTTGACACGCAAGGGCACGGGCGTTTCAAGTATCACTCGCGCAGCGCCGCCCCAGCGGGGCCCGGCACCGGGAGCCCGGAGCGACGACCGCGGTACCCTACCCATGTCGCCGCAGGTCAACCACGCGACCATGTCAGGCGCCCGGCCGGTGCGCGCCTTTTTGCCACCGCAAGCCCGGACAGCCTTAAGAGATTTGTCCTACTTGCATCATGTTTGTCCGATGTATTACTCTCGTAGGAATCCCGGCAAGGGAACCGCCCATCAGGGCGAAAACCCCGTGCCGATGAGATTGCCCGGCGCGGCCGGTCCTCTGCGGAGAGCCCTCTCCCGCCGTCACGCGCCACCGCCGAGTCCGCTCCCACGCGGAGCCGGGGACCCACCTCCCTTGGGGTGAATCGATCGCGCCCGCCCACGGACGCGACCGTAGGGCGAACCTTCACGCCCGAACCCGTCAGCTAACCCGGTAGGCGGCTGGACGAAGGAGTTTCAGCTTGTCCATGTTCACACATCGGCTTCTGGATGCCCCGAAGAATCAGCTGAAGGCTTTCACGTTGGGCAGCCTGGTGCTCGCCCAGGTCGTCACCGGCACCGCGCTCGCCGCGCACGCCGACACCTCTCCCGCCAAGGACAACGTCATCGCCGCCGCGCGCGAAGAGGCGGCCAAGACGGCGAAGATGCCGTCCCGGCAGGTCTCCGCCGAGCAGCTGCTGGCACTGGCGGAGAAGCAGGTCGGCATCTCCGAGAACGGCTCGGGCGGCGGCACCAAGTTCCACGCCTGGTACATGAGCTCCCCGCGCGCCAAAGAGACGGTGGCCCGCGACACCGGCACGATCGCCGGGTACGCCGACGCCGCCTGGTGCGACATGTTCGTCTCCTGGGTCGGCACCCAGCTCGGCCTGCAGGACACCGTCGGCACCGACGCCTACACCGTCGCCCACGCCAAGTGGTTCGCCGGCCACGACCGCTGGGGCACCACCCCGAAGCCCGGCGCCGTGGTGTTCTTCTCCTTCAACGGCGGCAAGAGCTTCGACGACATCGAGCACGTCGGCTTCGTCATCAAGGACAACGGCGACGGCACCATCAAGACCGTCGAGGGGAACACCGACGGCGGCAAGGTCGAGATCCGCACCCGGCCGGCCTCGCAGATCGTGGGATACGGCTACCCCAGCTACGCCGCCTAAGCCTCTTCTCCCCCCTCCGGTGCCTCATCCCATGGCGTCCTCGCCGCCTCCCCGCAAGAGGGCGCCCCGCCGACGCCGCACGGCCGGTCCTCTCCGCCGGCCCTGCGGCGCCGGCGCCCGTCCGGCTCCCGCACGGTCCGGGCCGGGCCTCCGGAGGCCCTCGGACGCCTCCGCCCGTGGCGCATGGATGATTTGCGCCCGACTGTGCCGCATGCGATGGGAGCGCTCCCAATGCTGCCAAAGGGGTATATGGGAGTGCGTCGACGGTTTTCGAGCTCCTAATCGCCCCAGGAGTAACAGTTAGGTTTCAGCATATTGACGCCAGCATTGCCTGTCGGGGACCCTTCGTGGGAGCGCTCCCAAATATCGCTCGCAGGTTCACCCCCGCGAGATCACGACTTGAGGGATCCAGCACATCGTGGGCCCGACTGTCGGGGCCGGCCCTCGATGCACCTCCCAATGATCGGGCAACCACCTGAGAGGGGTCCGGAAAATGATGAAGAAAATGCGCCGCGGGAGGCTACTCGCGGTCGCATCGGTGATGACGGCCGCGCTTGGCATCACCACCGCTTGCTCCTCCGGCGACACCGGCGGCGCCGCCGGCGGCTCGTCCTCGGCCGCGCCCGCCGAGAAGATCACCCTTACGCTGCAGACCTTCGGTGGCGGCACCAACTTCGGCTACAAGGCCGCCGTTGAGAAGTGGAACAGCGAGCACCCCAACGTTCAGGTCAAGTACAACAACCTGACCGACAGCTTCGAGAACGTCTACTGGCCCCAGATGCTGCAGTGGCTGCAGTCGGGGACCGGCGCCGGTGACGTGGTCGGCATCGACGAGGGCGGCATGGGTCTGGCCAAGGCCCGTCCGCAGTTCTTCGCCGACCTCGGCCAGTACGGCCTGCAGAGCCGCCAGGCCGACTTCCCCGCCTGGAAGTGGGAGAACGGCGTCAACACCGAGGGCAAGCTGTTCGCTCTCGGCACCGACGTCGGCGGCATGAGCATCTGCTACCGCTCCGACCTGTTCAAGAAGGCCGGCCTGCCCACCGACCGCGAAGAGGTCGGCAAGCTCTGGAGCGGCGGCTGGGACAACTTCATCAAGGCCGGGCAGGACTTCCAGGCCAAGGTGAAGGACGCCAAGTTCGTCGACAGCATCAACACCATCTACAACGTGGTGCTGGCGCAGGAGGCCGCGAAGAACGGCAACGTCAGCTACTTCGACAAGAACCAGCAGCTCATCGTGGACAAGAACCCGGCCGTCAAGACCTCGTTCGACCTCGCCACGAAGATCAGCCAGACCGGCCTGACCGCCAAGCTGCAGAACTTCACCGACGGGTGGAACACCGGCTTCGTCAAGTCGCAGTTCGCCACCCTTGGCTGCCCCGGCTGGATGCTCGGCGTCGTCTCGGGCACGGCTGGTGACAAGTTCAAGGGCAAGTGGGACGTCGCGACGGTGCCCGGCGGCGGCGGCAACTGGGGCGGCTCCTGGCTCGCGGTGCCCAAGCAGTCCAAGCACCCGAAGGAGGCCGCCGAGCTGGCCAGCTACCTGACCAGCCCCGAGGCCCAGCTCCTGGCGTTCAAGGAGGGCGGCAACCTGCCCAGCACCATCCCGGCGCAGGACAACCCCGAGCTCCAGAGCGCGACCAACGAGTACTTCAACAACGCGCCCATCGGCAAGATCTTCGGGCCGTCCATCAAGTCGCTTCAGCCGATCTTCCTCGGTGAGAAGCACGCGCAGGTCAAGCGCGAGGTGGAGCAGGTCCTCAACGGCATGGAACAGGGCTCCGTGCCCGTGGACCAGGCCTGGCAGAAGTTCGTCGAGGCGGGCCAGAAGGCGGCGGGCTGATCGTCCCCGAGCGTCACCGGCTCGCCGCGGCACCTGTCGGCGAGCCGGTGACCTGCCGTCGTGAGCGGCGTGGCGGTGATGTGACCCATCACCGCCCTCGCTCCGCGCAGGCCCTCTTCCAGTCGTACCGATGCCGAGCTTGGTCATCGCTTGGTAGCGGACACACCATCGACCGTTACCGACGAAAGAAGGAGAATGGGGCTTCCACCCCGTGGCCGCCGGCCACGGGAAGCGCCCCGGAAATCCGATGAGCGTCAACCTCCACACGCAGCGGGCGGATCCGGCGCCTCCGCCGCCGCGGCCGGGACGCCACCATTCGCGCTCCCGCCGCCGTTTCTGGTCGCAGCTCGACCTCAAGGCGACCCCGTACTTCCTGATCTCCCCGTACTTCATCCTCTTCGCGATCTTCGGCCTCTTCCCCCTGGTGTTCACCTTCTGGGTCTCGCTCCAGGACTACGGGCTCGCCGGCGGCGATGCCGAGTTCACCGGTCTGGAGAACTACGCCAAGCTTCTCGCGGACTCGGACTTCTGGAACGCGGTGATCAACACCGTCGGCATCTTCATCCTCGCCACGGTGCCGCAGCTCGTCCTGGCCCTCCTGCTCGCCAACGCGCTCAACAAGCGCCTGCGCGCGCGCCTGTTCTTCCGGCTGGGCGTCCTGGTGCCGCTGGTGACCTCGGTCGTCGCCGTCGCCATCGTCTTCACCCAGCTCTACGGCCGCGACTTCGGCCTGTTCAACTGGCTGCTCGGTTTCCTGGGCGTCGAGAACATCGACTGGCAGAGCGCCAAGTGGTCGTCCTGGACGGCGATCGCCACCATGGTCGACTGGCGATGGACCGGCTACAACGCGATCATCTACCTCGCCGGCATGCAGACCATCCCTCGTGATCTCTACGAGGCCGCCTCGATCGACGGCGCCTCGCCGCGCCGCCAGTTCTGGCAGATCACGCTGCCGATGATCCGCCCGACGATCATCTTCACGGTCTTCGTGTCGACGATCGGCGGTCTCACCCTCTTCGCCGAGCCCGTCATGTTCGCCAGCAACCGGATGGACGGCGGCGCCACCGGCCAGTTCCAGACGATCGCGATGTACATCGTCGAGCAGGGCTTCAGGAACTTCGACTACGGCTACGCGGCCGCGGCCGCCTGGCTGCTGTTCGTCCTGATCCTGATGGGCGTCGGGATCAACTACATGTTCGTCCGCCGGATCGGAGGCAGCAAGTGACCGCGATCACGCAGGTCAGGCCGGCGCGAGCGGGAAGCGCGCGGAACAAGCGGGACCCGTTCCGCGCCACACCGCTGACGAAGATCGCCCTCGGCATCACCGTCCTGCTGTCGATCTTCCCGATCTACTGGATGATCATCATCGCGTCGCGGACCAACACCGACGCGGTCGAGGTCCCGCCGCCGCTGCTCCCCGGCGGCAACCTCGGCGCCAACATCCAGCGCGTGCTCAACACCGAGGACGCGCACTTCATCACGGGCCTGGTGAACTCCCTGATCGTCACCACGACGGTCACGTTGTCCGTCGTGCTCATCTCGACGTTCGCGGGGTTCGCCTTCGCCAGGCTCCACTTCCGCGGCCGCAATCTGCTGCTCGGCTCCATCCTCATCACGATGATGGTGCCGCTCCAGCAGATGGGCATCGTCCCGCTCTACCAGCTCATGGTGACCCTCGGCTGGGTCGGGACGCTCAAGGCCGTCATCCTGCCCTACCTGCTCAACGGCTTCGGCGTCTTCATGATGACGCAGTACACCGACCAGGCCGTGCCCGAGGAGCTGGTCGAGGCGGCACGAGTGGACGGCGCGTCCACCATGCGCATCTGGTGGAACGTGATCCTGCCCGCCGTGCGGCCCGGCATGGCCGTCCTGGCGCTGCAGGCGTTCATGCTCAACTGGAACGAGTTCATGTGGCCGCTGATCGTCCTGAGCCCGGAGAACCCCACGGTCCAGGTGTCGATCAGCTTCCTCACCGCGGCCCACAGCACCGACTACGTCCTGATCTTCACCGGAACGGCTCTATCCGTACTACCGCTAGTTGTCGTTTTCGTCGCGTTCGGCCGGCAGATCGTCGGCGGACTCATGGAAGGTGCGGTCAAAGCGTGACCACGCAGGAGACTCAACCCCAGACCAGCATCCCCGCGCTCTCGTTCCCCACCGGCTTCGTCTGGGGCGCCGCCACCTCGGCGTACCAGATCGAAGGCTCCACCGACGTGGACGGACGCGGGACCTCGATCTGGGACACGTTCGTCCGGCAGCCCGGCCGCATCCTCAACGGCGAGAACGCCGATGCCGCCATCGACCACTACAACCGCTACCGCGATGACGTGGCCCTGATGGCCGAGCTCGGGCTCACCGCCTACCGGTTCTCGGTCTCCTGGCCGCGGATCCAGCCGGACGGGGCGGGCGCGGTGAACCAGGCCGGCCTGGACTTCTACCGGCGCCTGGTGGACGAGCTGCTGGCCAACGGCATCGAGCCCTGGCTGACCCTGTACCACTGGGACCTCCCCCAGGCGCTGGAGGATCTCGGCGGCTGGCCCGTACGCGACACGTCGAAGCGCTTCGCCGACTTCGCCGCCTGCGTCCACCAGGCACTCGGCGACCGCGTCAAGCAGTGGAGCACCGTCAACGAGCCCTGGTGCGCCGCCTTCCTCGGCTACTCCTCCGGAGAGCACGCGCCGGGACGGCGTGAGCCGGCCGCCTCGATCAGGGCAGCCCACCACCTTAACCTCGCCCACGGCATGGCCGTCCAGGCCCTGCGAGCCCAGGGGGCGGAGGCGCGGATCGGCGGGTCGGTCAACCTGTACGCGATCAGCCCGGCCAGCGACGACGCCGCCGACCTGGACGCCGCCCGGCGCATCGACGGCCTGCAGAACCGGTTCTTCCTGGACGCCCTGCTGAAGGGCTCCTACCCCGAGGACGTCCTCGAGGACCTGAGCGCGGTCACCGAGATCGACTTCATCCAGGACGGCGACCTGGCCACCATATCGACACCGTTCGACACCCTCATGGTGAACTACTACAGCCGGTTCACCGTGTCGGGGAAGCCCGGCGGAGCCGCCTCGGCGGCCGCGGCCCCGACCGGCGCCGGGTCGCCGTGGCCCGGCAGCGAGCACGTGTCCTTCGTCAACGGCGGCCGGCCGGTCACCTCGATGGGCTGGGAGATCGACGACCTCGGCCTGTACGAGGTGCTCCAGCGCGTCGCCACCGAGTACCCGAGCATCCCGCTGGTCATCTCGGAGAACGGCGCGGCGTTCGAGGACGCCCTTGTGGACGGGACGGTCGACGACCAGGACCGCCTCGCCTACATCGAGGCGCACCTGCGCACCTGCCACGCCGCCATCGAGGCGGGCATCCCCCTCAAGGGGTACTTCGCCTGGTCCCTGATGGACAACTTCGAGTGGGCGTGGGGCTACGGCAAGCGGTTCGGCCTGGTCTACGTCGACTACGAGTCTCAGCGCAGAACCCCCAAATCCAGCGCCTTCTGGTACGCCGACACGATAAGAAGAGGCGGCCTGCTGGGTCCGGCAGAATAAAGCCTACTGTCAGGAGGGGGCTATTTTGATGAACGGGGACCGCCGCTCGGGAGCGCGACCGACCCTTGAGGCCGTCGCCGCTCGTGCCGGGGTCGGCCGCGGCACGGTGTCGCGCGTCATCAACGGCTCGCCGAAGGTGAGCGAGAAGGCGCGCGAGGCCGTGCAGCAGGCGATCGACGAGCTCGGCTACGTGCCGAACCGCGCGGCGCGCACCCTGGTCACCAGACGCACGGACACGATAGCCCTGGTCGTGTCGGAGTCCGAGCAGCGCATCTTCGACGAGCCGTTCTTCGCGGGCATCATCCGCGGCATCGGCTCGTCGCTGTCGGAGACCGGGCTCCAGCTCATCTTGACGATGGCTCAGTCGCGCGACGAGCACGAGCGCCTTGAGCTGTACCTCACCGGCCAGCACGTGGACGGCGTCCTGCTGATCTCTCTGCACGGCGCCGACCCGCTGCCCGGCCGGCTGGAGGAGATGGGCGTGCCGACCGTCCTCGGCGGCCGCCCGGTCGGGTTCACCCCGTTCAGCTACGTGGACATGGACAACCGGGCCGGCGCCCGGCAGGCGGTCAAGTACCTGCTCGGCAGGGGCAGGCGGCGGATCGCCACCATCGCCGGCCCGCAGGACATGGGCGTGGGCGTCGACCGTCTGGCCGGCTACCGCGACGCGCTGCTGGCCACCGGCATGCCCGAGATCGTCGCCTACGGCGACTTCAGCGAGGCCGCCGGCGTCACGGCGATGGAGCGCCTGCTCCAGCAGCATCCGACGCTGGACGCGGTGTTCACCGCCTCCGACCCGATGGCCTTCGGCGCGATGCGCGTGCTCAAGGACCACGGAAAGATCATCCCTGACGACGTGGCGGTGATCGGCTTCGACGACTCGGTGATCGGCGCGCACACCATGCCGCCGCTCACCAGCGTCCACCAGCCGACCGAGGACATGGGCCGTCAGATGGCGCAGCTGCTGGTCTCGCGCATCAACGGCGAGCGGCTGGAGCAGCCCGTCGTCATATTGGACACCCACCTGGTCGAGCGCGGCTCGGCCTGACCCACCGGCGCGACCCCGTCCGGCCTCGCCGGCGCGGACCGCCCCGGCCACCGGCGCGACCCGGGCACCCGTGCGGCCGGGGCCCGGGCCGCCGCGCGCCCTCCCACCCCCCGAAGGAGAACCCCGTGCCTGAGCAGCGTTTCCCCGGCGAGTTCGTCTGGGGTGCGGCGACCTCCGCCTACCAGATCGAGGGCGCCGTGAAGGAGGACGGGCGGGGAGAGTCCATCTGGGACACCTTCGCGGCGGTGCCCGGCAACGTCAAGAACGGCGACACCGGGGCCGTGGCCGCCGACCACTACCACCGCTACGGCGAGGACCTCGACGTGATGGCCTCGCTCGGCCTGCGCGGCTACCGCTTCTCCATCGCCTGGCCGCGCATCCAGCCCGACGGCGCCGGCAAGCCCGACCAGCGGGGCCTGGACTTCTACCGCCGCCTGGTCGACGGGCTGCACGAGCGCGGCGTCCACCCCATGGCCACGCTGTTCCACTGGGACCTCCCCCAGGCGCTGCAGGACGCCGGCGGCTGGGAGAACAGGGACACCGCCGAGCGGTTCGCCGACTACGCCGAGATCATGTTCGACGCCCTCGACGTCCGCGACTGGCTCACCGTCAACGAGCCCAAGACCGTCGTCGACTGCGGCTACCGCTGGGGCATCCACGCTCCCGGCGTCCAGGACGACGGGCGGGCCTTCGTCGCCCTGCACCACCTGCTGCTCGCCCACGGGCGTGCCTCCCGCGTCCTGCACCAGGCCCACCCCGGCCGGCGCATCGGCCCGGCCCTGAACCTGACCCCGATCTACGCCGCCGACGCCTCGCCCGAGACCGGCGAGGCCGTCTGGCACCAGGACGGGCTGGAGAACCGGCTCTACCTCGATCCGATCTTCACCGGCGCCTACCCCGAGGACACGCTGGCGTGGATCGCCGAGCGCAGCCCGATGCCCGACCGCATCCTCAACGGCGACCTGGCGGTGATCAGCGAGCCCGTCGACGTGCTCGGCGTGCAGTACTACAACCCGAAGTTCCTGGACGCCAAGGGCGAGCGGGTGCGCAAGCACCCGACGGCGCAGCTCGACTGGCTGGAGATCTACCCGCGGGGCCTGTACGACACTCTGACCCGGCTGAAGTACGACTACCCCGCGGTGCCGATCGTGATCACCGAGAACGGCGTGCCCGCGCCGGACGAGGTGGGCGCGGACGGCCGCGTCGCCGACGCCGGGCGCGTCTCCTTCCTGCGCGACCACCTCGCGGCGGTGCACGACGCCCTGGCCGAGGGCGTGCCGGTGGAGGGCTACTACGTCTGGTCGCTGCTGGACAACTTCGAATGGGCCGAGGGCTACACCGCGCGCTTCGGCATCGTCCACGTCGACTTCGCCACCCAGCGAAGGACGCTGAAGGACAGCGCCCTGTGGTACCGCGACGTCGTCGCCACCGGCCTCCTGACCTGACACCGGCCTCCCGGCACTCCGCCGCCCGCCCGCCAGGCGGGCGGATGCGCGGCGCAGCCCTCTTCCCAGCCGGGGCCGCGGTCATTAGCGTGCCTTGAGGAACAGGGGAGGGCGCTTGGACGGAGTCGAAACCGTGCCCGTCGTGGTGGACGGCGTTCGCGTGCACATGGAAGTCCGCGCGACCGGCGCGCGGGGTTCGGACGGCCCGGGCCAGGAGGGGCCGATCGGTATCCGGACCCCGGCGCTGGAGGAGGCGCTCGACGGGCTGATGGGGGTGGCCAAGGCGATGGGCGCCCGGCTGCGGGAGACGGGCGCCGCGAAGGCGAGCGTGGAGTTCGGGTGCGAGTTCGCCATGGAGTCCGGCTCGCTGGTCGCCGTCATCGGTAAGGCGGGCGGCAAGTCGACCTTCAAGGTGGCGCTGGAATGGACCGACCCGACGGCTGGGTGAGGCTGCTCCGCGAGGCCACCGTACGGCTGAGCCAGGGCACCGGGTTCGTCGTCGCTCCGGGGCTGCTGGCCACGTGCGCGCACGTGGCGCCCGGGTCGGCCGGCGTGCCGGACCTCGACCTTGCGTTCGTGCCCGCGCCGCAGGACGCCGGGGCGCCGGTGCTGCTGTCGCCGGAGCTGGCGATCGGCGACGAGCTGTGGACCTACGGCCATCCGGCCGCGGCGCGCGCCGGGCAACCCGCCACGTTCGTCTACCAGGGCGTCTCCGGCACCGGCCTGGTGCGCGCCTACGGCGTGCCCGTCGGCCCCGGCTACTCGGGCAGCCCGGTGGTCAACCGGCGCACCGGAGCGGTGTGCGGCATGCTCGCCACCTCCGACCTGGCCGGGAGCGCGCATCTGATCACGGCCGCCGACATCCTGGCGCACTCCCCCGTCCGGCCACAGGAGAACCGGCCCTGGCTGGCCACGCTGACCGACGAGCAACTGGCCGCCGGAGGATGGAGCTTCGCCGGGCCGCGTCTTCGCGCGTATCTGAGGGCCGCGATGGCGGCGGCCGACGCGCATCCGTACGTGGGCGCGACCGACGGGCGCAGGCCTCCGCTCTCGAAGGTCTATGTGCGGCAGAGCTCGACCGGCCGGCGCAAGCGGGAAAGTCCCGCGGACGACGTGCTGCGCATGAAGCGGGACGTCCTGCTGACCGGCGTCTCGGGGGCGGGCAAGTCCAGCCTGCTGCGGATGGGCGTGGCGGAGCTGGCGCGCGGGCTGCTCGACGGGACGGGCGGCGACGTGCCGGTGCGCGTGCGCGCCGCCGACCTGCTGCCGCCGGCGCCGTTCGCGGCGCAGCTCGCGGCGGGCGTCCAGGCGAGTCTGGGCGGCCACCTGCGCGACGCGCTGCCGCAGGGGTTCTTCGGCGGCCCGCCGATGCCGGGCGCCCGCTGGCTGGTCCTGGTGGACGGGCTGGACGAGATCGACGGCCGCGAGGACCGGCGCCGGGTCGTCGACCTGCTGCGGGTGCACCGCGAGGGCCCGTACCGGTTCCTGGTCGCCACGCGCCCTCTGTCGGACGCCGAACGGGCCGAGCTCGGGATGCGCACCTACGAGTTGCGGCCGTTCGACGCCGGGCAGGTGCTCGACTGCGCGCGGCGCTGGTGCGAGGCGGCCGGACGGCCCGACCCCCTCGCCTCCGCCCATGACTATTTCGCCCAGGTCCACCAGGCCGGGATGGGGGAACTCGTCCGCCTCCCGCTCATGGCCGGCCTGACCTGCCAGCTGTACCTCGACGGCCCCGGGGGGCGCCTGCCGGCCGGGCGCCACGACGTCTACGAGCAGTTCGTCCACCTCATGAGGACGCGTGATCCTGACTCCGAGGTCTTCGACCTGCTGCCGCGCCTGGCCTGGGCCCGGCGCGACGGCGCCACCGAGCCCGCCACGAGCCTGATCGTCCAGTGGACGTCCGGCGGACGACCGGACGGCACTCCCAGCCGGATCCGCACCGACATGGTCAAGGAAGGGCTGCGGGCCACCGGTCTGATGTACGAGACCGCTCATGACTTCGTCTTCCTGCACCAGTCCTTCGAGGAGTTCCTGGCGGCCCGTCACATCGCCGGCGACGCCGCGCTGACCGACGCCCGCCTCCGTGCCCTGGACCTGCCGAGCATGGGCGCCGTCTTCCCGCATCCGATCCAGCCCTTCGTCCACTTCCTCATCGCCTCCATGCACGGTGATCCGCAGGCGCGCGCCCGGCTGGTCGCCCGGCTGCGCACGCTGGCCACCAAGCGGTTCCTGTACGGAGTCCAGTTCGTCGCCGAACTGGTCAAGGAAGGGACGATCGCCGACCCGGACGTCATCGAGGCGGCCGCCTCGACCGCGGCCCGCGTCGCCGTCCAGCCCTCGCGCGGGTTCACGCACCGGATGAACGCGGCCTGGCTGCTGTTCGAGCTGGGCGACGCGCGCGGCGCCGGATACATGGCGGGGCTGGCCGCGGGAGACGAGCCCGACCACAGACTGCGCGACCACGCCGCCCGGTTGCTGGAGAGGATGGACGGCCCGAGCGGGCGCGGACTGCGGGCCGACGCGGCCGTCGCCATGGCCGCCGATGACGAGCTCCACTGGAAGGCGCGCACGAAGGCCGCCGACCTGCTGGGCGAGCTGGAAGATCCACGCCATGTCCGGGTTCTCAGAACTCTGCTCGCCGACGACGGGCTCGACGACGACGGACGCGCCCACGTCCTTTTCCGGCTGGCCGGGCTGGGCGACGACCACCTGGCCGAGGCGGCCGGTGATCCCGCCCTCGGCGACTGGCGGGTGAGGGCCGCCCTGCGCCTGGCGCACCGTCGGCCGGCCCAGGCCCACGACCTGCTGCTTGCCGTCGTCACCGACCCCGCCTCGTCGTTCGGCCTGACGTCGTTCGCGGCCGTCTCCATCGCGAAGCTCGGCGATCCGCGCTGCCGATCCGACCTGCTGGCGACCGCCGCCGACCAGGCGCTGAGCCCGAGCAAGCGCGCCATCGTCACCGTGGCGCTGCGCGATCTGGACGAGTCTCCCCTTTCCGCCCAGGAGGACCACGAGCTCGGCCTCGGCCTCATCGCCGACTCCACGCTGGACACGGAGTCCCGGGTCGAGATCGCCGCGATGTACGACCCCGACCTGCTGGTGTCCATGCTCTCCGACCCGGCGCTCGATGTGATGACCCGCTTCTGCGCCTTCGAGGCGCTCGCCGTCCAGGGCGACGCGCGCGCTCCCGGCCACCTGCCGGAGCTGCTCAGGGCGGCGGCCGCGCCGGAGGTCGACTACGCGACCTTCTCCGAGGTCGTGCGCAACGTCCGCCGGGTGACCGGCATGAACCGCTGGCTGACCCGCTTCCTCCTGGTCGCCGGCCGCTTCGGGCGGTCTCGCGGAGGCCGGCCGGGGCCCGCGGCCGGCGCGGACGACCCCCGGATCGGGTGACCGAAGCCCGTGAGGCCGCGAGGCCGGTCGTGTACGGCGCGCGAGCCCGTGCCCTGCCGGCTCAGGCGCGGGGGCCGGGGGCGCGGCGGAACTCGAAGGGGGCGCTCTCGCGGCCGGGGACCACGAACCAGCACTCCCCCGTGCCGTCGCTGCCGAGCAGCCGCATGAAGGCGTCGACGACGGCCGAGACGGGCAGGATGGGGAACCCCATCTCCTCGAGCAGGCCTCTGCCGTCCCCGAGGATGGCGGTGTCGGCGAAGGAGGGGCACAGGGCCTGCACCTTGATGCCGGACGGTGCGAGGCCAGGGGCGAGCGAGCGCACCAGCCCGACGACGGCGTGCTTGTTGGCGGCGTAGACCGGGTCGGCGGGGATGCCGGCGATTCCGGCCATGCTGGCGGTCGCGACGATGGCGCCGCCGCCGGCCGCCCGCAGCGCGGGGATCGCGGCCCGCGCGCCGAACACGACGCCGTCGAGGTTGACCCCCATCGCCAGGCGGTAGCGTTCGAGATCGAAGTCGTCGCCCAGCCCGCAGCCGGTGGCCACGCCGGCGTTGAGGAAGGCAAGGTCGAGCCGCCCGTACCGCTCGACCGCCAGGGCCACGGCCTTCTCGCTGTCGGCCGGGCGCCGCACGTCGCAGCGGACGGCCGTCCCGCCGGCGTCGCGGGCGACCTGCTGCGCGGCCTCGTCGTCGACGTCGGCGACGACCACCCGGGCGCCGCCCGCCGCCAGCCTGCGGGCGACCGCGGCGCCGATGCCGTTCGCGCCGCCGGTGATGAGGGCGACCTTGCCGGCGAGCCGGTCGGGGCGCACCGCGCCGGACGGCGCCGCCGCCCCGCCGGCCGTGTCGTTCTGGGTCACAGTGGCAGTCCTCCGATGGGCGGCGGTGGCCGAGCCGGTAACCCGGTACCCGGCGATCGTACGCCCGGCGACGCGGTCCGTTGATCACCCACTCGTCCCCTCCTTGACCGCGTGGGCGGCGCCCGGCCGGCGGGTCAGTGCGAGCCGGCCACGTCCGTGCGGGTCAGGCGCTCGCGGAAGATCCAGTACGTCCACCCCTGGTAGATCAGCACGATCGGCGTGAAGATCACCGCGACCCAGGTCATCACCGTCAGCGTGTACGGCGTGGAGGAGGCGTTGGCGACGGTCAGGCTGTTGGCCGGGTCCAGGGCCGGCATCACGTTCGGCCACAGGCCGCCGAACAGGGTGACGACCACGGCGACGATGGCCACGGCGTTCGCGAGGAACGCCCACCCCTCCCGGCCGCGCGCCGCCGCGACGAGCGCGCCGGCGATGCCCGCGGCCGCGGCCGTCACGCTGATCCACGTGGCGGGCTTGCCGGTCATGAACTGGGTGACGACCAGGAACACCCCTCCGGCCGCCAGCGCCGCCGGACCGGCGTACCTGATGGCCACGAGGGCACGCCCCCGGACCTCGCCGGTGGTCTTCAGCGCCAGGAACACCGCGCCGTGCAGGGTGAACAGCGCGAGCGTGGCCACGCCGCCGAGCAGCGCGTAGGGGTTCAGCAGGGTCAGCAACGACCCGGTGTACTCGTGGTCGCCGTCGAGGGGGACGCCTCGCACGATGTTGGCGAAGGCCACGCCCCACAGGAACGCCGGGACCGCGGACCCCCAGAAGAGGGCCCTGTCCCATCCCCTGGGGTCCTCGCTCCTGTTGCGGTACTCAAGGGCCACTCCCCGGGCGATGAGCGCGAGCAGGATGAGGAACAGCGGCAGGTAGAAGCCGGAGAACAGGGTGGCGTACCACTCGGGGAAGGCGGCGAAGGTCGCGCCGCCCGCGACCAGCAGCCACACCTCGTTGCCGTCCCACAGCGGGCCGATGGCGCGCAGCGCCATCCGGCGGCCGGCCTCGTCCCGGCCGACGAACGGCAGCAGCACGCCGACGCCGAAGTCGAAGCCCTCCAGGAGGAGGTATCCGGTCCACAGGACGGCGATGAGCAGGAACCAGACGGTGGTGAGTTCCATGGCAGGTCGTCCCCTAGTACGAGAGAGCGGGTGCGGGATCGGGATCGGGCGTCTTGCCGGACGCCTCCTCGGTCTCCGGGCCGGAGCGGATGGCCTTCAGCAGCAGCCGGACCTCGATGAGGGCGAGCAGCCCGTAGACCAGGGTGAAGCCGACGAGCGTGATGGCGACCTCGGCGACGTCCACCCCGGGCGACACGGCCGCGGCGGTGCGCATGATGCCGAAGACCGTCCACGGCTGGCGTCCCATCTCGGTGAAGATCCAGCCCAGCGAGTTGGCGAGGAACGGCAGGCCGATCCCGAGCATGGCCAGGCGGTAGAACCAGGGGTTGCCCGGCAGTCGCCGCCCGCGCCTGGTGAGCCAGAGGCCGGCGAGCGCGAGCAGCGCGGACAGCACTCCGAAGCCGATCATCAGCCGGAAGGACCAGTAGGCCAGGCCGACCACCGGCCGGTAGTCGCCGGGCCCGTACAGGGCCTGGTAGCGGGCCTGGATGTCGTTGACGCCCTCGACCCTGCCGCCGGGGGTGCCGGTGGCCAGGATGCTGAGCCCGTAAGGGATCTGCAGGTTGACGTGGTTGCGGCCGCGCTCCACGTCGCCGACCGCGAACAGCGAGAACCCGGCGGAGGTCTCGTCCTCCCACAGCGCCTCGGCGGCGGCCATCTTCATCGGCTGCTGCCGGGTCATGATCTGCGCCTGCGCGTGGCCGCTGAGGGCGACGCCGATCGAGGCGGCCACTGTGACGGCGAGGGCGACGCGGGTCGCGGTGCGGAACAACTCGACGTCCTTGCGCCTCATCAGGTTCCAGGCGCTCACCCCGATGACGAAGCCGCCCGCAGTGACGAACGCTCCGAACAGGACGTGCGGGAAGGTGACGAGCGTGGTGGAGTTGGTCAGCACCGCCCAGATGTCGGTGAGCTCGGCGCGGCCGGTGGCGGGGTTGAGACGGTAGCCGACCGGGTGCTGCATCCAGGAGTTGGCGGCCAGGATGAAGTACGCCGAGAGGTTGGTGCCGATGGCCGCGAGCCAGATCGTGGCCAGATGGAGGCGGGGCGAGAGCTTGTCCCAGCCGAAGATCCACAGACCGATGAACGTGGACTCGAGGAAGAAGGCGATCAGCCCTTCCATGGCCAGCGGCGCGCCGAAGATGTCCCCGACGAAGCGGGAGTACTCACTCCAGTTCATGCCGAACTGGAACTCCTGCACGATGCCGGTCACCACCCCCATCGCGAAGTTGATGAGGAAGAGCCGGCCCCAGAACTTGGTCTGGCGCAGGTGGACGGGGTTGCGCGTGCGGTACCAGGCGGTCTGGAAGCCCGCGACGATGATCGACAGCCCGAGCGTCAACGGCACGAACAGAAAGTGGTAAACCGTCGTTATTCCGAATTGCCAACGAGACAGGTCCAAGACATTCATATGCGCGCTCCATCCGCAGGTCACTGCGGTCCACCCTCCCGAACGCGCGCACACCCCCACAGAGCCACCGGCCCCGGCCAGGTCGGAACTTCGCCCTCCCGAGAACAGGACTTTGGTCCCTGCCCCTGAGCCCTTCACCGCACCGGCCCGGCGACCGCCCGTCCCGCCCGCCGGCGTTCTCGTGAGCGGCCTCGGACACACCGGCGGGTGACCGCCTCTCCCGCCGGATGGTCTCGCCCTGCCGGGCGCGGGCTGGATGGTGATCGGCGCAGGGGCGGCGGGAGCGGCACGGCGACGACGGCGCCGGCGCAAGGCGGGCGGGTGGGCCGGCGCACGCTCGTGGACGTCGCGTCAGCGGACCGCGTACCCCGGGATGGAGGGCCAGCGGACGGTGATCACCACCGACGCCTCCTCGGCGTACCAGGAATGGTCGACCCCGCGCCCCCAGACGACGTAGTCGCCCTGGTCGGCCAGCAGCACGCTGCGGTCCGGCAGTTCGACCCGGAACCTCCCGCTGATCAGGATGAGCAGCGCGGTGCGCCTCTCTCCCCTGACCCACTCGGCCCGCTCGTCGCCACGGGCGTGCACGCCCCACTTGATCTCGACCTCGTCGCTGTGGCGCGGGTCGCCGGGCGGCTTGAAGTGCCCGAGCAGCCAGCCCATGTCACCGGCCGCGTCCGTCTCGGCGTGCCCGACGTATACCTTGTCCATCACGGGCGGCGAGGCTAGCAGGTGGCCGTCCCCTCCTCTGCCGACCGTCTCGCCGGCGTCGCGCCGGGCGCGGCGCGGAGGCCGCGGCCGCCAACTCATGTCGTCGGAGGTCTCCACATGAAACCGTTTCGCCGGTAACCTGACGTAGTTCACAGCGTGATCTGACAACGGGCATTGACCGCCCGTGCGGATGTTTTCGCAGGCCGGGGGCTCGCGGTGAAGGAGCGATACAGCGTCACCCACGGGCTCGGTGCCTGCTGCCCGAAACCATTCTGAGCTGCGGTTTCCCTTACGGGATCAGGGTGAGACCGAAAACCCACCCAAGGTGACCGTATTTACTCCATTAGTTGACTCTTTGCGCCAAAGCCCCTACCTTTAGGTCGCTATGGGAGCGCTCCCACACTGGACCCCCTGTGTGGGTCGCTGGAGGGCGACCGGGAAGATGGGAGGCGTGACCCCTGGTGCCGCCCGGGTTCTTGTGTTCGTGCGTCGATGAGAGGATTCCCCCCGTGCCTCAGTACGTTCTACGCGGTGGCGGTTATCACGCCGAGGTGACCAAGTTGGGCGCGGCCCTTCGGGTGCTCAGGCACGGTGAGCGCGACCTCGTGGCCAGCTGGCCCGTGGACGGTCCCATCCCGCACTACAGCGGCACTCTGCTCGCCCCCTGGCCCAACCGCGTCGCCCGAGGGCGCTACGGCTTCGACGGCGAGACGTTCGAGGTCCCGGTCAACGAGCTCGAACGCGGCCACGCGCTGCACGGTCTCGTGGCCTTCGCCGACTGGGAGCTCGTCGAGCTCATCGACGAGGACGACCACGGGTTCGCCCGGCTCTCGCACACCATCGAGCCCACCCCCGGCTACCCGTTCCGCCTGGCCCTGCAGGTGCGCTACACCCTCAACGCCGGCGGGCTGGCGACGACGCTCACCGCCGAGAACATCGGCGTCCGCCGGGCGCCGTACGGCTGCGGCCCGCACCCATGGCTCATCGCCGACGGCGGTCCCGAGGGCGGCTGGCGGCTCGACCTGCCCGCCGAGCGGGTGCTGCGCGTCGACGACGTCCTCATCCCCACCACGCTGGAGCCGGTCGACGGCACGCCGTTCGACTTCCGCTCCCCCCGCCCTCTCGCCGACACCGTGATCGACGAGGCGTTCACCGGGCTCACCGCAGGTCCCGACGGGCTCAGCCGCGCGCGGCTGGACGGCGAGCGGGGCTCGGTGCAGATCGCCTGGGACGCGGCGGCCATGCCGTGGGTGCAGGTCTGCACGGGCACCGGGTTCGGCCACCGGGGCATCGCCGTCGAGCCGATGACCTGCCCGCCCGACGCCTTCAACACCGGCACCGACCTGGTCGTCCTCGACCCGGGCGGCAAGCACGAGGTCACCTGGACCATCTCCGCCGTGTGAGGCGTCCGTCCCCCTCGGCCGCGCGGCCGGACCGCCGGGCGCCGGCTCCGGCCTTCGCCGGACGCCCGGGGCGCCGGCCTTTCCCGGTCGTTCCCCCGTCGATCCGGCGATCGTTTCTCAAGTCGTCTTCTCAAGTCGATCCACCGAGCCCTGACCGTCTCGACCAGTCGAAGTGATGTGACCGATGGAGAGCAGGACCAAGCGCCGGCTGTCGGCCGCCCAGTTGGACGCGCTGATCCGCGGAGCACTCGGAACGGGGGCGCTGTCCACCGAAGAGCTCACCGACGGCTTCGCCAACGCGGTGTGGCGGGTCACCCTCGAGGACGGCCGCCAGGTCGTCGTGAAGGTCGCGCCGCCCCCCGAGCTGCGGCAGCTGAGCTACGAGCGCCACCTCCTGCGCACCGAGGCGCTGGTGCACCACCTGGCCGCACCCACGGGCCTGCCACTCCCCCGGCTGCTGCACTCAGGCTTCGACGACCCCGGGCTCGGCGGCGACTACCTGGTCTTCGCCGCGCTGGACGGCGTCCCCTGGAGCCAGGCCTCGTCTCTCACCGACGCCGACCACCGCGCGCTGCGGCATGAGGTGGGGGGTCTTCTGGCGAAGCTGCACGCGATCCCGGGCCAGGGCGTCTATGGCTACCCGTACGCCGGGCTCACCGGCACGACGTGGCGCGACGCCTTCGTGGTGATGATGGGCGCCCTCATGGACGACGCGGTGCGCTATGCCACGCCGCTGCCGTGCTCCCTGGTGGAGATCGCCGGGGCGATCCACTCCAACGCCCACGCGCTGGACGAGGTGACGGTGCCCGCGCTGGTCCACTTCGACATCTGGCCGGGCAACGTGTTCGTGACCTCCGCGCCCGGAGGGCAGCCGCGCGTCCAGGCGCTGATCGACCACGAGCGGGCCTTCTGGGGCGATCCGCTGGCCGACTTCATCACGCCGACGATCTTCGGGACGCTGAGTGCGGACGACCCGATGCTGGCGGGCTACCGGCAGGCGGGCGGCAGGCTCGACCTGACCCCGCAGGCCCGCGTCCGCGAGGCGCTGTACCGGCTGTACCTCAATCTCATCCTGCTGGTGGAGGACGGCCCCCGCCAGTACCCGCCTGAGGACTACGCCCGCATCCGCGAGCCGGCGACCGCGGGTGTGACCAGTTGCCTGGCCTTCCTCAGGCAGCGCTGAAGTTCCGTTCCCCCGGGTCCCCGGGTAACCGTCACCGGCCGTGGGCAGCGCGGGCGGACCCGCCCCGGACGCCGCAGGCGCGGGCGCCGGACCGAGCAGCGGTGCTCCACCGGCCGCGACAGGCGGCGGCGCATCGGCAGCGCCGCCCAGGGACCGGGTCCCCGGACGGCCGGCCGGTTCTCGACGATGTCCGCGCGCATGTCAGGCGCCCGCGTCCCGGTTGCTCCGGGGGCCGGCGACCAGCTGGTCGCTCGCGTGGACGTCCCGGGCGCGCGTCGGCTGGGTGCCGGTGTCGGCGCGGTCGCCGCCCGCGTAGGCGAGCCGGTCGGAGGGCCGGGCCGCGGGAACCTCCACCCGGTCGTCGACACCGTCACCGTCGCTGTCGGGCACCTGCGCGTGCCGCCCCGGAGGCGTGGACCCGTCGGCGGCGACCGGAGCGGCGGCCTCCGTCTCCAGGCGGCGCTCCAGGCGGCGCTTCTCCTCCTCGAGCCGGGCGACGCGGTCGCGCGTCTCCACCCGGGCCTCGCGCAGCTTCCTGCGCTTGGCGCCGGAGTGGCGCATCCCGGCCGTCAGGACGATCAGGCCGATCAGGAAGACGGCCGCGGTGGCCGCCCCTGCGAGGAAGAGTTCCAATTTGCTGAGCTGGAACGTCCGGTCGAGCACCGTGACGGATGCCGCGATGCTGCCGGTCTCGTCGTTCGCCACCGCGACCAGGGCCGCGCCAGCGAGCACGATCAAGAGCAGGCCGAGCACTATCATGTGACCTCAACTCCAAGTCGCCTCTGTGTCGCCCCTTACGTGGGCACCCCCCGACTGCCCTTGAGACCTTCGTTTATTCCTCCTCCTGACCTCCGCCGTGTCCGCGACCCCGCAGGCGGCGGGGAACGCGGCGAAAGCCCTCGCACGGAGATGATCGCGGCCCCTTCGCCGGCGACGGCCAGGACGGCGTGCGGGCGCCCGTGCGGCGCGTGCCGCGGCGGGGCTTCATCGGATGAGGGAGATGTGCGATGATCTCAACAGGTGATGAAAATGCGGACCACATGTGCGATCGCCGGAGGCGGTCCCGCCGGGGCCGTGCTGGCCCTGCTCCTCGCCCGCGCCGGGGTGGAGGTGACGTTGCTGGAGAAGCACGCCGACTTCCTGCGCGACTTCCGCGGGGACACGATCCATCCCTCGACCCTGCAGGTGCTCGACGAGCTCGGGCTCTCCGAGGAGTTCCTCGCCCTGCCGCACCGCAAGACCGACAAGGTGCTGGTGTGGACCGACGAGCGCATCGTCGAGGCGGCCTCCCTGCGGGGCCTGAAGAGCAGGTTCCCCTACATCGCGTTCGTGCCGCAGTGGGACTTCCTCAACCTGGTCACGGCGGCGGCGCGGCGCTACCCATCCTTCCGTCTGATCATGGAGGCCGAGGTGGTGGGCCTGATCCGGGAAGGCGGCGCGGTGCGAGGCCTTCGCTACCGCGACCGGGACGGGGAGCACGAACTGCGCGCGACCCTCACCGTGGGAGCCGACGGGCGCCACTCCGACGTGCGCCGCGCCGCGGGCCTGGTCCCCGTCGAGCACGGCGCGCCCATGGACGTCGTATGGTTCCGGCTGCCTCGCGAGCCGGACGACCTCGAGGACGCCTTCCTTCGCGTCTCGGCCGGGCGCATGATGGTCGCGATCAACCGCCAGACCTACTGGCAGCTCGCCTACCTGATCCCCAAGGGCCGGTTCGAGCAGGTCAAGGCCGAGGGCGTCGAGGCGCTGCGCGCGTCCGTCGGCGAGCTGGTGCCCTTCCTGGCCGGCCGCACGGGCAAACTGACGAGCATGGACGAGGTCAGCGTCCTGCGGGTGGCCGTGAACCGCCTGCGCCGCTGGCACCGCCCGGGGCTGCTGCTCATCGGGGATGCCGCGCACGCCATGTCGCCGGTGTTCGGCGTCGGCATCAACCTGGCCGTGCAGGACGCGGTGGCCGCCGCCAACCTGCTGGCCGGGCCGCTGCGCGCCGGAGCCGTCCCCGAGACGCTGCTGCGCCGGCTGCAGCGCCGCCGCCTCGTGCCCACGTTGATCACCCAGCTGGCGCAGCGCGTGGTGCAGGCCCGCGTCGTCGGGCCGGCGCTGCGCGGCTCGTCCCGACCGGCGCCGCTGCCGCGCGACCTGTCGCGCCTGCCGGTCGTCGGCGCCATCGCGCGCCGCTTCATCGGCCTTGGCGTCCTCCCCGAGCACGTCCGCTCGCCGGAGGCCCCGCACGCGGGCGGCTCATGATCGCGTGAAACGGGCGACAGGGCGCGATAGGCGCGGAACGGCCAGGAAGCGGACGCTGTGATTCGCCCGATCCTTCCCGATATGGAGAAAGGTTTCTCACCTTGTGGACATGGGCTCTGTTGCACGGGCGAAGGTGCAATAGCCTTTTAGCGTGAGCGCCGAACCGATCAATCTGGATTCCTGGCGGCAGTTGCCCGCCGCGCAGCAGCCCGAGTGGCCCGATCCCGCCGCGCTGGAGCGCACCGTCACCGAGCTTCAGGGGCTGCCGCCGCTGGTGTTCGCCGGCGAGTGCGACGAGCTGAAGGACCGGCTCGCCGCGGTGGTGCGCGGTGAGGCGTTCGTGCTGCAAGGTGGCGACTGCGCCGAGACCTTCGCCGGCGCGACGGCCGACAACGTGCGCAACAAGCTCAAGACGCTGCTGCAGATGGCCATCGTGCTCACCTATGCCGGCCGCGTGCCCGTCGTCAAGATCGGCCGGCTGGCCGGGCAGTTCGCCAAGCCCCGCTCCAAGGGGACCGAGACGCGGGGCGGGGTCGAGCTGCCCGCCTACCGCGGCGACATGGTCAACGGCTTCGACTTCACCCCCGAGTCCCGCACGCCCGACCCCGCGCGGCTGCTGCGGGCCTACCACTCCTCGGCCGTGACCCTCAACCTGGCCCGCGCCTTCACCAAGGGCGGCTACGCCGACCTGCGGCAGGTGCACGCCTGGAACCAGGACTTCGTGGCCGAGTCGCCGGCGGGCCGCCGTTACGAGCAGCTCGCCCGCGAGATCGACCACGCGCTCGCGTTCATGCGCGCCTGCCGCGCCGACCCCGAAGAGTTCCACACCGTCGAGTACTACTCCTCGCACGAGGCGCTGATCCTCGACTACGACCGCGCGCTGACCCGCGTCGACTCGCGCACCGGGCTGCCCTACGACGTGTCGGCCCACATGGTCTGGATCGGCGAGCGCACCCGCCAGCTCGACGGCGCCCACGTCGAGTTCTTCAGCCGCATCCGCAACCCGATCGGCGTCAAGCTCGGGCCGACGACGTCGCCCGAGGACGCCCTCGCGCTCATCGACAAGCTCAACCCCGCCAACGAGCCGGGCCGGCTGACGTTCATCACCCGTATGGGCGCTTCCAAGGTCCGCGACGCGCTGCCCACGCTGGTGGAGAAGGTCCACGCGAGCGGCGCGCAGGTCGCGTGGATCTGCGACCCGATGCACGGCAACACCTTCGAGGCGCCGAGCGGCCACAAGACCCGCAGGCTCGACGACGTGCTCCAGGAGGTCACCGGCTTCTTCGAGGTGCACCACGCGCTCGGCACCCACCCGGGCGGCATCCACATCGAGTTCACCGGCGACGACGTCACCGAGTGCGTCGGCGGCGGCCACCCGATCGTCGAGGAGGACCTGGCGCTGCGCTACGAGACGGCCTGCGACCCGCGCCTCAACCGCAGCCAGTCGCTCGACCTGGCCTTCCAGCTCGCCGAGCTCTACCGCTCCAGCTGAGCGGCCCCGCACACGACGAGAGCCGGTTCGGCCGCCCCTCACATGGGGTGGCGGAACCGGCTCTCACCGTCTGAGGCGCCCTGTCGCCCGGTCAGAGCGCCGTCCCGGCGCTCAGGGACGGGTGCCGTCGGCGGGACCCTCGGCCGCGCCGGAGTCGATGTCGGAGGCGATCTCCTTGCGGATCGCCTCCATGTCGAGCGCGCGCACCTGCCTGATCAGGTCTTCGAGGGCGGGCTCGGGCAGCGCGCCGGGCTGGGCGAACACGACGATGCCGTCGCGGATGGCCATGACGGTGGGGATGGAGGTGATCTCGAAGCCTTCCGCCAGACCGCGCTCGGCCTCGGTGTCGATCTTGCCGAACTTGATGTCCTCGTGCTTCTTCGAAGCCTTCTCGAAGATGGGCCCGAACGTGCGGCAGGGCCCGCACCACGCCGCCCAGAAGTCGAGGAGGACGATGCCCTCGTCGGCGATGTCGTTGAAGTTCTTCTCGGTCACCGCGATGGTCGCCACAGTGTTTCCTCGTCTCGTGTCTCGTCGTTTTCGATCGGCATAACCATCTACCCGTTCCTCTAATTCCTCACAGGATCGCGTGCTGGGGCGGCCTCCTCGCGAGCCTGGGGCCGGTGGAAACGGGGCCGGCCACCCCTGGAAGAGCAGGGGTGGCCGGGGTGGATCGCCGTCGCCTCAGCGGCGCAGGCGCAGGCCGAAGAGCAGGGGGTCGTGGTCGGAGGAGCGGAAGGCGCCCGGCGAGTACAGGTAGGGCGGGTTGAACTCGGTGTTGTAGTCCATGAACCGGCCCTCGTCGGCGTTGATGTGCCAGATGGTCGCCCCGGTCACCCGCTGGAGCAGCCGCTTGCCGACCAGGATGTGGTCCAGCTCGCCGGACAGGCTGTCGAAGACGTAGCTGTAGCGGTCCTTCCTGTCGATGAACTTCTTGCTGACGCTCACCAGCTTGCCGGCCTCAAGGACGTGGATCGGGTCCTCCTCGCCGTAGGCGTTGAGGTCGCCGAGCACGACCGGGTTGGGCAGGCGCAGAGTGCCGATCAGCCCGAGGACGGCCTCGGCCTGCCGGACGCGCTCGGCGTTGAAGCAGCTCTGCCCGTCGCCCTGGTCGAGGTCGGCGCCGGTGGCGCCGTCGCAGCCCTTGGACTTGAAGTGGTTGACGATCATCGTGAACGTGGTGCCGTCGCCGCCCTTGGCGCGCTGGAACTCCTGGATGAGCGGCGGCCGGCGGAAGACCGGGTCGCCGGAGGACCGGGGGGCGCCCACCGGCTTGACCGCCGCCGGCTTGTAGATGAGCGCGACCTGGATCGCGTCGGTGCCCGGGATCGGCGAGGTCACGCCCTTGTAGGTGCCCGCGCCGACGGCGGCGTTGAGCGCGTCGACCAGGGTGTTCAGGGCGGTGGCGCCGTTGTTCTCGACCTCCATCAGGCCTGCCACGTCGGGGTTGAGGCCCTTCAGCGTCGAGACCAGCTTGGCGAGCTGGCGGTCGCGCTCCTCCGCGGTGTTGGCGCCGCGCGAGCCGAGCGTGGTGAACCAGTTGAGGGTGTTGAGGCCGGCGACCCTGACGTCGCCGCCGACCTTGGCGGGCGCGGCCGGGCGCGGGTTGTCGGGCGTGAAGGCGACCGGCAGCGTCGGCTCCAGCCGGTAGACGCCGAATCCGTAGGTCAGCACTCCGGTCAGCCCCGTGGTGCCGTCGCCCAGGCGCACGGTGTCGGCGCCGGTCGTGTGGTACGGCAGCGTGGGCGGGTTCTGGACGTTGGAGGCGTCGTCGAGCAGGATCCGGCGCCGGGCGTCGAGCGCCGGGTCGACCTTGTCGCGGTCGGTCGGCTGGAAGAGCCTGCCGTGGGCGGAGAGGGTGATCTCGCCGTAGCGGCCGAGGTTGTAGACCTCCGAGACGGTCAGCTTCTGCGGAAAGGTGACGAGCACGCTCTCGAGCGGCTCCAGGCTCGTGCCCTCGGCCGAGGGGAGCTTGACCTTCGCGGCCTTGACCGTGCCGGTGCCGCAGACCTCGACGGAGGTGACCGGGGACAGCTCGGTCAGGCCGTTGAACTCGGTGACGGTGCCGCTGACCAGCACGCGGTCACCCGCGGCCGCGGGCTGTGCGGTGAAGACGAACACCGCGTCGGAGGTGGCGGGGTCGGCGTCCGGGGTGGGGTCTTGGACGTAGAGGCCGCCAAGCGAGCCGGTCCCCTGGTAATCGCCCGTGACGACGCCCTCGACGCGCACGCTCTGCCCGGCGAGCGGGCTGGTCTCGCCGCCGCCCTGCACCTCGGCGATCTGGTGGGTCGCCGGGAGCGTGCACGGCTCCGCGGTGCGGGTCGGCGTGGGGCTCGCCGTCGGCGTCTCCGTGGGGGTGGGCGTGGGCGTCGGGGTGCCGGTGGGGTCCGGCGTCGGGGTCGGGTCCGCGGTGCCGGTCGGGGTGGGGGTCGGGGTCGCGTCCGTGCCGCAGGGGGCGGGCGGCGTCGCCGAGTTGCGGGGCGCGGGAGGCCCGGCGGTGAAGTCGGCCGCGTTGGCGTCGGTGTCGGCGCAGCCGTGGTCACCGCGGACGGCCGCGGTGGCGTTGGTCAGGGCGGGGGCGGCCGCGCCCTCGGAGAAGTTGGCCGTGCCGTATCCCACCAGGTCGCCCAGCAGCGCCAGCTGCTCGGCCGCGCAGGGCGTGGATCCGCCGTTGCAGGCCAGGCCCTCGGCCGACCGGACCAGGGCGACCTTGCCGGCGGTGCCGCTCAGGGTGAGCCCGCCGGTGGCGTCGGGGGCGGGCAGGGGCGCGCTGGGCGTCGCGCCGGCGGCGAGCTGGACCAGGTGGTAGCGCCCCGGGGCGACGGTGCCGGACAGGTCGACCTTGTTGGCGGCGAAGTTGCCGGTGCCGGTCGCGCTGGCGTACTGCAGGGACCACCCGTCCAGGGAGACCTCGGCGCCGCCCCGGTTGAACAGTTCCACGAAGTCGTTGGTGAACGGGGCTCCGGTGTTGCCGCCACCGCCGTACACCTGGCTGATCACGACCGTCCCCGGCTCGGCCGAGGCCGGGGACGAAGTGAGGGCGGCGAGACCGGCGACGGTCATGCCGGCGGCCGTGAGGGCGGCGAGCGCCCGGGATAGAGCACGCATGACCGGGAGCGTAGGCCCGGGAAAGCCTTCTATCTCGTACTAGAACTAGATAGAAGGTGAAATAACCGAAGCTTGACACTTGCTGTCGAGCAGCCCCCGGCAGCCTTGGCGGCTGTAGACGTAGCGAGCCGGGAGAACCCGACGCCGCGGATACACTCTGTCAGCTTTCCGTCACGATTTAGCGACCCGTTACCTGACATTGGGTATGTCTTGGGCATGACGCCCCCGCTGAAGACACGCTCGCTCGACGTCGGCTGGCAGACCTGCGACGCGCCGGCCGGGTGCGCCGGGATCGCGTGCCGGCCCTACGATCGCTGCCTGGCACACCTGACGCCCGCCGAGCAGGGGCGGTTCCTGGGCCGCCTGGCCCCGGGCGGCGGCGTCGACCTGCGCGGCACCACCCTGGACGAGGAGCTGCTCACCCGGGTGCTGACCGCCGCCGGGCGCCACCTCGGCAGGGCCAGGTTCGACCGCGCCGTGTTCACCGGGCCGGCCCGGTTCGGCGAGGTGGTCTTCGCCGGGGACGCGACCTTCGACCACGCGCGCTTCGACCACCTGGCCTCGTTCTTCGGCACGCGCTTCACCCGCAACGCCTCATTCCGCGAGGCGCGCTTCTCCCGCGAGTTCTCCATGCACGGTGCTCGCCTGCGCGGGCACGGGACCTTCGACCGCGTGCGCGTCGGCAGCGACGCGCTGTTCGGCGACACCCGGTTCGGCAGGGACGCCTCGTTCCGCGGAGCCGAGTTCCACGGGTTCGCGGCCTTCGACGGCGCCGTGTTCGATGACGACGCCCTGTTCCGCGGGGCGCGCTTTCGCAGGGCGGTGTCGTTTCGGAAGGCGGTCTTCGGCGGCACGGCCGGGTTCGAGGGGGCCGGCTTCCATGGCGGCGCGTTCCTCACCGGGCTGCGCGCCGGCCGCCGCCTGGTGCTCTCGGGCATCCACGCCTCGGCGCCGCTGGAGCTGGAGGCCTCCGGGTGCCCGGTCGACCTGCGGGCGGCCCGGGTGTCCGCCAGGTTCACCGCGCGACTGTCGGACGTCGACCTCGAACTGCGCGAGGCGATCCTCAGCGCCCCGGCGGCCGTGTCCGGGCACGCGGGAAGGCTGCGGGTGCTGTCGCTGGACCGGCTGGACGCCTGCGCGCTGACGCTGCGCGGCGCCGACCTGAGCGGCTGCCGGCTGGCCCAGGTGCGGCGGCCCGAGGCGCTGCGGCTGTCGGGCTGCCACTTCGCCGCCACGCCCGAGGGCGTGCGGGTCGGCCTGCGCTGGCCGCCGGTGCTGTGGTGGAGCAGCCGCCGCGTCCTCGCCGACGAGCACGCCTGGCGCGGCTGGTCCACGCGCGCCGAGCAGCCGCTCGCCCCGGACCGGCTGGCCGCCCTGTACGAGCGCGTGCGGCGGGCCGTGGACGACAAGGAGACCTCGGCGGACTTCGCGTTCGGCGCCATGGAGATGCGCCGCCTTTCTACTCGTCGGCGGCACGCGCGGATGGCCCTGGCGGCCTACTGGCTGGCCTGCGGATACGGCCTGCGCATGGGGCGGGCGCTCGGCTGGCTGGCCGTGGCGGCGGCGGTCGCCGCCGGGGCCCTGGTGTGGACGGCCGGCGCCCACCCGGGCCGGCGCCCGGTCGGCCATCGCTCCCCCAGCCCGGCCCCGGCCGTCCACGCCACCGCCACCGGCATCGGCTGACCCCGCCGGCCCGGCGGATCGTCGCAGGTCGGACCGGCTCCCTGGTCCGGGCTCTTTCAGGGAGAACTCGGGGGTTACCCGGATTACCATCTGCCGCCTCGCAGGAGACAATGGAGACCAAAGGCCCACGGCGGGCGGTGAACCTGGGGAGAGCATGGCGAGCGCGAGTGTCATCGACGACTACGTGACCACACTCGATCGCACGCTGCGCGGCCCCGCGCGGGTCCGGCGCGACCTGGTGACCGAGGCGCGCGACAGCCTCGCCGACGCCACCGAGGCCCACCTCGCCGAGGGGGTCGGCCGCGACGAGGCAGAGCGCATGGCGGTCGCCGAGTTCGGGCCCGTCGGCGAGATAGCCCCCGGCTACCAGGAGGAACTCGCCGCGCAGCAGGGCCGCAGGACCGCGGCGGTGCTGTTCCTGACCGTGCCGCTCATGACGCTCATCTGGAGCGGCATCTGGATCGTGTACCCCGAGCCCGCGGCGACCCTCATCGCGGGCAAGCCCGCCTGGTTCACGCCGCTCGCGCGCTTCCTCGACTTCTTCCAGTTCGGCATGGGCGTTCTCGGCGCCTTCGCCCTGTTCGCCTTCGGGCGGGGACGCGGCCGGCTGAAGCGGCCGGGTGTCCTCACGCGGGCACTGGGCATCCTCGTGTGGATCCAGGTCCCGGTGGTCTTCTTCATCGGTCTGGCGCTGGCCGCGGGGGCCGGGCGGTCGTTCAGCGGCTTCACCGACTACACGCCCGGGACGGTGGCGAGCGTGCTCAGCTATCTGATGTGCGGGACCCTGCTGTGGAGCGCCGCGCGCTGCCTGATCGCCTCACGCCCCACCCAGCCCGCGCCGGCCTCCCCCGCGTACCGGCCCGGCGCCCTGAACTGAGGCGTCCGCGCCGACGCGGCGTTCCCACCGGGTGGCCGGCGGCCGTCAGTCCTGGAGGCGCGGGGCGAGGACGCTGCCGATGACATCGGTGAACTGCCGCCACGACGACCTTTCGCCTGCCAGCGCCGCGCTCCCGCTGGAGGTCAGCCGGTAGGTGCGGCGCTTGCGGCCGGCCACCGTCGCCCACTCGCTCGTGAGGTGGCCCACGCGCTCGAGCCTGCGCAGCGCGGGATAGACCGTGCCGGTCGGGACGCTGAGCGCGCCTCCGCTGCGCTCCTGCAACGCTTCGATGATCGCGTAACCGTGCAGGGGCCCGGCCTCCAGCACGGAGAGCAGCAAGGCGTCCATGTGACCGCGGAGCGCGTCGGGATTCACCGCTAAAGCCTATCCAGATGCGTCATGGCCCCAGTCTATAGGTAGGCTCTCTATATGTAGCCAGACACAACATGAAAGAGGAGCCATGGACGTGACCGACCTGGCCCGGCTCCAGTTCGCCGTGACGGGGAGCCTGCACTTCCTGTTCGTCGTGCTGACGCTGGGCCTGGCCCCCCTTGTCGCGATAATGCAGACCCGCCATGCCATCAGCGGCAAGCCGGTCTTCGAGCGCATGACCCGCTTCTGGGGCCAGATCTACGTGATCAACTACGCGCTCGGCGTGTTCACCGGGCTGGTGATGGAGTTCCAGTTCGGGCTCAGCTGGAGCGGGCTGACGCACTACGCGGGGGCCGTGTTCGGCGCACCGCTGGCGATCGAGACGCTCGTGGCGTTCTTCCTGGAGTCCACCTTCCTCGGCCTGTGGATCTTCGGCTGGAACCGCCTGCCCAAGAAGCTGCACCTGGCCTGCATCTGGCTGGTCGTGCTCACCGCCTACGCCAGCGCCTTCTGGATCATGGTGGCGAACTCCTTCCTCCAGCATCCGGTCGGCGTCCGGCAGAGCGGCGACCACCTCGCCCTCACCGACTTCGGCGCGCTGCTGACCAATCCGAGCCTGGTGATGGCCTTCCCGCACGTCATCGGCGCCGGGCTGTTCGCCGGCAGCTTCCTGATCATCGGGGCCAGCGCCTACCACCTGTTCCGGCGCACCCCCGAGCAGGAGTTCTTCCGCCGGTCGCTGCGCACGGGGGTGGTGTGGGCGTTCATCGGCTCGAACATCGCCGTCGGGTTCGGGTACGCGCAGTTCGCCTTCGTCGGCGACATCCAGCCTGACAAGTTCAACGGCGCGATCCCCAGGATGGCGCTCGAGAACATGCTCCTCATCGGGCAGCTCGTGCACACGATCGTGATGTTCGTCCTGCTGCCCCTGCTGTTCCGCAACCTGCTCGCCCGCGCCCGGTGGCTGCACCCGGTGCTCATGATCATGACGCCCCTGCCGTTCATCGCGGCGATCCTCGGCTGGCTCACCCGCGAGGTCGGCCGCCAGCCCTGGCTGGTGTACGGAAAGCTCACCGTGGCCGACGCCATGTCGCCCGGCCTCACCCAGCAGATGGTGACCTTCTCCTTCACCGCCTTCGCCGGCGTGCTGACGCTGCTGGCCGTCATCGACTACCTGCTGATCGCCCGCGTCGTCCGGCGGGGTCCCGAACGAGCCGACCTCGGCGTGGCCGAGCCCGCCGAACCCTCCCCCGCCCCGGCCCTCGCCCTGTGACCTCCCGACCGACCCGCGGCACCCCCGCCCCTCTCGTCCCACTCGTCCCTCTGTAGGACGCCCCCGTCCCTCTCGTCCCCCTGTGCCCTCGGGTCCGCGGACCCGCGCGGCCCACGGACCCTCCCCCACCGAGGAGTTCCCCTATGGAGATCATCTGGCCGGCGATCCTCGCCGTGCTCCTGATCGGCTATTTCGCGCTGGAAGGCTTCGACATCGGCGTGGGCATGATGCTCCCCGTGCTGAGCCGGGCGCGCGAGCGGGCCGGAGAGCCGGGCTCCCGGCAACGGCACCGCGACCGCCTGGTGTCGGCCATCGCCCCATTCGTCCTGGCCAACGAGATCTGGCTGGTCGCCGCCGTGGGCACCCTGTTCGGCGCGTTCCCCTCACTGGAGGGCAAGGTCATCACCGGCCTGTACCCCGTCGTGGTCACGCTGCTGGTGTCCTGGATCCTGCGCGACGCCGGACTGTGGTTCCGGCGCAGGCTCGACGGCGCCACCTGGCGGGCCTTCTGGGACGCCGTCTTGTGCGCCGGTTCATGGGGCCTGGCCCTGAGCTGGGGATTCGCGCTGGCATCCCTGATACGCGGGCTGCCGGACCAGCCGTTCGACCTGATCGGGCTGCTCTACGGCGCCGCCGTGGCCGCCGCGTTCGCCTTCCACGGCCGCGCCTTCACCGAGTGGCGCCTGTCGGGCCCGAGCGAGTCGGGCCGCACCGGCCGGCGACTGCGGCGCTCGGCCGCCGTCGCCGCCCTGCCCGTGGCGGCGCCGCTGGCGGCGCTGGCCCCGGCGCTGCTCGATCACACCGCCTCCGCCGCGACGCTCGGTGTGCTCAATCTCATCGTCCTGCCCGTCACACCCATCCTGGTGGCGGCGCAAGTATGGGTATGGCGCACGTTCGGCCCGACCAGGTCCGCCGGCGCCGCGGCGGCCATCCCTTCCTTCTTCTGAGGAGCCGATGCACAAGGATCTGCTGCGCCTGGCGCGCACCGAGCCGGCGGTCCGCCTCCACCTCACGGTGTGCCTGACGGCGGCCGTCGTGGCCGGGCTGCTGGTGCTGGCGCAGGCCGAGCTGCTGTCGGGCGTGCTGTCCGGCGCGTTCACCACGGCCGCCCTGCTGCCGCTGGCGGCCGTGGTGGTGGCGCGGGCGCTGCTCGGCGGCCTCCAGGGCGTCGCGGCCGGCCGCACGGCGACGGCGCTGAAATCGGTGCTGCGTGGCAGGCTGCTGTCACGGCTGCGCGGCCTCGGGCCGGCCCGGCTCACCGCGCACCGGTCCGGCGAACTGGTCACGCTCGCCGGACGGGGGCTGGACGCGCTCGACCCCTACCTCACCGGTTACCTCCCCGCGGTCGCCGTGGCCGGGGTGGTGCCGGTCGCCGTGCTGGTCCGGCTGTTCGCCGCCGACCTCGGCACCGCCGTCATCGTCCTGCTCACACTGCCGCTGATCCCGGTCTTCGGGGCGCTGGTCGGGTGGCAGACCAAGGCGGTCACCGAGCGGCAGTGGCGGGCGCTGTCGCGCCTCGGCGGCCACTTCCTGGACGTGGTCCGCGGCCTGCCGACGCTGCGCGCGTTCGGGCGGGCGCACTACCAGGCCACGGTGATCCGCCAGGTCGCGGACGCCCACCGTTCGGCCACCATGCGCACGCTCCGCGTGGCCTTCCTGTCCTCGCTGGTGCTCGAACTGGTCGCCTCGCTCTCCCTCGCGCTCGTCGCCGTCCCGGTCGGCCTGCGGCTGCTGTCGGGGTCGCTCGACCTGCGCACGGCCCTGCTGGTCCTGCTGCTCGCCCCCGAGGCCTACATCCCGCTGCGCATGATGGGCACGAGGTTCCACGCCGCCATGGAGGGCGTCGCCGCCGCCGACGACGCCTTCGCCGTCCTCGCGGACGGCGCCCCGGACACGGCGGACGCTCGCGGAACCGCCTCGGCCACCACCGAGCAGGCGGTGCGAGGCGAGAGCTCGCCCGAACCGGTCACCGCCGCGGACGGGACGTCTCCGCCGCCTCCGGGCGTGCCGGAGATCCGGCTGGAGAACGTCACGGTCCGATACCCGGGCCGCGGGGACGCCGCGCTCGACGGCGTGTCGCTGACCGTCGCCCCCGGCGAGCGCCTGGCGCTGGTCGGCGAGAGCGGCGCCGGCAAGAGCACTCTGCTCCACCTGCTGCTCGGCTTCGTCACCCCCGCAGAGGGGCGCGTGCTGGTCGGCGGCGTGGACCTTTCGGCCCTGGACGCCGACCAGTGGCGGCGCCGCCTGGCGTTCGTGCCGCAGCGCCCCCACCTGTTCGCCGCCTCCGTCGCCGAGAACATCCGGCTGGGCTCCGACGCCTCCGGCGAGGAGGTCCGCGCCGCGGCGGCCGCCGCGCGGGCGGACGAGTTCGCGGAGGCGCTTCCCGAGGGGTACGCGACCGTGGTCGGCGAGCGCGGGGCCGACCTGTCGGCGGGCCAGCGGCAGCGCGTCGCCCTGGCGCGCGCCTTCTGCCGCCCCGGCGCCCAGGTGCTGCTGCTGGACGAGCCGACCGCGCGCCTGGACGGAAGGAGCGAGGCCGCGATCGTCGAGGCCACCCGTACGCTGGCCGAGGGCCGTACCGCCGTCATCGTCGCGCACCGGCCCGCCATGATCGACCTCGCCGACCGCGTCGTCCGGGTGGACGCCGGGAAGATCGTCTCCGACCACAGGGTGACCCGCCCGCCGGCCGGCGCCGCACCCGCGCGACCTGGCGCCCCAGTCGGCCCCCCACACCCCGTCCGGCCCTTGGACGGCACGAACGACGACCCGCGACCCGCCCGATTCCCGGACGGCGAGAACGGCGACCCGCGACCCGTCCGATCTCTGGACGGCGAGAACGACGACAAGCGACCCGCCCGGCCCCCGGACGGCACGAACGACGACCCCCGTCCCGTCCGATCCCCGGACGGCACGAACGGCGACCCGCCGCCGGTCCCGTCGCCGGAGGCGCGGGGCGGAGCGGCGTGGGGAGGCTCGCGATGACCACCGGCACCCTGCCCCGCACTCCGGCCACCGGAGGCGCTCCGGCCGCCGGGCGGCTGCTGTCCGGCATGGGCGGCCGCACGCTGACCGCCGTCGCGGCGGGCGCCGCCGCCGAGCTGGCCTCGCTGGCGCTCATCGGCTCGGCGGCCTGGCTGATCACCCGTGCGGCCGAGCAGCCGCCGCTGGCCGCCCTCAGCGTGGCCATCGTGGGGGTGCGGGCGTTCGCGACGAGCCGGGGCGTGTTCCGGTACGCCGAGCGCCTGGCCGGTCACGACGTGGCCCTGCGCGCCCAGGCCACCACGCGCGAACGGCTGTACCAGGCGCTCATCCCGTCCAGGCCGCCCGGCGACCGGGGCGCCGACCTGCTGAGCCGCATGGTGGACGACACCGACGCCGTGCAGGACCTGCTGGTCCGCTGCCTGCTGCCCGCCCTGGCCGCCCTGGTGACCGCCGTCGCCGCCGTGACGCTGGGGGCCTTCCTGCTGCCCGCGGCCGCGCTGGTCCTGCTGGCGGGCCTGCTGGTCGCGGGGGTGCTGCTGCCCGCGGGCACGGCGACCGCGGCCCGGCGCTGGTCGGCGCGCCTTGCCCCCGCGAGAGCCGTCCTGGCTGCGCGGGTCGCCGACCTGGTGCACGGCGCCGCCGACCTCGCCGCCTATGGGGCGGGCGATCGGGCGCTCGCCGCCGCCGCGGAGGCCGGCGCGAGGCTCGCGGCCCTCGAGCGGCGTCAGAGCAGGGCGAACGCCGCCGCTCTCATGCTCGGCACCCTGGTGCAGGGCCTCACCGTGGCCGCGATCGTGCTGGTCGCCCAGCGGGCGGGGCTCGGGACGGTGCCCACGGCCGTGCTGGCGCTGACGGCCCTGGTCTCGTTCGAGCCGGTCCTGCCGCTGGCCGCCGCGGGCGAGCGGTTCGCCGGGGTGACCGCGGCGCTGCGCAGGCTGAGGGAGGTCCAGGCCACCCCCGCCGCCGTGCCGGAGCCGGCCGCGCCCGTTCCCATGCCGGCCGGGCCGCTGACCGTCGAGGTGGAGGACCTGGTGGTCCGCCACGCCCCCGGCAGGGCGCCGGCTCTGGACGGGGTGTCCCTGACCCTGACCCCGGGCAAGCGCGTCGCCGTGGTCGGGCCGAGCGGCGCGGGCAAGAGCACGCTGCTGTCCGCCCTCATGCGCACGGCCGGCTTCGAGGCCGGAACCGTCCGCGTCGGCGGCGTCGACGTCCGCGAGCTCTCCTCCGACGACGTCCGGTCCCAGATCACCGGCCTGACGCAGGACCCGTACGTGTTCCGCGCCACGCTGCGCGACAACCTGCGGCTGGCGGGGCCGGAGGCGGACGACGACGAGCTGGCCGGGGCCGTGCGCCGGGCGCGGCTGGACGCCTGGGTCGAGCGCACCGGCTGGGACGTGACGCTGGGCGAGGACGGGCGCACCGTCTCCGGCGGCCAGCTCCAGCGGCTCGCCCTGGCCCGCGCCCTGCTGCACGATCCGGAGATCCTGCTGCTCGACGAGCCCGCGGAGTCCCTCGACGGGGCCACGGCCGACGCTCTGATGGCCGACCTGCTCGACGCCACCCACGGCCGCACGACGCTGCTGGTCACCCACCGCCTGCACGGCCTGGAAGGCGTCGACGAGATCGTCGTGCTGGAGGCCGGGCGCGTCATCCAGCGCGGCCGCCACGACGAGCTGGCGGCCGTCCCCGGCTACTACCGCGACCTGTGGGAGTCCGAGGCCCTCACCGCCGTCACCCCCTGACGAGGTCAGAGCGCCCGACGCCCGCTCCTCCCGGTCCCCGGCCCGGCCTCCCGCTCGGCGGGTCCTCACCCCGCCCCGCCGGCCGGCCGGCCCGCACCCTCCTCCCCGCCGAGGAGCCGCCCATCAGGCCGTCCTTCTCGGCGGGGTTCGAACGCCCTGAGCGTGCCCTTTCTGATTTGCCGCGCAGGGTGGTTTACATCGCAAACTGGTTGGGTTTATAGTTCAAACCAGTTTGCGGGTGGGTTCGGAGGAGGGGTCATGCGATCGGACGAGGCCGAGGACGCCGAGGGTGAGCGGGCGCTCGGCCCGCAGGAGATGCTCGGCATCATCGAGGCGCAGCGGGCCGCGGCCGCGCGGCACTTCGCGAGCCCTCTGCCGATCTTCTACGTCGTCTGGGGGCTGGTGTGGTTCCTCGGGTACGGCGCCTTCTTCGTCCGCTACGGGCTGTCAGGGCGGCCGGACGGGCCCATCTCGCTCGGCGCGGCGCTGGCGATCCTGTTCGGCACCATCGGCGTGGCCCTCGCCATCAGCGGATACCTCGGGTGGAAGCAGGGCAGCCAGGTCCGCGGCACGTCCCAGGCGCGCGGCACGATGTACGGCCTGACGTGGTTCTTCGGCTACATGCTGGTAGGGGCCGTGTGCGGCCACTTCGGCACGCTCCTGCCGGAGGCCGAGCGCACTCTCCTGTGGTGCTGCGCCTCCATGATGGTCGTCAGCCTGCTGTTCATGGCGGGGGCGGCCGTGTGGAACGTGCGCCCGATGTTCTACATCGGCGGCTGGATCGCCGTCGTGAACGTCGCGGGCGTGATGGCCGGGCCGGGGCTGCACGCGCTGTTCTCCGCCGTGGGGGTGGGCGGCGCCTTCGTCGCCGCGGGCGCGATGGTCCACCTGAGCACGCGTCTCCGGCCGGGCAGGGCATGACCCCGTCAGCGGGGCTGCCCGAGCTCGATCCGGTCATCCACGCCCAGGCGCGCCTGCGCGTCGTCACCGCGCTGTCCACCCTGGCCGAGGGGGACCAGATCAGCTTCCCCGGTCTGAAGGACATCCTCGGCATGACGGCGGGCAACCTCTCGGTCCACCTCAGCAAACTCGAGAACGCGGGATACGTCGAGATCGGCAAGACCCACCGGGGACGCACCCCGGTGACGTTCGTGGCGCTCACCCGCAGAGGCCGGCTCGCCTTCGACGACTACACGGCCGCCATCCGCGCGCTGCTCGACATGGCCGGCGCCCAACCGGCACGGGCGCACGCGCCGGGTTCCCCCACGACCGCCGACGGCGGCGCGGCAGTTCCACCTACATCCGGCACAGATCCGGAAGAGACGGGGCAGAAAGCATGACGGAGACGCTGGCCAGCGCGGTCGAGGTGAGCCGCCGCTACGGCGAGGTGGTGGCGCTGAACCCGACGTCACTGGACATCCGGGCCGGAGAGCTCATCGGCCTGCTCGGCCCGAACGGCGCCGGCAAGTCGACCCTGGTCAACCTGCTGGCGGGGCTGCGGCGGCCCTCGTCGGGCTCGGTCACGCTGTTCGGGGGCCCGCCCGCCGATCCGGCCCGCCGCCGCGAGCTCGGCATGACCCCCCAGGAGACGGGGCTTCCGCCGACGCTGCGCGTGCGCGAGTGCGTCGACTTCGTCGCCGCCCACTTTTCTTCGCGGGCCGACCGCGACGAGCTTCTCGAACGCTTCGGGCTCACCGAGGTGCGCGACCGGCAGATCGGGGGCCTGTCGGGCGGGCAGAAGAGGCGGATCGCGGTCGCCCTGGCCTTCGCCGGGCGGCCGCGGCTCGTCCTGCTCGACGAGCCGACCACGGGGCTGGACGTCGAGGCGCGCCGCGCGCTGTGGGACGCGATCCGCGACTTCCACGCCGACGGCGGCACCGTGCTGCTGACCAGCCACTACCTGGAGGAGATCGAGGCACTGGCCCAGCGGGTCGTCGTCCTCGGCAAGGGACGGGTGCTCGCCGACGGCACCCTCGCGTCGGTGCGCGGCATGGTCGGGGTGCGCCGGGTCAGCCTGACCGCGGGCCACCTGCCCGAACTGCCGGGCGTGCTCAGCTCCGCGACCGAGGACGGCCGGACGCACCTGGTCACGGCCGACGCCGACCTGCTGGTCCGCGAGCTGGTCAGGTCCGAGGTCCCCTTCTCCGACCTGGAGATCCGGGCGACCACCCTGGAGGAGGCCTTCCTGGCGATCACCGCCGGAGAGGCCGAACCGGCCGCCGTCTGACCGCCCCCCGTTTCCGGCCGAGCCCCTTCAGAAAGAGCCCCCCATGTCACTCGTGATGACGCACGTGAAATACCAGTTCCTGGAGACGATCCGCATCCCCATCGCGGTGATCGGCAACACGTTCTTCCCCTCCGCCTCGATGCTGTTCTTCGTCGTCCCGTTCGCGGGCGGCGATCCCGTGGCCGCGACCTACGCGACCGGCTCGATGATGACGTTCGCGGTGATGGGGACCTGCCTGTTCACCTACGGGGTCGGCGTCTCCGAGGACCGCGCGCAGCCCTGGGACCCCTACATTCGCACCCTGCCCGCCGGCGCCTGGCCGAGGTTCGCGGGCCGGCTGCTCACCGGCCTGGCGTTCCTGGCACTCGCACTGCTGCCGGTGGCCCTGATCGCCGCGCTGCTCACCGAGGCGACGGTGACGCCCCTCGGCGCGCTGCTGGGCCTTGGGGCGCTGGCCGTCGCCGCCGTCCCGTTCACCATGCTGGGCCTGCTGATCGGGTATGCGCTGCCGTCGAAGGCGGCGATCGCCGTCGCGCAGGTCGTGTTCCTGCCGATGGCTTTCGGCAGCGGGCTGCTCACCGGCCCGGAGCAGGCGCCGGGCTTCATCGAGGTCATCGCCCCCTATCTGCCGGCGCGCGGCGCGGTCGAACTGGTGTGGGCCGCGACCGGGGACTTCACGCCGCAGCCCCTCGCGCTGGTGATGATGGCGGTGTGGACGGCCGTCGCGGGCGGCCTGGCCGTCTGGGCCTACCGCCGCGACGAGGGCCGCAGATTCTCCTGAGGACGGCTCTCCGCTCCTCACCCGCCCCCGGCCTGGGCACGGCCGTCCGCTCCCACCTCGCGGGATCGGACGGTCTCCGGCGTCCGCGACGGCTTCGGGGTCGCAGGGCCTCAGGATTGACCACAGGTCCCGGGGCAGAACCTGACCTCGGGGTAGCGTGATGACGGCTTGTCCAGGATGGGCCGCCGCTTCGACTTCAGATGCTGATCGAGGAAGGCGGCCACGTACGTGCGGGTGAGCTCGGCGGAGCGCGCCGCGGGCAGGACACCGTCGACGGGCTTGACGCCGAGCGCGCCCGCCATCAGCGGGCCGTCGGTGAACGACTGGTGTTCCGCGCCCGTCAGCACGAGCCAGCGTTTCCAGCCGGTCAGCAGCTTCCAGTCGCGGTCCCACGAATTGTCGCGCCCGCCGGTGATGTGCGACGGCGACCCCATGAACATGAACGGCCGGGAGAACCCGCTTTTGGGGATCCGGGCGTAGGTCGTGCCGTCCATGTCGATCCCGGCGCGGATCCGAGGGTCCCTCACCATGGCCGCCACGGCGCCGGCCCCGCCGATCGACTGGCCTGCCATCGCGATCCTGGAGCGGTCGATCCGGCCGGAGCCGTCCCACTTCGACGTCAGCTGGTCCAGCACGAAGGAGACGTCCGCCGCCCGTCCCTGGACCACTCCCGTGCCGAAGCCCGGGTCGCTGTCGCTGTCGCACGCCAGGCATTCGGCGACCCGCCCGTCGGCCAAGGTCGTGGCGTAGCTCTCGTAGGTGTGGTCGATCCCGGCCACGACGTACCCGCGGCTGGCCAGATCCTCGGCCAGGGACGTGAGCGTGCTCACCGGCTTGGTGAAGCCCGGGGACAGCACCACCAGCGGAAGCCCGCGCCCCGCCGGTTCGGCGTCCTCGATGGCGTTCGTGCGCGTCTTGCTCAGCGTGTCGTACGGCACGCGGGCGATCCGCAAGCCCTTGATCAGCAGCTCCGACTCCTTGGGCGTCATGTACGGCGCCCGCCGCCCGTCCCGCTGCTCGGTCGGATACCACAGGGTGACCTTGAGCTCTCTGGCGCCGGCGTCGAGGTTCCAAGGGTCGGGGCGGGAGGCGTCTTTCAGATGCAGGGCGGTGGTGCCGACCCGGTGGGCGCCGGTGGGGACGGGCAGGGCGGCGGGGCCGGTGGGCGTGGCCGACGGGCCGGCGGCGGAGCGGGGCGGCGTGGGCGCGGAGCAGGCGGACACGGCGAGGACGGCCAGTCCCGCGGCGACTGCCAGGATCTGTCTCATGAAGAGGTCCGTCCTCATCTGTGCAGCAAGGTCAGGGCCTTGGCCAGAGCGGGGTCGCGTCCTGCGGCCGCGTCCTTCGGGGTCAGGGGCACGTAGTGGTCGGGCGGCACGCCGATCCGGTCGATCACCTCACGATCGGGCCCCAGGTGGTGCCTTGCGGGAAAGCTCAGCGAGGTGTTGTTGTTGAGCAGGTACGGCTGAGCCGGGCCGGAGATGACCCCGGCCGTTCTGGCGCCGACCAGCCGGCCGGCGTGAAGGTCCTTGACCGCGGAGCTGAAATGCTCGCAGGCCGAGGCACAGCCGCGGTCGGTGAGCACCGTCAGCGGCAGGTCGAGCAACTGGACGGTGTCGTCGGTCCACGAAGCCGCGCACGTGCCCTCCACGGTGCACTGGTAGGCGGTGACCTTGCCGTGGACGAACGCGCTCACCAGCCGGATCGCCTCCGTGGGGCTGCCGCCGCCGTTGCCGCGCAGGTCCAGCACGACGCCGGACAGCGTCCGGCCGGTGCGCAGCCTGGAGATCGCCTTGAGAACCCTGTCGGCGGAGTCGGGAGCGAACCCGCGCAACAGCACATAGGCGACGTCGTCGTCCAGCAGCTTCGACTGCACCACCTGCAGGGCGGCCAGGTCCCGCTGATGGAGGCCGGGCTTGAGCGTGACGGTCCAGCGGCGGCCGGTGGTCTGCCGCAGGATCCGCAGCCGGACCGGGCCGGCTTCCGGGTACTGCGGGTAGAGGGCGGCGATCGCGGGAGTGGCCTTGCCGTCGATGAACGGCGCCGATCCGTTGATCGATTCGATGATGTCTCCCGGGCGCAGTGCGGCGGCCCGCGCCGCGCCACCCTGCACGGCGGTGACGAACAGCGGCGGCAGGGCGACGCCGGGGTTGCCGTTCACCTGCGGGCCGTTGACGTTCGCCAGGAGACCGAGGCCGTAGCCGTCGCCGTCGTAGTAGCCGGGCGGCCGCTCGACGTCGTGCGTCCAGCGGGCGTGGTCGTCGCCGAGGGCGGCCACGATGGCCTCGAGGGTGACGACGGCCAGCCGATCGCGGAGGCCGGGGACCTGGTCGGTGGCCCTGCGGTAGGCGGTCTCGAACGCGGCCCAGTCGGCTTCGCGGTCGCCGGTCAGCGCGGGCATGGTCGCCTCGGGCAGGTCGCGCCCGTCGCGGTCGAGCTCCTGTGTGAGGGCGGCGAATCCGGCCGTCAGCAGCGCGCGGGCGTCCAGCGTTTCGCCGCTGTAGTAGTTGCCGAGGATGCAGAAGTACGCCTGCTCGATGACGTCGATCGTGGTGGCCGTCTCCGCCTCGGGGACGCCCCGGGGCCGCGCGCATACCGACGATCCTTCCGTGTTCGCCTCGCTGCGCGGCGGCGCCGGCGCCGTGCAGGCGGCCGCCAGGAGGAGGGCGAGCCCGGCGGTCATGGTCCTGACGGCGGTCACGACAGGCGCCGCCGGATCCACCAGAAGCAGAACCACGTGAGGCCGAGGGTGAGAACAGCGTAGATCGCGGTCTCGATCCACTGGAAGGGCCAGAAGCGCTCAAGGGGCTGGAAGGTCGCCTGCTGCCGATAACCGAGCCGGTTGATCTCGGCCGAGCACAGGTCCATGCCCTGTGCTCCCGTCGGTGAGCAGGGCCCCGACGTGGTGGAGACCGGAACGGCGGCTCCCCCCTCGCCTGTGGTGACCATGCGCCCGGACGAGTCGACCAGGTCGCTGGACATGACCCAGGCGCCGGCGTGGCCGGGGACCGCCGAGTCCAGCATGATGCGCACGGTTCCGCCTTCGTCCCGTGATATGCCGAACTGGTCCACGTTCACCTCACTGAGCTCGAACCTCGAGGTGACCGGGGTCATCAGGTGGGGACGGACCAGCAGCGGCATGGCGATCTGGATCGCGACGAAGACGGCCAGGGTGAGGGCCATGGCGGGCAGTGTGCGGCGCACCATCAGGCCCACGGTCACGCCGAGGACGAAGGCGAAGGCCGCGTACCCCATCGGGGCGATGCCGCGCGCGCCGAACACCAGGGGGGCCATCAGGGCCAGGCCCCCGGGGGCCGACTTGTCCAGAGGATCGGACCACCAGGTCACCGCGAGGCCGCACAGGCCGGCGGCGGCCATGGCGACCAGGCCGGTGAGCCCGAGCTTGACCAGCAGCCAGCGGCCGCGGGTGACGCTCTGGTTCCACACCAGCAGATGCGTGCCCGTCTCCAGCTCACGGGTGATCAACGGCGCTCCCCAGAAGAGCCCGACGAGAGCGGGCAGGAGCAGCACGATGAGGCTGACAGCGATGAAGGGGAGCTCATACGTCTGGAAGAACCGGTTGTAGAAACGGCCGCAGGTGTCGTCCTGGACACAGCCGGCGATCCCGGCGGAGTAGTCAGAGGCCAGGTTCGGGCCGGTCAGGGCCAAGATGGCGGCGAGGACGACGAGCAGGGCGGCGATCATCGCGGCCGAGCCGCGCAGCTGGCGCCAGGTCAGCCAGATCATCGCTGCACCTCCAGGGCGACTCGCCGGTCCTCGGCGACGTGCTTCTCCATGTAGGCCAGGACGAGGTCCTCCAGGTTGAGCTGGGTCACCGTCCAGGCGGGGTCGTGGATCGGAGCCTCGGTACGGATCACGTACGTGCTCTGCCGGTCGGTGTGGCGTGCCGAGATCACGTGCTGGTCGGCGGGCAGCCGATCGGGATCGCGGCGCGGGCCGGTCAGCCGGTGATGGGTGGCCAGCAGCTTGTCGACCTCTCCCGCCACCTGCACGCGCGAGTCGACGAGCACGACCAGGAAGTCGCAGACCCGTTCCAGGTCGGAGACCAGGTGGGAGGAGAGCACGACGCTGAACTGGTGCTCGACCGTGGCCTCCATCAGTCCCTGCAGGAACTCGCGGCGGGCGAGCGGGTCGAGCGAGGCCACGGGCTCGTCCAGGATCAGCAGTTCGGGGCGTTTGGCCAGGCCCAGGGTGAGGGCGAGCTGGGCGCGCTGACCACCCGACAGCCTGCCCGCCCGCTGCGTGGGGACCAGGCCGAGCCGCGCGATGCGCTCCCGTGCCATGGCGTCGTCCCAGCGGGGGTTGAGCCGGACTCCCAGCCGCAGGTGCTCGGCGACGGTCAGCCCCGCGTAGACGGGGGTGTCTTGGGCGACGAACCCGACCTTGGCCAGCTGCGCCGGCCCGCCGGCGGGCCGGCCGCCCAGCACGGTGACGCCGCCCGCCGTCGGTTCGAGCTGTCCGCTGGCCAGCTTCAGCAGCGTCGTCTTGCCCGCTCCGTTGGGCCCCACCAGCCCGACGACATGCCCTGCCGGGATGTCGATGGTGCACTCGCGCAGCGCCCAGCGCTTGCCGTATTTCTTGCCCAGCTCCTGGGCCTGCAGGACAGTGTTCACGCTATGTCCTCCTGAGCGGTGGTCCGAAAGGTCGTCATGAAGAGGGCCTCGATGCTTTCCTCGTCGAGGCCGGCGCGGCGGGCCTTGGCCAGCCACAGCCGCAGTTCCAGCCGCAGCGGTCCGTGCGCGGCCAGCGAGGTGTCGGTGAGCGTCGCCGTCACGAACGTCCCCACCCCCGGCCGGGCGGCGACCAGGCCCTCGTGCTCCAGTTCCCGGTAGGCCTTGAGCACGGTGTTGGCGTTGATCGCCAGGTGCGCCACGACCTCCTTGACGGTCGGCAACTGGTCGCCCTCACGCAGCATGCCGAGCCGTAGCGCATGCCGTACCTGCTGGACCAGCTGCAGGTAGGGCGCCACACCCGATCTCACGTCCAGATGGAACTCGATCACGGCTTCTCCATTTATCTAGTCTCGTAGCACTTTAGGCTAATAGATGTTAAAGAGTCATAAGTTCGCCGGATCGGCATCGCCGACGCCTCTGCTCACCGTGGCGTTCGCGGCGCGCGCCGCACCTGCCGACCTGTGACGGCCCTCCAACGCCGGAGGGGCCGTCGCCTGAAGGCGACGGCCCCTCGGTGGAACCCGGAAATGACGGATGCGCCGCCGGGCCCGCAGCGTGCCCGGCGGCGCATCCTGTTCGTGGACGGTCAGCTCGTCGTGGTCTTCTCGGTGAGCGTGACGGTGACCGTGGAGGTGGCGCCGTCGCGCACGTACGTCAGCGTGACCTTGGTGCCCGGCTGGTAGCCGCGGACCGCGCCCACCACCGTCTCGGCCCCCGACACCGGGGTCTGGCCGAGCTTGGTGATCAGGTCGCCCGCCTTGAGGCCCGCCTGCGCGGCCGGGCTGCCGTCCTGGACCGACCCGATGACGGCCCCCTGGACGTCGCCCGTGGCGTCTGCCAGGGTGACGCCGAGGTAGGCGTGCGTGACCTTGCCGCTCTTGATCAGCTGGTCGGCGACCTGACGGGCGGTGTTGATCGGGATCGCGAAGCCCACGCCGATGTTGCCGTCGCCGCCGTTGGTGGCGATGGCGCTGTTGACGCCGACCACCTGCCCGGAGGCGTTCACCAGTGCGCCGCCGGAGTTGCCGGGGTTGATCGCGGCGTCCGTCTGGATGGCTCCGCCGATCGTCGTGCCGCTGCTCTGCGGCTGGCCGGGCTGCCGGCCGAAGCCGCCGTCGCCCCAGCCGGGCGGGAGCTGCGGGCGCTGCTGCTGGGACTCGCCGCCGACCGTCAGCGTGCGGTCGAGCGCGCTGATGATGCCGGCGGTCACCGAGCCCTCAAGGCCCAGCGGGCTTCCGATGGCCAGGACCGCGTCGCCGACCCGTAGCTTGTCGCTGTCGCCGAGCGTCGCCTTGGTCAGCCCGGAGACGCCCTTCGCCCGCACCACGGCGAGGTCGGTGGCCGGGTCGGTGCCGACGACGTCGGCCTGGGCGACCTTGCCGTCGCTGAACTTGACCTGGAGCTTGGCGTCCTGTCCCGCTCCGGCGACCACGTGGTTGTTGGTGAGGATCAGGCCGTCGTCGGACAGGATCACGCCCGAGCCCTCGCCCTGGCCGGAGCCGCTGGTCACGGTGATGGAGACCACGGACGGCTGCACCGCTCGCGCCACGTCGGCCACCGTCGCGGCGGCGGCGTCGGACGCCGGCCGGACGATCGGGCTGGAGATCAGGGTCGGGGTGCCCGCGGCGGCCGTCGCGACGAAGGCCCCCGCGGCCCCGCCTCCGATCGCCACCGCCGCCAGGGCCAGGCCCGCCACCGCCTTGCGTCCGGTCGTCCACCATCCGCTCGCGGCGCCGCCCGCCGGGAAGACCGGCGACTGGACGGTGTCCCCGGTCCACGCCCCTGGGGCGTTCGAATGGTGCTGGAAACCTCCCGCATGGGGCGCGGTCCGGCCGAACTGCGTCCATCCGTGCGCCGTCGGCGCCTCCACCGGAGCGGTGTCGCCGGTCTTGTGCTCACGCGGGTCTTCGGTGCTCATCTCTTTCCCCCAAGGTCGTCCGCATACGCCGCTATTCGGCGGCGGCCGGTTGAGGACCGGTAAATCGATGATGGCGCACCGGCGATAAGACCTTCCTAAGCCCTGACTGAACGTCTCCTGAACGTCGCCCGCGTCCTGTCTCCCGCGACGGCGCGGCCGATGGCGCGTGCCGCGATGACCTGCACAGGAGGCGCTGACCTGGGGAATCACTCGCCCGCCGCAAGACGGAAATGTAAAGCCGGGATAAGGAGAAAGGGCCGACAATTCCGGCCGTCCCCCGCGTACCGGGCGGCGGCTCCCGTACCGGAGGGATCCTTTCAGAGAGTGCCGGATGATCACATGGGTAGGTTTCCCCGGCGACGGTCCGTGCGCCGTCGCGAACGCTTTCCGGGGGTATGGATATGAGACATAAACTGATATTGGCCGTGATCCTGTCCGGACTGCTGACCGGCGCCCCGCCGGCCGTCGCCGACGACGAGGACGATGACGACGTACTGGACTCGCTCTGGCAGCAGCAGCTCGAACACCCCTCTCTCTCCATCACCACCCCGGACATAACCGGGCAACCGCACACGATCGGGTTCGCCGAGATCGACGGGCACGCCATCACCGAAGGCGACATCGTCATCGGGACGCCCACGGAGGCGTCCGCCGGGAAGGTCCGGATGCCGGGCATCTTCCCCGAGACCGCCCGGCTGTCGGTGTCGCCGCCGGCGGCCCCGCCGGGCCCGGCGCCGCCCGAACGCCCCGCCTGCCCCGGCTCCTCGTCCGGCGCGGCCACCACGCAGACCGGCGCGCTGTGGCCGGACAAGAAGGTGCCTTACGTGCTCTCCCCCACTCTCACCTCGGCGGCGCGCGAAGCGGTGACCCAGGCGATCAGGGCCTTCCATGACGGCACCTGCGTGCGCTTCGTCCCGCGCACCGGAGAGGCGGGATATCTGAACGTCATCTCCGGCCACGGCTGCTATTCGTACGTGGGACGCCTGGGCTCTCAGCCGCAGGACGTCTCGATCGGCCCGGGATGCGAGCGAAAAGGCGTCGCCATCCACGAGCTGCTGCACGCGGTCGGCTTCTACCACGAGCATTCGCGCTCCGACCGGGACAACGCCGTGACCGTTCATCTGGAGAACGTGATGAAAGGGTATGAGTCCCAGTTCCAGAAGCTGGCGCCCGAGCAGAACCGCCTGTTCGGCACCCTCGACTACGGCTCGGTGATGCTGTACGGGAGGAACTTCTTCAGCGCCAACGGGCTGGACACCCTGGTGCCGCTCATGCCGGCGCAGATCGGGCAGCGCGACGGTTTCAGCCAGGCCGACCTGGCCGCCGTGCGCGCGCTCTACGGCTGCCCACCGGTCGCCGCGGCCGCCGCGGGCGGGTCGATCACCTCTCAGGTGACGGCCAGTACTCGTCCCTGAGGAGGCGCTTGTACAGCTTCCCGGTCGGATGGCGGGGAAGCTCCAGCCGGAAATCCACTGATTTCGGGCACTTGTAGTGGGCGAGGCGCTCCCGGCAGTACGCGATGAGCTCGGCCTCCAGCGCCGGCCCGGCCCCGGCGCGCTCCACGGGCTGGACCACGGCCTTCACCGCCTCGCCCATCTCCTCGTCGGGCACTCCGAAGACCGCCACGTCCGCCACCTTCGGGTGGAGGGAGAGGACGTTCTCCGCCTCCTGCGGATAGACGTTGACCCCACCCGAAATGATCATGTAGGAGCGGCGGTCGGTGAGGTAGAGGAAGCCGTCCTCGTCCAGATAGCCGATGTCGCCGAGCGTCGTCCAGCCCCGGCCCTGCGGATCGTGCGCCGCCCTGGTCTTCTCCGGGTCGCCGTGGTACTCGAACCGCGGCCCGTCGGAGAAGTACACCGTGCCGTGCTCGCCGGCCGCCAGCTCGTCGCCGTCCTCGTCGCAGATGTGCACGACGCCGAGCAGCGGGCGTCCCACGGTGCCCTTGTGGGCGAGCCAGTCGTGCGGGCCGACATACAGGAAGCCGTTGCCCTCGGTGCCCGCGTAGTACTCGTGGACGATCGGGCCCCACCAGGCGATCATCTGCTCCTTGACCTGGACCGGGCAGGGCGCGGCGGCATGGATGGCGCAGGCCAGCGAGGACAGGTCGTACTTGCCGCGCACGGCCTCGGGCAGCTTGAGCATCTTGATGAACATCGTCGGCACCCACTGGGAGTGCGTCACCCGGTGTCTCTCGATCAGCGCGAGCGCCTGCTCGGGATCGAACCGCTCCATCACGACGACCGTCGCGCCGATGCGCTGGAACGCCATGCAGTAGCGCAGGGGCGCGGCGTGGTACAGCGGGGCGGGAGACAGGTATACCGAATCGGACGGCGGGTCGAACAGGAAGCGCACCAGTCGCAGCAGGGCGCCGGGGGCGTCGAGCGGCGCGCGCCTCAGCGGCGGCTTGACGCCTTTGGGGCGCCCGGTGGTGCCGGAGGAGTAGAGCATGTCCGCTCCCTGGCACTCGTCCTCGACCGGTTCCGGCGGGTGCGCGGCCACGGCCTCCTCGTAGGAGGCGAAGCCCGGGGCGACGCCGTCGATCATCAGCCTGAGCCGGACGCGCGGGGTGCGCTCGGTGATCGACGTCGCGACGCCGGCGAGCGACGCCGAGGAGATGAAGACCTCGGCCTCGCAGTTGCCGACGATGTAGGCCAGCTCGTCCGGCCGCAGGCGGGAGCTGATCGCGGTGTAGTACAGCCCGGAGCGGTGGGCGGCCCAGGCGACGACCAGGAACAGCGGATGGTTCTCGAGCATGAAGGCGACGTGCTGCCCCGGCCGCAGCCCGGCCGACCGGAAGAGGCGCGCCAGCCGGTTGGACTCCTCGTCCAGCTCGCGGTAGGTCAGCACCCGTCCGGAGCTCGCCATGATCACTGCAGGTTTGTCGGGCGTCTCGGCCGCGACCACTCCCGGGTGCATGAAACCGAACGGTACTCGGTTATCTGTGCGCTGGAAAGCACGCACTTACCCGCGCGCCGCACGTCACAGGAGGGCGCGGTAGGGGTCGCGCAGCGGCTCCATGCGGGCGGCGAAGTCGGCCTTGACCCGCTCCATCCGGGGGCCGGGGGCGTAGAAGCGTCCCTTGGTCTCGCCGTACGGGGTGAGCCAGTCGCGCGCCGCCAGCTCGCGAAGGTCGCGCGCGGCCTGTCCCTGGCTCAGCGACTCTTCGGCCTGGTAGGTGGCACGCCGCAGCCGCCGTGACACGAAGACCTGGTAGAGCGCCGAGACGCACCGGGTGTGCAGACCCTCCTTGTCGATCTGTTCCTCCAGGAGCATCCACACCTCCCCCGCCTCGGCGAGGCGCCGCCGCACCCGCTGGGCCTGCATGTGATGCGCCCGCAGACAGAACCGCACCCACGGCAACATCTCGTCGTGGGGCGACCAGACGCCCTGCTGCGCATCTCGCAGCGCCCGGTAGTAGTCCACGGTGTTCTCCCCCAGGCCGAGCCACTCCTCGATGGAGCAGAACTCTGGCGTGGTGATCTGATCGCGGCCGAGCACCAGTGTCTGCAGCGCCCTGGACATACGTCCGTTGCCATCCCTCCAGGGATGAATGGCGACGAGGTTGAAATGCGCCATCGCGGCCCGGACATAGCTGGGCTGGTGCGCGTCTCCTCCATTCAGCCACGCGACCAGTTCGTCGAGCAGGCCGGGGACGTCCTCCGCGTCCGGACCCTCGTAGACCACCTCCCCCGTGGAGAAGTTCCGAACGTAGATGCCGCCCGGCCGCACGACGCCCGGGGACTTGTCGTGGTGGTGGCCGATCATCATGAAGTTGAGCGCGTTGAGCATGCCGAGGTCGAAGCGGAAGGACCTGGCCGGCGACAGCTGGCGGACATAGGTGAGCGCCTGCTGGTATCCGGCGATCTCGCTCGTGACCGCGCGCGAGGTCTCCAGCGGCTCCTCCCCCAGCATGATGGACTCGATGTCCTCGACGCTCGCCCGGTAACCCTCGATGGAGTTGGACCCCTGGATCGCCCGCGCCTGGAGCTGGCGCCGCAGCTGGCCGTCCCAGCGGTGCGGCTCGGCGAGGCGGTACTTCAGGTCGCGGCGCATCTCCTCGATCTCGCCGAGGACGGACTTGTCGGGGGCTTCCAGTTCAGGGGTTCCGTAGATCACACCCTCATAACAACATGGACGAATCATCTGGTCAAGCGGCCAGATGATTCGTCCAAAATTGTCCGGCCGCCTTCGCCTGGACGAAGCCAGGCGAAGGCGGCCGAAGAACTACGGCCCAGGGGTGAGGCCCGGCCGGGCCTCACGGTCAGGCCGCGGCCGGCTCCGCCACCGTGGCCGGGGTCAGCGCGATGTCCAGCACCTCGCGCACGTCGCTCACCGCGTGGACGGTCAGCTCGTTGCGGACCTCCTCGGGCACGTCGTCCAGGTCGGGCTCGTTGCGCGCCGGGATCAGCACCGTCGTGATGCCCGCCCGGTGGGCGGCCAGCAGCTTCTGCTTGACCCCGCCGATCGGCAGCACCCGGCCGGTGAGCGAGACCTCGCCGGTCATCGCCACGTCCGACCGCACGGGGCGGCCCGACAGCAGCGAGGCCAGGGCGGTGGTCATCGTGACGCCGGCCGACGGGCCGTCCTTCGGGACCGCGCCCGCCGGGACGTGGATGTGCACGGACCGGTCCTTCAGGGACCCGACCGGCAGCTCCAGCTCGGCGCCACGCGAACGGAGGTAGGACAGGGCGATCTGCGCGGACTCCTTCATCACCTCGCCGAGCTGGCCGGTGAGCGTGACGGCCGTGGAGCCGGTCTCGGGGTCGGCCAGCGAGGCCTCGACGTACAGGACGTCACCGCCCGCGCCGGTGACCGCGAGCCCGGTCGCGACGCCGGGCACGGCCGTGCGCTGCGCCGACTCGGGGAGCGAGGACTCAGGGACGTGCCGCGGCCGGCCGAGGTAGCCGACCAGGTCGTCCGCCGTGACGTGCACCGGCAGCGCCGTCTCGTCCAGGGCCGCCTTGGCGGTGACCTTGCGCAGCACCCGGGCGATCGCCCGCTCGAGCGAACGCACGCCGGCCTCCCGGGTGTACTCGCCGGCGAGCCTGCGCAGCGCGTCGTCGTCCACGGTGACGTCGGAGGCGGTCAGGCCCGCCTTGTCGAGCTGGCGGGGCAGCAGGTGGTCGCGTGCGATGGCGACCTTCTCGTCCTCGGTGTATCCGTCGAGGGTCACGATCTCCATGCGGTCGAGCAGCGGGCCTGGCACCGCCTCAAGGACGTTGGCGGTCGCCAGGAAGAGCACGTCCGACAGGTCGAGCTCGACCTCCAGGTAGTGGTCGCGGAAGGTGTGGTTCTGCGCCGGGTCCAGCACCTCCAGCAGCGCCGCGGTCGGGTCGCCCCGGTAGTCGGCGCCCACCTTGTCCACCTCGTCCAGCAGGACGACCGGGTTCATGCTGCCGGCCTCGCGGATCGCCCGGACGATGCGGCCGGGCAGCGCCCCGACGTAGGTGCGGCGGTGGCCGCGGATCTCGGCCTCGTCGCGGACGCCGCCGAGGGCGACGCGGACGAACGTGCGGCCCATCGCGCGGGCGACCGACTCGCCGAGGGAGGTCTTGCCCACCCCGGGAGGGCCGGCCAGCGCCAGGACGGCGCCGCTGCGGCGGCCGCCCACCACGCCGAGCCCCTGGTCGGAGCGCCGCTTGCGCACCGCGAGGTACTCGATGATGCGCTCTTTGACGTCGTCGAGGCCGGTGTGGTCGGCGTCGAGCACCGCCCGCGCGGCGGCGATGTCGTAGGAGTCCTCGGTGCGCTCGTTCCACGGGATGTCGAGGACGGTGTCCAGCCAGGTGCGGATCCAGCCGGTCTCGGGCGACTGGTCGGAGGTGCGTTCGAGCTTGTCGACCTCCTTCAGCGCGGCCTCGCGGACCTTCTCGGGCAGGTCGGCGGCCTCGACGCGGGCGCGGTAGTCCTCCTCCTCGGAGGCGGCGTCCCCGTTCAGCTCGGCGAGCTCCTTGCGGACGGCGGCGAGCTGCTGGCGGAGCAGGAACTCGCGCTGCTGCTTCTCCATGCCCTCCTGGACGTCCTTGCGGATCGTCTCGGCGACGTCGAGCTCGGCCAGGTGCTCGCGGGCCCACTCGACCAGCCGGCCGAGGCGCTCGGCCGGGTCGGCGTTCTCCAGCAGCTCGACCTTCTGGGCTGTGGTCAGCCACGGCGCGTACCCGGAGCTGTCGGCGAGGACCGAGGCGTCCTCGATCTGGTTGATGGCGTCGACGATCTGCCACGCGCCGCGCTTCTGCATGATGGTGGTGGCCAGGGCCTTGTACTCCTTGGCCGCTTCCTCGGCGCGCCCGTCGGCCGGGACGGTCTCCATGTGGGTCGACTCGACCCACAGCGCGGCGCCGGGGCCGGTCGTGCCCGAACCCATGCGCACCCGCTCGACGCCGCGGACGACGGCGGCGGGCTCGCCGCCGGGAAGCCTTCCGATCTGCTCGACGACCGCGGAGACGCCGACGGCGCCGTACTTGCCGTCGATGCGCGGAACAAGCAGCACCCGCGGCTTGCTCTGCTGTGAGGTGGCCCTCGCGGCGTCGATGGCGGCGCGCACCTCGGCGTCCGACAGGTCGAGGGGGACGACCATGCCGGGCAGGACGACCTCGTCGTCCAGCGGGAGCACCGGAAGGATCAAGCTCTCACTCATGCGAACTCCAAGGGTTGAGTTACATCGACTCAATTAATGAGAGCCCGAGATTGTTCCCATGTCTGCGCTTGTTCGCTTGCAGCGATCGTAATTCTGTAATCAGCGACGTTGCGTCAGTCGCCGGGACGCACCAGGCCGGTGTCGTAGGCGAAGACGATCGCCTGGGCACGGTCGCGTAGGCCCAGCTTGGCCAGGACGCGGCCGACGTGCGTCTTCACCGTCTGCTCCGACACCACCAGCCGCCCGGCGATCTCTCCGTTGGACAGGCCCTGGGCCATCAGCGCCAGCACTTCGGTCTCGCGGCCGGTCAGCTCGGCCAGCCGTTTCACGGTCGGCGCCCGCGGCCCGCCGAGCCGGGCGAACTCGGCGATCAGCCGCCTGGTGACCGAGGGGGCCAGCAGGGCTTCCCCTGCGGCGACCACCCGCACGGCCTCGACGAGCTGCTGCGCGGATGCGTCCTTGAGCAGAAAGCCGCTCGCCCCCGCCCGCAGCGCCTCGTAGACGTAGTCGTCCAGGTCGAAGGTCGTCAGGATCAGGACCCTGGTGGCGGTGCCGGCGAGGATGCGGCGCGTCGCCTCCAGCCCGTCCATCACCGGCATGCGGACGTCCATCAGCACCACGTCCGGCGCCAGCTCCGCCGCCCGCGTCACCGCCTCCTGCCCGTTGACGGCCTCCGCGACGACCTCGATGTCGGGCTGGGTGCCGAGGAAGGTGGTGAAGCCGGTACGGACCATGCCCTGGTCGTCGGCGATCAGGACACGGATCACGGCTCCTCCGGCGCGGCGGGTTCGGCGGCGGCGAGCGGCAGGGTGGCCGTCACCGCGAACCCGCCGTCCGCCATGGGCGCGGCCTCCACGGTGCCACCCAGCAGTGCCGCGCGCTCACGCATTCCGGCGATCCCCTGGCCCGGCCCGTCCGGGGTGGCGGGCGGAGGCGCGCCGCCGGGGCCGTTGGTCACGCTCACCCTCAGCTCGGCGGCCGTCCGCTCGATCTCGGCTCGCACCGGCGACCCGGGCGCGTGCCGCATCGCGTTGCTCAGCGACTCCTGCAGGATCCGGTACGCCGACAGGCCGACCGCGGCCGGCAGGTCGAGAGGGCCGGACACCTCCGTCGTGACGGCGAGCCCCGCGGCCCGGACATTGCCGATCAGGTCGTCCAGCCGGTCCAGCCCCGGCTGCGGTGCCGTCTCCCGGCGGCCGTCCGCGCCACGCAGGGCGCCCAGCACCTGGCGCATCTCGGCGAGCGCCGCCAGCGACAGCACCCTGATCTCGGCCAGCCCTCCCTCCAGGGCCGCGACGTCGCCCCGGGCCCGCAGCGGCACGGCCTCCGCCTGGATCGCGATCACCGACATGTGGTGGGCGACGATGTCGTGCAGCTCGCGGGCGATGCGCGTGCGCTCCTCCAGGACGATGCGCGCCGCCCGCTGCTCCTCGCCGCGCCGCCGCTCATCGTCCAGCCGGCTGGTCGCCCGCCTGCGTGCCCGGACGTTCTGGCCGAACAGCACGGCCACCGTCACCAGGACCGTGGCGAGGAACATCGAGTTCGGGTGGATGATCCACGCGCCCACCGCCGAGACGACCCAGACCCCGATCGCGACGTTCCGATCCGCGCGCACGGCGATCGAGTAGGCGCAGAGCAGATAGGTGATCACCTGGGCGGCCACGTAGGGCATCACGCCGTCGCCGTGGCCGGCGGCACCGCCCATCGCCCCGTTGAGGATGCGCGGGTTGACCAGGCCGCCGGCCACCGCCGCCATCGCCGAGATCCGCCACGCCGCCACCGGCCAGCGCTCGCGCAGAGCGACCGGCACCGCGTAGGCGGCGGCGAGCACGATCAGGACGGGCCCGTCGGCGGAGAAGTGGGACGCCGCCGCCTCCGTCTGCAGGTAGGACACGCCGGTGGCGAGCAGGATGTAGGCCAGCGCCAGGTCGGCGACGACAACGAGGTCGACGGTGGCGAACGGCGCCCACCGCGCCCATGCCGGCACGGCGGGCCGCAGCCACCGCGACCGCGGGCCCGCGGGCTCCGCCGTCCCGGTGACCAGCGCCGCGGCCGGCGGCGACGCCAGCCGGACGAACCCGGACCAGGCACGCGAGATCACCGCACCAGCGTACGAGCCACGCCCCCGCCCGGCGTCACCCTCAGGGGTGACTCTCCGCCTCACCCCGTGGTGCCACCGCACCGCGCGGCCGGGTACCGGGGTGGGAGCGGAGAAGACCACACCTGCCGGGGACGCGGGTCAGCGATCGCGATTCCTAGCTTGCTGCTGTGTTCGCGGCGGCGCGCCGCGATCCGGACAGGAGGCTCCCCCATGGCCAGGAGCGCTTTCGCGGCGATCTCCCTCACCGGCGCACTCGGCGTCCTCACCCTGCTCTCCCCCACTCCCGACGACCGGATGGTCAAGGTCTTCGGCGACCTGGCGACGGCGGACCGGGTCGCCGTCATCGTGCCCGGCGCCGACGTCACGCGGGCCACCTTCGACGGCGGGCGGCGCAAGGCGTACAGCACGCCGGGCGGCGCCGCCCGCGCCCTGGTCGCGCAGGTGCGGGCCCTGGACCCGGCGGCCCGGCCGGCGGTGATCGCCTGGCTCGGGTACGACAGCCCGCGGGCCGTCAGTCTCGCGGCGGCCACCGACGCGGTCGCCGAAGACGGCGCCGGGGAACTGCGCCGCGCCGTCGCCCGCGTCCGCTCGATCACCTCCGCTCCGATGACGCTGCTCTGCCACAGCTACGGCTCGGTGGTCTGCGCGAAGGCCCTGCCCGGCCTGCCCGTGGCCGACGTGGCCGTCTTCGGCAGCCCCGGCCTCGGGGTCGGCCGGGCGCGGGATCTCGGCGCCCGGGCCCGGCTGTGGGCGGGCCGCGGCGGGAACGACTGGATGCGCTTCGTCCCGCCGGTGCGCATCGGGCATCTCGGTTTCGGCGCAGACCCCGCACGCCCCTCCTTCGGCGTGCGGCTCTTCGCGGCCGGAGCGGCCGGGCACAGCGACTACTTCCGGCCGGGTGGCGTGTCCCTGCGGAACCTGGCGTTGATCACCCTCGGCCGTGCCTCCGAAGTGAGCGCGCCGTGACACGGCGGGCGGGGACCCTGCTCGGAGCACGCGCGGCGCTGCCGGGGCGGCGGGCGTGGGACGCGTTCGCCGGGCGGATCGAGGCGGGCACGCCGGCCGCGCGCGACCGGGGAGCCGACGCGCTGCGCGCCCTGGCGATCCTCGGAGTGATCGCGGGGCACTGGCTGGTGACCGCCTGGGTGGTGGACGATCTCGGACACCTCCGGGTCACCAGCCCGCTCTCCGCCATGCCCGGTCTCGTCCCGCTGTCGTGGGCGCTCCAGACGCTGGCCGTCTTCTTCTTCGTGGGCGGGTACGCGGCGGCGCGCGGCCTCGGCCGCGAGCCGGGCGGGGCGTGGGTCCGCCTGCGCCTGCGCCGCCTGCTCGTCCCGGCCGGGCCGCTGCTCATGGTGTGGGCCGGGCTGCTGGTCCTGCTCGCGGCGGCCGGCGTGTCGCCGGGGTCGCTGCGTTCCCTGGCCGGGCCGGCCCTCGGCCCGCTGTGGTTCCTCGGCGTGTACGGCCTGCTCACCGCGGTCACTCCGTTGCTGGTGCGGGTGCGGCCCGTGCATGCGGCCGTCACGGCGGTCGCGCTGGTGCTGGTGACGGACGTGGTCCGTTTCGGCCTGGGCGGCCCCGCGTGGCCCGCCTGGACCAACGTGCTCGCCGGCTGGCTCGTCCCGTACGCCATCGGTCTCGCCCGCGGGGCCGGTGACGCGCGGGGGCTCGGCGGAGGGTGGGGAGCGGCGGCGATGCTGGCGGGCGGGACGGTGGGGACGGTGGTCCTGGTCACCGGCTTCGGCTACCCGGCGAGCATGATCGGAGTCACCGGGGCGCGGGTGTCCAACCTGAGCCCGCCCACCCTGGCCGCGGTGTGCTTCGGGATCGCCCAGGTGGGCCTGGCCATGCTGCTGCACCGGCCGCTGACCTCCCTCATGCGGCGTCCGCGCGTGTGGGCGGCGGTCGTCCTGGCCAACCTGTCGGCGATGACGGTCTTCCTGTGGCACCAGACGGCGCTGACCGTGGTCCTGCTGGCCGCGCTGCCGTTCGGCCCGGCCGTCCCCGGCCTCCTTGTGGCGCCCGACTCGCCCGGCCGGCTGCTGGAGCGGGTGTTCTGGCTGCCGCTGCCGGCCGTCCTGGTCGCCCTGCTCTGCGCACTGCTCCTGCGCCGGGACCGGCGTTCGCGACACGAGCGCACCGCCTCGGCCCCCGGCATGGGCGGGGCGGGGGCAAGACGGGATGTTCGGAGCACGCTGAGGGTCGAGCATGATGGGCAGCATGGAAAAGGGTGGAATCCGGATTAAATCCCCACAAGGCCGGTGGGTCCTGTTCGCCACCGTGCTCGGCTCGGGGATGGCCTTCCTGGATGGCACGGTCGTCAACGTGGCCCTGCCGCGGCTCGGAGACGATCTCGGCGCCTCGATGTCCGGGCTGCAGTGGACGGTGAACGCCTACACCCTCACCCTGGCCGGGCTGATCCTGCTCGGCGGCTCCCTCGGCGACCGGTACGGCAGGCGGAAGGTCTTCATCGTCGGCGTGGTCTGGTTCGCCCTGGCCTCGGCGCTGTGCGGACTCGCCCCCAACATCCACACGCTGGTGCTGGCCCGCGCGCTCCAGGGCATCGGCGGCGCGCTCCTCACGCCGGGCTCACTCGCGATCATCCAGTCGTCCTTCGCCCGCGACGACCGCCCGCGCGCCGTGGGCGCCTGGTCCGGCCTCGGCGGGGTCGCCGGCGCCGTGGGGCCGCTGCTCGGCGGCTGGCTGGTGGAGACGGCGGGCTGGCGCTGGGTGTTCCTGATCAACCTGCCGATCGCGGCCCTCACCGTGGTGACCGCCGCGCGGCACGTGCCCGAGACCAGGGACGAGGGGGCCGCCGGCCGGTTCGACGTGCTCGGCGCCGTGCTCGCCGCCGTGGCCCTCGCCGGGATCACCTACGGGCTGATCGAGCGCGGGACGGCGATCCCGCTGGTGGCCGCGATCGCCGGTGTCGTGCTGGGCGCCGCGTTCGTCCTGCTGGAGATCCGCCGTTCCCGGAACGGGGCCGCCGTGTCGGCGCTGGTTCCGGTCCGCGTGTTCGCCTCCCGCGAGTTCACCGCCGTCAACGTGGTGACGCTGATCATGTACGCGGCGATGGGCGTGGTGTTCTTCCTGCTCGTCGTGGAGCTCCAGGTGGCCGCCGGATTCTCGCCGCTGGCCGCCGGGTCGTCGATGCTCCCGGTCATGCTGCTGATGCTGATCCTGTCCCCCCGCTCGGGCGAGCTCGCGAAGCGCATCGGGCCGCGCCTGCCGATGACCGTGGGCATCCTGCTGTGCGCGGGCGGGCTCGTGCTGATGAGCCGCGTCGGCCCGGGCGCGTCCTACGTGCTGGACGTGCTGCCCGCCGTCGTGCTCTTCGGGCTGGGCCTGTCCGCGGCGGTCGCGCCGCTGACCGCGACGGTGCTGGCCACGGCCGACGAGCGGTACGCGGGGGTGGCCAGCGGCGTCAACAACGCGGTGGCCAGGACCGGCAGCCTGCTGGCCGTCGCGGCCATCCCCCCGCTGGTCGGGCTGACCGGAGCCGCCTACACCTCGCCGGCCGCCTTCACCTCCGGGTTCCGCGCCGCCATCCTGACCAGCGCCGCCATGCTGGTCTGCGCCGCGCTGCTGACCTTCGTCACCATCAGGACCAACGTGTTGCGCGCCCCCGAGCGCAAGGCCGCCTGCAACCTCGACGCCCCGCCCCTGGAGCCCTGCGAACCGGCGGAGGAAGCCCGCGTGCGCCCCTAGCGCGTCCCTGCCGCCCGAGGTCACGGGCGGCAGGAGGGGTACACGCGGCCCGGGTCAGCCCTTCAGGCCGGAGCGGGAGATGCCTTCGATGACCCAGCGCTGGGCCACCAGGTACAGCAGGATCACCGGGAGGCTGGCGATCACCGCGCCCGCCATGAGCAGGTCGTAGCGGATGGTGTTGGCGCTCTGGAAGTTGCCGAGCCCGGCGGGAAGCGTCAGGGAGTCGGGGCTGAGCAGCACGTAAATGGGCCACAGGAAGTCGTTCCAGTTGGTCAGGAACGACAGCAGGAACAGCGTGACCAGCGCGGGCTTGGCCAGCGGGAGCGCGATCGAGGTGAAGATCTGCCAGCGGTCGCACCCGTCCAGCTCGGCCGCCTCCTCCAGTTCGGTGGGCAGGCCGAGGAAGAACTGCCGCAGGAAGAACACCCCGAAGCCGCCCGCCGCCGCGGGCACGATCACCGCGGGCAGGCTGTCCACCCAGGACAGCTCGTTGACGATGAGGAAGTTCGGGATGAGCAGCACCACCGGCGGCACGAACAGCGTGGCGACGATCACCGTGAAGAAGGCCGAGCGGCCGCGGAAGCGCAGCCGCGCGAGCGCGTAGGCCGCCGGGGCCGCGGTGACCAGCACCAGGGTGGCGTGGCCGATCGCCGCGATGAGGCTGTTGGCGAACCAGGTGAGGATCGGGCTGTCGGGGCTGTTGAGGATCTCCCGGTACGCGCCGAGCGTGGCGGGGCTCGGGATCCACTGCGGCTCGGTCGCCCCGGCACCCTCGCGGGTCTTGAACGAGGTGAGCAGCATGTACACCAGCGGGCTGATGTAGAGCGCGGCGACGACGGCCAGCACCAGATGGAGCAGGGCGCGCCGCGCCCGGGGTGGGGCAAGGGTGGTCATCGCTTCCTCCTGTCGCGGAAGGCGCCGAAGACCAGGGCGCTCGCGCACATCAGGAACCCCGCGAGGATGAAGCTCATCGCCGACGCGGTGCCCATGTCGAACCGCCGCAGGCCGGTCTCGGCGATCAGGTAGATCGCGGTCTTGGTCTGGTCCGCGGGCGCCCCCGCGGTGATCAGGTAGGACTGGCCGAACATGTTGGCCGAGGCCAGGATCGTGGCGTTGACCACGAACACCATGACCGGGCGCAGGCCCGGCAGCGTGACCGAGCGGAAGCGGGCGAGCGGGCCGGCGCCGTCCACCATGGCCGCCTCGTACAGCTCGCGCGGGATGTCCTGCAGCCCGGCGAGGAAGATGACGGCGTTCAGGCCGAGCGTCCACCAGACGGTGACGCCGATGAGCGCGATCCAGGCGGGAGGCACGTCGGTGGTCCACTGCACGTCCAGGCCCAGGTAGTGGTTCACCAGGCCGATGTTGCCGTCCAGCAGGTACCGCCAGACGAACCCGACCACGGCCACGCCCAGCACGTAGGGGGCGAAGTAGACGGCGCGGTAGAGGTTGCGCCCGCGGAACCGGCCGTTCATCATCAGCGCCACCAGCAGCGGCACCAGGATGAGCAGCGGCACGGAGAAGACGGTGAAGATGCCGGTCGCCCGCATCGCCATCCAGAACCGCGAGCCGTCGACGCTCGACGGGTCGAACAGCTCCGCGTAGTTCTCAAGGCCCACGAACGGCTTGGCCGGCAGGCTGATGTCCCATTCGTGGAGGCTGGTGTAGAAGCCGAAGCCGATCGGCAGCACCATGAACACCGCGAACAGCACCAGGTACGGGGCGAGGAAGGCGTACGGGGTCCACCACCGCATCCGGCGCGCGGAGCCCGCGGGGACGGCGGCGGCCGTCCCCGCGAGGCCCTCCTGGCGGGTGAGCAGGCTCACCGGCCGTACTTCCTCTTGTTCTCGGCCAGCAGCTTGTCGGCCGTCGCCACGCCCTCCTTCAGCGCGTCCGCGGGGCTCGATTCCTTGAGCACCGCCTTGGCCACGGCCAGTTCCAGGGCCTTGGACTGGACGTCTCCGACGCCGGGAAGGGCGGGCAGGAAGTGGAAGACGCCCGGGTCGGCGGCCAGCTTGATCTGCGGCAGGTCGGCGATCGAGGGGTCCTGGCGGACCGAGTTGCGGGCGGGGATCATGCCGGCCCTGGCCCACTCGGTGGACCGGCTGCTGATGTGGTCGATGAAGAACTTCGCCGCCTGCACCTTGTTCGCGTCCTTGGCCGCCTGCGCGGTCATCACGAAGTTGTGCGAGGAGCTCCACACCGCGGGGGTGGACCCGATGGCCGGCACCGGGGACAGTCCCCACGAGAGGCTCGGCGCGTTGGTCTTCAGGTCGTTGATCTGCCAGATGCCGTCCCAGGTGAAGCTCACCTTGTCGTTCTTGAAGGCGGCGTACTGGGTGTCGATCGCGACCTTCTCGGGGCTGCGGCCCTTGTCGATCTGCTCGACCATCCAGGCCAGCGCCTGCTCGCCCTCGGCCGAGCCCCACAGCGCCTTGGCGCCGTCCTGGCTGTAGAGCTCGCCGCCGTTCTGCCACAGCAGCGACATGAACATCAGGTGGGCCGGCCACTTGCTGGGCATCCAGAAGGGCTTGGCCACGCCGGCCTTGGCCAGCTCGGCGAGCGCGTTCTCATACCCGGCCTTGTCCGCGGGGGCGTCCTTGAGGCCGATCTTGTCCAGGTGCGCGGTGTTCCAGTAGTCGCCGAGACAGTGGACGTCCAGCGGGACGGCGTAACGCTTGCCCTCGTAGACGCCGGCGTTCCAGATGGCGGGGATGAAGTCGGCGTCGCTGAGCTTGAGCGCGGAGACGACGTCGTCCAGCGGGGTGAGCACCGAGCGGGCGGCGAAGGTGCCGATCCAGTCGATGTGGATGACCGCCACATCGGGGCCCTTGCCGGCCGCGATGGCGGTGGGCAGCGCCGGGTAGAGGTCCTCCCAGCGGCGGGTGACGTTGCGGACCTCGATCTTGCCGGCGTACTGCTTGTTGAACGCGTCCAGCATGGCGCGGAAGTGCGGGCCGTCGCCGCCGGTGAAGCCGTTCCAGAACTCCAGGGTGACCTTGGGGCCGGTGTACTCGCCGCCGGAGAAGGTCGGGGCGGCCGCGGCGGGCGCTCCGGCGTCGGCCCCGATCTTCGTGCCGCCGCCGCAGGCGGCCAGCGTCGCCGTCAGCCCGACGGCCCCGGACAGTCCGAGGAAGGAACGACGGGACAGTGGGCTGGTCATGACGCACTCCTGGCAGTAAGGGGAGCAAAGCGGACAATAGTCCATGAAACGGGCGGAAGTGTAAGCGTGGCGCTGCGGTCGTCGAGGACCAGGCCCGTTCCCTGACGTGGGACGACGCGGTCGGGCGCCTCCGCAGTGTTGCGGGCCGAGGGGTCCGCGTCGGCGAGTTCGAGGTGCTCGGCGACCCGCATGCCGTGCGGCAGGCCGATGTCGAGCGGGAGCGGGGCCCGCCGGTCGCGGTTGACGGCGAACAGCGCGATCTCGCCGGTCTCCGGGTCGTGGGTGGCGGTCGCCCAGATCGCGGGCACCTCGCCGTACTTGCCGGTGTCGATCACCGGGGACTCCGGCTCCACCCTGAGCACCTCGCCGCGCGCGTGCCGCGCGGTCAGCGCGAAGGGGTGGAAGATGGTCTGCCGCCACGCCGGGCCGCCGGGCTCGGTCATGATCGGCGCGATGACGTTGGCGAGCTGCGCCTGGGCCGCGATGCCCACCCGGTCGGCGTTGCGCAGCAGCGTGATCAGCAGGCTGCCGACGACGACCGCGTCGGTGAGGTCGTAGACGTCCTCGATGAGGCGGGGGTGCTCGGCCCACGAGAGCGACGACTCGCCGTGGAAGCGGCTCTGGTACCAGACGTTCCACTCGTCGAAGGAGAGCTTGATCCGCTTGCGGCTGCGCAGCTTGGCGCCCACGTGGTCGGCCGTCGCGGTGATGGACCGGATCATGTGGTCCATGTCGGCGGCACTGGCCAGGAAGGAGTCCACGTCCCCGTCGGAGGGGTCGTAGTAGGCGTGCAGCGAGATGTAGTCGACCATGTCGTAGGTCGCCTCCAGCACCTCGGCCTCCCATGCGCCGAAGGTCGGCATGCCGCTGTTGGAGCTGCCGCAGGCGACCAGGGACAGGCCGGGGTCGAAGCGCTTGAGCGCCCGTGCGGTCTCGGCGGCCAGCCGGCCGTACTCCCCCGCCGTCTTGTGCCCCATCTGCCAGGGGCCGTCCAGCTCGTTGCCCAGGCACCACAGGCGGACGTCGTGCGGCTTGTCGACGCCGTGGGACCTGCGCAGCTCCGACAGGCGGGTGCCTCCGGGGTAGTTGGCGTACTCGACGAGCTCCAGCGCCTCGGCCACGCCGCGGGTGCCGAGGTTGAGCGCCATCATCGGCTCCACGCCGGCCTTGGCGGCCCAGGCCATGAACTCGTTGAGCCCGAAGCTGTTGTCCTCCAGGCTGCGCCAGGCGAGGTCGAGGCGGGCGGGCCGGTCGCCCACCGGACCGACGCCGTCCTCCCAGCGGTAGTTGGAGACGAAGTTGCCCCCCGGATAACGCACCAGGGTGACCCCCAGCTCGCGGGTCAGCTCCAGCACGTCGGTGCGGAGGCCGTCGCCGTCGGCCAGCGGGTGCCCCGGCTCGAAGACGCCGGTGTAGACCGAACGGCCCATGTGCTCGACGAACGAGCCGAACAGCCGTCGCTCCACCGGCCCGATCCGGAAGGAGGGGTCAAGGGTTATATGAGCAGTCGGTGCCAAGGCACGACCTCTCTGTCGCGCGGTTCAGTGGTAGGAGCGTTTGTACAACGTTGTTTCAACGTTGTAAACAGGAGCTGACCGGGTCGATACCGTGCCGTTACGTACGGAGGTGCCGGTACGGTCGTACGAGGAGATCAGGTTCGCGACCAGGAGGGTGGCCCACGTGGGAGGGAGCCTGCGCGACATCGCGCGTCTGGCCGGGGTGTCGGTGAAGACCGTCTCCAACGTGGTCAACGGCTACGCGCACGTGTCGGCGGCCACGCGAGAGAAGGTCGAGCGGGCGCTGTCGGAGATGGACTACCGGCCGAACCTGTCCGCCCGCAACCTGCGCCAGGGCCGCACCGGCGTGATCGCCCTCGGCCTGCCCGAGATCGACAAGCCGTACTTCGCCGAGCTGTCGCGGTTCGTCATCGCCGCCGCGGCCGAGCACCGCTGGATCGTGGTCATCGAGCAGACCGACGGCGAGCTGCACCGCGAGCGCCAGGTGCTGGACGGGGTGCGCGACCACCGCATCGACGGGCTGATCCTGAGCCCGGTCGCGATCGGCAAGGAGGAGCTCGCCGCGCGCACCGACGACACCGCGCTGGTGCTGCTCGGCGAGCGCATCCACGACGGCCCGGCCGACCACGTGGCCATCGACAACGTGCGCGCCGCGAGGGACGTCACCGAGCACCTGCTCGGCCTCGGCCGCACCCGCGTCGCCGCCCTCGGCGCACAGGAGAACGCCGCCAGCGGCACCTCCTCGGTCCGCCTGGCCGGCTACCGCGAGGCGATGGCGGCCCACGGGCTGCCCGAGATGGTGGTGGAGGTCGAGCGGTTCGGCAGGCCCGAGGGCGCCGCCGCGATGGCGGCGCTGCTGGCCTCCCCCGCCCGGCCCGACGCGGTGTTCTGCTTCAACGACCTGCTGGCCCTCGGCGCGATGCGGGCCATCCTGGCCGCGGGCCTGCGCGTGCCGCAGGACATCGCGGTCGCGGGGGTGGACGACATCGAGGACGGCAGGTTCAGCACCCCGACCTTGACCTCCGTCGCCCCCGACAAGACCCAGCTCGCGCGCGTCGCCGTCGACCTGCTCAAACGCCGCCTCGACGGCCCGGCGCACCACCCCGTGCAGGAGGTCACCGCCGACTACCACCTCATGATCAGGGAAAGCACCGCCCTCACCCCCGCCACCTCACCCGCGACGCCCTAGCGGGGACGCCGGGGGCCGATAAGGCCGGCCCGGTCCAGACGCACGCCGAACGGCTTAGCGGGCGTGGGTGCCGCACGGAACGCGCGCCGAGTCCTCGCCGCCTTCGATCGCGCTCACTACGCGGTTCACCGTGGCACCGCCCCGCGCATCTCGACAACCAGCACGTATAACGCTTTTGGGCTGATGTATTGATGTGTGTCATTCGGTGAGCTAGCGTCCACTATTCATGCGCAAAAAACTGCTTTCATTAACTATTGTGGCGTTTGTGGCGGTTCTTCCGCTGTCCGGGACGGCGGAGGCACGGACCATCACGTCCGCGTACCCGATCAAGAACGCGCCGGCCCTGACCGACAACAAGCTGTACAAGAGCGGCGTCCTGCCCGCCTTCGCATGCCGGCAGGGCGCGCTGAGCACGGCGAACTCCAAGGCCGCGAAGAAGACGTTGCAGGCCTTGTGGGCATGCATGAACAAGGCCTGGGGCGCCTATTTCGGCAAGGCGGGGCTGACGTTCAAGCCCGCCAAGCTGATCGTCCTGACAAAGGCGCGCCGGTTCTGCGACGATAAATGGGGCAAGGACCAGGCCGGCTCGTTCTGCGACAAGACGTCGACCGGCGCGATCCTGATCGACAAGGACTACCTGCGGACCCGCGAGGTCTTCCACTTCCAGCTCGTCGCCCGCGTGTACGCCTACCACCTGCAGCGGCTCACCGGGATCAGCGAGGCGTTCGAGGCGATCCCCTATTCCTCCAAGAAGGAGCTCAACGAGCAGCTCCGCCGTTCCTCCCTCCAGTCGTTCTGCCTGGCCGGGGTCTTTCTCGGCGCCACCTGGAAGACCGCGGCGCGCAAGGCCGAGAGCTGGCGGGCGCTGCTCAGCGTGATGAGGGCCAACGGCGACGAGGGCAAGAAGCCGGGGCCGCAGGGCCGGGGGGCCGGCATCGCCCGATGGCTCGACAAGGGGTACGCCTCCCGCGACCCGCGCTCCTGCAACACCTGGACGGCCTCCTCCAAGCAGGTCGCCTGACCTTCGCGCCCCTCCCACCTCCGCCGCCGGCGACCGCACCCGGCGCCCCCGTCTCCCGCCGGCCGCTCCCCTGCGAGGCGACGACGCGCCTTCCCCGCGGCGGCGATCCGTCGCCGAAAACTTGGCAAATGCCGCATCGGTGCGTAAAGGTCATGTTGGTGACGGCATTGGAGGTCTCGTGACGTATGACGTGGCGGCGGTGCGGGAGCGGTTCCCGGCGCTCGAAGAAGGGGCGGCGCACTTCGACGGTCCGGGCGGCACGCAGACGCCCATGGAGGTGGCGGACGCGGTGGCCGGGGCGCTGCGGGCCGCCGTGGCGAACCGGGGATCGGTGACCGCCGCCGAGATCCGCGCCGACGAGATCGTCCTGTCGGCGCGGCAGGCGATGGCCGACCTGCTGGCCGGCGTCCCGGCGGGCATCGTGTTCGGGCGAAGCATGACCCAGCTCACCTACGACCTGGCACGCGCCCTGGCCAAGGACTGGGGCCCCGAGGACGAGATCGTCGTCTCCCGGCTCGACCACGACGCCAACATCCGGCCCTGGGTGCACGCCGCCGAGGCGCGCGGCGTGACCGTCCGGTGGGCGGACTTCGACCGCGACACCGGCGAGCTGGCCACCGAGCGCGTCGCCGGGCTGCTCGGCGACCGCACCCGCCTGGTCGCCGTCACCGGCGCGTCGAACCTGCTCGGCACCCGGCCCGACATCCCGGCGATCGCCGACCTCGTGCACGCCGCCGGAGCGTTGCTCTACCTCGACGGGGTTCACCTCACCCCGCACAGCCTGGTCGACATCGGGGCGCTGCGCGCCGACTTCTACGCCTGCTCGCCCTACAAGTTCCTCGGCCCGCACCTCGGCGTCCTCGCCGCCGATCCCCTGCTGCTGGAGGGCATCCACCCCGACAAGCTGCTGCCGCAGACCGACGCCGTTCCCGAGCGCTTCGAGCTCGGCACGCTCCCCTACGAGCTGCTCGCCGGGACGACGGCCGCCGTCGACTTCCTCGCAGGACTGGTGCCCGGCGAGGGGACGCGGCGCGAGCGCCTGGCGCGCTCGATGGAGGAGCTCGAGCGGCACGAGGAGGCCGTGCTGGAGCGGCTCGAGAGCGGGCTGGCCCAGATCCCCGGTGTGCGCCCGCACGGCGCGCCGGGCCGCAGGCGCACGCCCACGACGCTGTTCTCGGTCGACGGCGCCGCGCCGGCCGCCGTCCACGAGTTCCTCGCGGCGCGCGGGGTCAACGCCCCGGCGGGCAGCTTCTACGCCCTGGAGTGCAGCAGATGGCTCGGCCTCGGCGACGAGGGAGCCGTCCGCGCCGGAATGGCCCCCTACACCGACGAGTCCGACGTCGACCGCCTCCTCAAAGCCCTTGACGACCTGACGTCCTGACGTCCTGACGTCGCGCCGCGTCCACCGGAACGTCTCCGTACCGAGATGCCCGGCCGGTCGCGAGCCGGGCTCGTACCGGCTTCCGGGCCAACGGGACGAGGTGAGATGATGACCACATCATGACCGCCGCCCTGCCGTTCCGTCTCGCCCGCGCCACGGTGTTCGCCGTTGTGTGTCTCGGGCTGAGCGTGGCGGCGCACCGGCTGGGCGGCGGGCCGGTCTCGACGCCGGTGGCGGCGGGCGGCCTGCTGCTGGCCTTCGGCGCCGGGGTGGCGGCCTCGGGGGGCGAGCGCCCGCTGACAGTGATCTTCCCGCTGCTGGCGGGGGTGCAGGCGGTGCTGCACGTGTTGTTCACCCTCGGTCACACTCCTGCGGCCCACCATGTCACAGGTCACACGCACATGTCTGGACTGGCGCCGAGTGCGGGCATGCTGGTCGCGCACGCTTGGGCGGCCGGGCTGACGGCACTGTGGCTGGCCCGGGGCGAGGCCGCGCTGTGGGGGCTGCTGCGCCGGTTGGCGGTGCGGTTGCACCCTGTGCTGGTCGCCTGCCTGCAGCCCGTGCACAAGCCGATCGCCGCCGTGGCGGCGCCCGAACCTGGCCGGTTGCGCTCTGCGCTGCTGGCCTTCGCCGCGCCTCGGCGCGGCCCGCCGCACGCGCAGGTCTCCTGCTACTCCGGCTGACCGCTGCGGCGGCGCCGGAGGACGTCTCCATTTCCGGCGTCATCGGCCCGGAAACCGGCGGCCACCTCGTCTGTGGCCGCTGAGCGATCCTGCGTGTGTCCGCCTCCGGCACGACCTGAACCTTCCGCTGCCGAGGCCTGCCGTGAAAGGTCTTGTTCTTCCATGCTCTCCCCCTTTTCGCGTTCCCGTGTCCTCCCCGCTCTGCCGCTTCCGGCTCTGGCCCTGGCCACCGTGCTGGTGAGCGGGTGCGCGGCCAGGGACACCACCTCCGCCGTCCCCTCGGCACCCGCGTCGAGTGCCGCGGCCGCCGTCGCGCCGGTCGCGTCTCCCGCGCCGGCTCTGTCGATCACCGACCCGTGGGTCAAGACCACCGGCGAGGGCATGACCGCCGCCTTCGGCACCCTGGTCAACAACACCGGCACCGAGGTGCGGGTGGTCTCCGGCGCCTCCCCGCTGTCACCGAAGATCGAGCTGCACGAAGTCGTGGAGGACGACGGCAAGATGGTGATGCGTCCTAAGGAGGGCGGTTTCGTGATCCCGGCCCGCGGCACCCATCAGCTGGCGCCAGGCGGCGACCACATCATGCTGATGGGCGTCGCCGGCAAGGTCGAGCCGGGCGCTGAGATCCCCTTCACCCTGACCCTCGCCGACGGCGGCACTCTGAAGTTCACCGCGATCGGCAAGGACTTCGCCGGCGGCAAGGAGGACTACCAGCCCGGCACCGGCGAGGGCGGCATGCACATGGGCGGCGAAGACGGCGGGGACAAGGGCTGATGGCCGACCTCCGACCCGGCAGGCCCCCGCTCACCCGGCGGGGCCTGCTGGCCTCCGGCGCCGCCGTGGCCGGCGCCCTGACCGCACCCGCCTTCACCTCGGCGTCCGCCGCCGGGCAGGCCTCAGCCGCGCGGTCCGGGACCGCGGTCGAGCCGTTCCACGGACCGCACCAGGCCGGGATCGCCACCAGCCCGCAGGCGAACGCCGTCTTCGCCGGCCTGGATCTGCGCCGCGGCGTCGACCGCGAGGCCCTCGGCCGGATGATGCGCTTGGTGACCGACGACGCCCGGCGCCTCACCGAGGGACGTCCCGCGCTGGCCGACACCGAGCCGGAGCTGGCGGTGCTGCCCGCCCGGCTGACCGTCACCTTCGGCTTCGGCCCCGGCCTGTTCGAGGCGGCCGGCGCGGCCGGCCGGCGCCCGCGGCAGATCGCGCCGCTGCCCGGCTTCTCCATCGACAAGCTGGACAAGCGCTGGAGCGGCGGTGATGTGCTGGTGCAGATCTGCGCCGATGACCCGCTGACCGTCACACACGCACTACGCATGATCGTCAAGGACGTCCGCGCCTTCGCCCGGGTGCGCTGGACGCAGCGCGGGTTCCGGCGCGGCGCCGGCATCCAGGAGGGCGGGCAGACCCAGCGCAACGTCATGGGCCAGCTGGACGGCACCGTCAACCCCGTCCCCGGCTCACCCGAATTCGACCGCGCGGTGTGGGTGCGCGAGGGTCCGGAATGGCTGCACGGCGGCACCACCGTGGTACTCCGGCGCATCCGGGCCGAGATGGAGACCTGGGACGCCGCCGACCGGGTCGCCAAGGAGTTCACCATCGGCCGACGCCTGGACAACGGCGCCCCGCTGACAGGTACGCGGGAGCACGACGAACCCGACTTCACCAAGCTGAACGCGGTGGGGCTGCCGGCCATCTCGGAGTACGCCCACATCCGCCGGGCGCACACCGCCGACCCCGCTTCGCGGATCTTCCGCCGGGTCTACAACTACGACGAGGGCCTGTCCGCGGACGGGCGCGCCGACAGCGGACTGGTCTTCGCCTCCTACCAGGCCGACATCACCCGCCAGTTCGTGCCGGTGCAGAGGCGATTGGCCGAGGTCGACCTGTTGAACGAGTGGACGACGCCGATCGGCTCGGCCGTGTTCGCCATCCCGCCGGGCTGCGACCCCGGCGGCTGGATCGGAGAGAGACTGCTGAAATGAGCCCGTAGCCGATCACCCGTCATCCGGCCACCGCTCCCGACCCTAGTGAGCAACGTGATGAAATCCACCGTCATTCGAGCACTGCTCGTCCTCTGCGTGTCCGCCGCGAGCCTGTGGCTCGCGGCCCCTTCCGCGCTCGCGCACGACAGCCTCAAGAGCAGCTCGCCGGCCAAGAACGCCCTCGTCTCGAAGCTCGATCAGATCGAGCTGGAGTTCAGCGCGAGCGTGAGCTTCCCTGCTGTCATCCTGCACGACGCGGCGGGACGGCGCTTCGAGTCCGGCCGGCCCCGCACCGACGGGCCGAAGGTCTTCCAGAAGGTCGCGGGCCCGCTGCCGTCCGGGGACTATGTCGTGGCCTGGCGCATCGTCTCGTCCGACGGCCATCCCGTCGAGGGGGAGATTCCCTTCACCGTGCGAGCGTCCGGAGAGGCGGCCGGGACACGGGCGAGCGCGGCGCCGGCACGGCCGGCGGCGAGTGCCGCCGCCTCCGCGCCCCCACCGGTCTCCACGAGCGAGGACGAGACCTCGGCCGCGGGTGTCCCGCCGTGGATCTGGGCGGCACTCGGCCTGCTCGTGGTGGTGGCGGCGGCGGCCGTGCTGACCGGCCGCAGGACATCCCGTGCAGAGGATGATCCCAGCACGACGGAGAAGGACCAGGTGTAGACGGCACCCTCACCGCCACAGGGAATCGCGGGCTCGGACGGCCGCCTGACCGGCGTCGGGAGCGCGGACGACACGGGTGGCCCCTCGGTCGGCGGTGAAAGTTTCAGCAGTTCAGAGGGGTTCACCAGGGGATTCACGAGAGGTGGGGCGACGTTGTTGGACCCGGGTGCGCGGGGGCAGCAGCATCGGCCGGTGGTCGTACCACGCCCGGAACGCACCCGCCCGCGAGGGCGTGCCGCTCCGGAGCGCACTCGCCCGCGAGGGCGTGCCGCTCCGGAGCGCACTCGCCCGCGAGGGCGTGCCGCTCCGGAGCGCACTCGCCCGTCAAGGAGGACCCCGTCATGCCACCGCACCGAACGCGGCTCGCACTGGCCGTCACGACGCTGCTGGTCACGACCGGCACCGCCCTCCCCGCGCACGCCGCCGGCGAACGACCCGGCGCGCAGGCCGGGCGGTCCGCGGCGGAGGCGGGGCCCGCGCTGACCGTGGATCTCAGCGCGCCCACCCACCCCATCAGCCCGCATGTGTACGGGATGAACTTCACCGAGGAGGCGCTGGCCAAGGAGCTGCGCCTGCCGGTGCGCCGCTGGGGCGGCAACGCCACCACCCGCTACAACTTCCGGCTGGACACCACCAACCGGGCCGCGGACTGGTTCTTCGAGAACATCGCCGGCGACAACGCCGACCCGGACGCGCTGCCGGACGGCTCGGAGACCGACCGGTTCGTCGACCAGGACAAGCGCACCGGCACCGACAGCGTCATCACCCTCCCCCTCATCGGCTGGGCGCCGAAGGAGCGGGCCAAGGCGTGCGGGTTCAGCGTCGCCAAATACGGCCCGCAGCAGTCGACCGACCAGTGGGCGCCCGACTGCGGCAACGGCGTCAAGCCCGACGGCACGAACGTCACCGGCAACGACCCGCACGACACCAGCGTCGAGATCGGGGCCGAGTACGTCACCGACTGGATGGCTCACCTGCGCGGCCGGTACGGCGACGCGGCGCACGGCGGGGTGCGGTTCTACAACCTGGACAACGAGCCGGACATCTGGCACTCGACGCACCGCGACGTCCACCCCGCGGGGGCGTCCTACGACGAGATGCGCGACAAGACCTACGAGATCGCGGGCGCGGTCAAGGCCGCCGACCCCAAGGCCCAGACGCTCGGTCCGGTCGGCTGGGGCTGGTCGTCGATCACGCTGTCGGGCTCCGACCAGCAGCGATGCGCGATCGAGGGTTGCTGGAGCAACCCGCCTGACCAGGCGGCGCACGGCGGCGTGCCGTTCGGCGAGTGGTACCTGCAGCAGATGCGCGCCTACGAGCAGGCGCACGGCGTGCGCATCCTGGACTACTACGACAACCACTGGTACCCGCAGGCCGGGGTCTTCGGCGACGACCCGGGCGACGCGGCCAAGCAGGCGCTGCGACTGCGCCAGACCCGCACCCTGTGGGACCGCGCCTACACCGACGAGAGCTGGATCGGCCAGCCGGTGTACCTCATCCCGAGGATGAAGGAGATGGTCGCGAAGAATTACCCGGGCACCAAGGTCGCCGTCACCGAGTACAGCTTCGGCGCCCTGGGGTCGCTGAACGGCGCGCTCGCCCAGGCCGACGTGCTCGGCATCCTCGGCCGGGAGGGCGCCGACCTGGCCACCCTGTGGAGCCCGCCCTCCTCCGCCGACCCCGGCGCGTACGCGTTCCGCATGTACCTCAACCACGACGGCAAGGGCGGCAGGTTCGGCGACACCTCAGTCCTGTCCACCAGCGCCGACCAGTCCCGGCTCGCCGTGTACGGGGCCAAGCGCAGCGCGGACGGCGCGCTGACGCTGATGGTCGTCAACAAGACCGGCTCCGACCTCACCAGCCCGGTCACCGTCAACGGCGGCGCGCCGGGCGCCACGGCGCAGGTCTACCAGTACAGCGGCGCCGACCTCACGGCCATCACCCGTCCCGCCGACCTGCCGCTGAGCACGAGGGCGGGGTCCGCGACGGCGTCCACCACGTTCCCGGCGAACTCGATCACGGCTCTGGTCGTCGCGGACACCGTGCCGCCCTGCGCGCCGACCGGCCTGAAGGCGGGCCGTCCCACCGCGCGCGGCGTCACCCTGACCTGGTCGCCGGCCACGGACAACGTCGCGGTCAAGGAGTACGAGCTCTCACGGCAGAGCGCCGGGCAGCCCGTCAAGACGACGGTGACCGCGACGACCAGGGTCGCCGTCGCGGACCTGTCGCCGGGGCGGCGGTACACCTTCTGGGTGCGGGCCCGTGACCTGGCCGGCAATCTCGGACCGAAGTCGCAGACCGTCCAGGTGACCACGCCCCCGCGCTGATGGCTCGCGGGCCCGGCGGCCGGCGGCGGCGGGCAGTATGCTCGCTGCGTTCCGCCCGGCCGCCGGCCCGCGCCCACGCGCGCGCGGTGCGACGTCCGGCACCCCTCCGGGTGCCCGGCCGGCTCCTGGAGGATCGCGCGCGGAGGTGCTGATGAGCGACGGCGGGGCGTCACGGGTCAAGGTGTTCATCTCCTATTCGAGCGCGGACCGGGAGTTCGCCCGGTTCCTGGACGGCTCGCTGGCCGCCGCCGGGGTCGCCACCTTCCTGGCCGAGCGCGACCTGAAGGTGGGCGACTCGATCCCGGAGCGGATCTTCGGGGAGATCGCCGCCGCCACCAGCCTGATCTACATCGTCTCCCACGCCTCGATGCGGTCGCCCTGGGTGCGCGAGGAGCTGGGAGTCGCCAAGATCCGCTCGATGGAGGGGAAGGGGTTCGGCATCCTGCCGCTCCTGCTCGACGACGTGGCGCTCCCGCCGAGCGTCAGCCACATCAAGTACGCCGACTTCCGGGACTGGCGGGACGCCACGTCCTACCGCAAGACGATGCTGGAGCTGCTGCGGTCGCTGGGCGGCGCTCCGGTGCTGATCGGGCAGCGGCAGATCCTCTGGTACCTGGACAACCTCGACGCGCTCAAGTTCGTGAAGCACGCACTGTCGGTGCTGCACACTCGCACCGACACCGCCGCCGGATACTTCCAGTGGTTCAACAGCTGGCACTGGTCGGTCAAGTACGCCGCCTACGACGACGACCCGCCGTTCTTGTCGGCCATGGACCGGCTGGAAGAGCTGCTGGCCCCGGTCGCGGACGGCGACCAGCGGCTGCGGGCGCTGAAGGAGTGCATCGAACCGGCCAAGAAGGCGGTGGCGCGGGGCGCCAGGGATCCCGGCGACCGGGCCGAGTCGAGCAGGCGGATACGCGAGGTCGTGGAGATCTGCGCCCGGATGCTCGCCATCCTGAACGATCTGGAGGGCGACTTCGAGGCCTCCGTGCACGCCGCGATCGCCGCCCGCATGGACCACCCGTGAGCCCACGCAGCCGCCCTCCCCGCGCCGGCCCTCAGCCGAACAGGTCGCGCAGGGCGGCGGCGAGGCGTTCGTAGTCCTGCTCGCGGTTGTAGAGCTGGGCCGACAGGCGCAGCAGGCCGGCGCCCGGCCAGAACTTCACGCCCGCGCGGCAGCCGTACCTGCGCATGATCTCCGCGGCCAGGGCCTCGGCGCGCGGCTGGGTCTCGGCCACCCCGTCCGGCAGCCGCAGGACGCACATCGACAGTTCGGGGTCCGCCCGCCAGGGCCGGAGGCCGGCGACGTCGGCGACGATCCGGCTGCCGCGCGCGACCAGCTCGGCGTTGCGCGCCCGGACGGCGTGCGGCCCGAGGTCCTCGAAGATCCGCAGCCCCTCCGGCGCGGCCAGCCAGGCCGTGTAGTCGCGGGTGCCCTGGAACTCCACGCTCCTGGGGAAGCCGGCCTCCTGGTAGAAGGACGGGATCAGCGGCTCGACCCGCTCGCGCCAGGCGGAGGAGACGGCCAGCACACCCGCCGGACGGGGCGCGAACGCCCATTTGTGCAGATTGCCGGTCCAGAAGTCGGCGCCGAGCTCGCTCACGTCCACGTCGAGCATGCCGGGCGCGTGCGCGGCGTCCACGATCGTGGTCACGCCGAGAGCGCGGAACCCCTCCACCAGGCGGGCCACCGGCAGCAGGCGGGCGGTGGCGGAGGTGATGTGGTCGAAGACGGCCGCCTTGGTGCGCGGCGTGACCGCGGCGAGGTAGGCCCGGGCGGCCTCCTCGCCCGGCCATTCGCCGTCCCCGCGCCCAGGGAGCGTCACCACGACCACCTCGGCCCCGGCGCGCTCCGCCGTGCGCCGCACGGCGATCTCGACGGCGCCGTAGGTGTGGTCGCAGATCATGATCTCGTCGCCGGGCCGGAGCGTCAGGCTGTTCAGCGCGACGGCGACACCCTCGGTGACGTTGGAGACGAACGCGACGCCCTCCGGCTCGGCGCCGAGGAAGGCGGCCACCTCGTTGCGCGCCTTGGCGAGGCGGTCCATGACCGTGGCGAAGTACAGGTCGGGGGCGCGCTCGACCTCCCGGCGCAGTTCGTCCTGCCTTCGCCCCACGCGGCGCGGCACCGCGCCGAAGGATCCGTGGTTCAGGTGCGCGACGGCCGGGTCCAGGCTGAAGTCGTCGATGTTCACAAGGGAACCCTAATCCGACGTTCCAGGTCCGAACCTCGCAGGCCGCCCCTCGCAGGCCACCAAGACGTGGCCCCGAGGAGTGCTCACGGGTTGCGCGCGGGACGTGAGAGGGAGGGCCCGCCCAGCGGGGCCGGCATAAGGGGCCACGGCTGACCCTCGCCCCTCCGGCCGGTGCTGCGACTGCGCGGAGACGCCGAGACGTTCCAGGGAGCCGCGGAGTTGTGCGCTGGCACGCGGCCGTCCGAGCGGCTGCTGGGCGCTGACGTCCTCGCACAACTGGGCGTCGCGGGTGACAGACCGTTCCTGGAGCGGAGCCTGCCGATATTGCGGCGGATGGCCGAGCGGGAAAGCGATCCCATCCTGCTCTGCGGAGTGGTCTTCGCGCTCGGCCATCTCGCGGACGAGCGCGCCTTCCCCGAGGTCGTCCGCCTGGCCGGCCACGACAGCGAGGACGTCCGCCATGCTGTCGCGTGTGCTTTGGGCTCCGTGCTGCCGGAGGGCCACACCGAAGGGCGATCGGCGCTCATCAGGCTCACCCAGGACACCGACGATGAGACCCGAGACTGGGCGACCGCCGGTCTGGCAGGGCTCGAAGACGACAACGCGGTCATTCGCGAGGCGCTGTACGCACGTCTCGGCGACCCCTGCCTGACGATCGCCATGGAGGGCGCGCGCGGTCTGGCGCTGCGCGGTGACCGCCGGGGGCTGGACGGAGTCCGCCGCTATCTCGCCGAACCCCATGACGACGAAGACCGGTACACGCGCGGCCTCGTCCTGGAGACGGCGGAAGAACTCGGCGACACGCGGCTCCTCCAGCGACTCAACGCATGATCGTGCGGCTGATGACCGTTCTCGTGCCTGGCGCTCTTCACAGAGACCCCGCGACTGAGGTACTTCCATCATGGTCGTGCTTGGTCACGATGAGGTGGTTCTCCGGGGCGGGGGCGTGACCGGGTCTCGGTGGGCGAGGATGAGCACGAGTGCGAGCAGAGGGAGGGCGGCGGACCAGCCTTGATGGACGGGCTCCCAGCGCGGGTCTCCCGGCGGCGGCCAGGGCCACAGGTCGCCTTCGAGGAAGAAGGTGCCGGCGAGCAGGGACAGCTGCGTGAGCGCCCCGGCCGTCCCGGCCTGCCGTCCCCGCACCATGCGGACGGCCACCGCCGCTCCGGCGAGGGCGACCAGCACGCACACCGCCGCCTCGACGCCCGCGCCGCCCCGGGGGATCCCGGTTCCGGGGGGCAGCCGCGCCGTCAGCAGGGCGGCCGTGCTGCCGGCCATGGCGTCCACCAGCGCGAACGCCGCGCCGACGCCGCCGTGGCGCAGCAGCGCGAGCGCCCCCAGCAGGACGACCAACGCGGCCAGATAGAGCAGGTGGGTTCCGGAGGGACGTGGTCCCCATTCCAGTTCGTGACCGGCGATCACCGGCCAGAACCACCCGCCGTACTCGCCCCGGGAATCGGCGAACGTGCCGAACCCCCACAGCACGACCACCACCGGAGCGACCGCGAGCGAGGGCGTCCAGCGGCCGAGCGCCGCCCCCGCCGCCGCCGCGGCGGCCGTGACGGCGACCCCCGCCAGCGCCTCGTACGGATCGAACCGCCCGGCGACGGGCCCGACGTCTTCGGCGGAGCGGGACGAGTCAGGAGAACCAACACATCTCCTCTATCGCCGGAACGTCCCCGTCCGGTTCACCGGCCCGCGAGGATCCCGCGTCCGGGTGACGGGGTCGCGGCGTCCGGGCGGGGGTTCGCGGCCTCGGCTTTGAGAATGACCTTTGAATGCGACCGTTCAACATCTAGGGTTGACAAAGAGCACGGAGTTCAAGTCAGAGCGTCCCGGGGTTCAGGGGGTGGCAGTGCCGACCACCGCGCACGGCACGGCGTCGCCCGCCTCCGGGGACGACGGGCAGGACGTCTCCCCGGCCGACACCGGCAGGCCGGCCGCCGAGTTCGACGCCGAGCGCCCCGCGCGCGATCTGACCGGGGTCCCGGCCCGCGTCGTCGGCGCGGTGGCGCTGTGCGTGTCGCTCTACGCGCTCTACGTCGTCTTCGACCCGATGCCGGTGCTGCCGTACCGGATGAGCTTCCTGGCGGTGGTCCTGGCGCTGACGTTCCTGGTGTACCGGCCGGGCCTGCGCCTGCCGGGAAGGCCTCGCCGGCCGCGGCGGGCACGGGAGGCCGGGGCCACGCGGGAGACCCGGAACGCGGAGGAGATCGGAGACCCGCGGGAGATCGCGGACGGGCGGCGGGCCGGTGGCGCGCGTGGGGTTCGGGAGGTTCGGGAGGAGGCGGCGGGGCCGGATCGTCCCGGAGTCGCCGACTGGGTTCTCGCCGGGGTCTCGGTCGTCGTGTGCGCGTACCCGCTGCTCGACTTCGACGCGTTCATCCGCAGGACCTTCGATCCGTCCGCCCTCGACCTGGTCATGGCCGCCGGCTGCACGCTGCTCGTCCTTGAGGCCACCCGGCGCACCGTCGGGGCGATCCTGCCCGCGATCTGCCTGGCCTTCGCCGCCTACGCCTACTACGGGGGCTACCTTCCGGTCGACTGGGTCGCCGGGCACCGCGGCTACAACATCGACCGCATCCTGGTCCAGCTGTACATGGGCACCGAAGGGCTGTTCGGCGTCCCGCTGGACGTGGCGGCGACCTACATCGTCCTGTTCACGATCTACGGCGCCGTGCTGGAGCACTCCGGAGCGGGCCGGTTCTTCCTGGACATCTCGTTCGCGGCCTTCCGCCGCTCGGCCGCCGCGCCCGGGCGCACGGTGACGCTGGCCGGGTTCCTGCTGGGCACGGTCTCGGGGTCGGGCACCGCGACCACGGTGTCGCTGGGCGCCGTGGCCTGGCCGATCCTGAGGCGGGCCGGGTACGCGCCCGCGCAGGGAGGGGGCGTGCTGGCCGCCGCCGGCATCGGCGCCATCCTGTCGCCTCCGACGCTGGGCGCGGCGGCCTTCATCATCGCCGAGTACCTCAAGGTGTCGTACCTGCAGGTGTTGATCTACGCGATCGTCCCCACCCTGCTGTACTACCTCGGGATCATCCTCGCCATCGAGATCGACGCCCGCCGGTTCGGCGCCCGCCCCGTCGAGGAGGCCGGGCCGCCCGCCTGGCGCCTGCTGGCCCGCTTCGGCTACCACTTCTCCTCGCTGGTCGTCATCGTGGTGTGCATGGCGTGGGGCGTCTCGCCGTTCCGTGCCGTCGTCTACGCCACCCTTCTCGCCTTCGCCCTGTCGTTCCTCGACCCGGCGCACCGGCTCGGGCCGCGCCGCGCGGCCAAGGCGCTGTCGGCGGGGACGCTGGGAGTCCTGCCCGTCGCCGCGACCACGGCGGCCGCCGGCGTCATCGTCGCGGTGGTGACGCTCACCGGCCTCGGGCTGAAGAGCTCGCGCATCATCGTGGACCTGTCCGGCGGCGGGCTGGTCCTGACGGCCGTGGTGTCGGCGCTGGCGGTGCTGCTGCTCGGCCTCGCCGTGCCGGTGACCGCGTCGTTCATCATCGCCGCCGTCGTCATCGGGCCCGCCCTGCAGATGCTCGGCGTGCCCCCCGCGGCGGCGTACATGTTCATCTTCTACTACGCGGTCCTGTCGGAGGTCACTCCGCCGACGGCGCTGGCCGCGGTGGCGGCGTCGGCCGTCACCGGCGGCAACGCGTTCGCGACGATGATGACGACCTGGAAGTACACCCTTCCCGCCTTCCTGGTCCCGATGGCCGTCGTCCTGTCACCGGCTGGGCGGGCGCTGCTGTGGCAGGCCCCGCCGCCGCAGGTCCTCGCGGCGCTCGCGGTGTCGGCGGTCGCCGTGGCGGCCCTCGCGGCCGCGACGGGCGGGTGGATGCTGCGCCGCGCGGGATGGCCCGAGCGCCTGCTCTGCGGCGCCGCCGCGCTGGTCCTGCTCCGCCTCGAACCCCGCAGCGTCGCCATCGGCCTGGCCGTGCTCGGCGTCGCGTTCCTGACCCACGTCGTCCTGCGGCGGCCCGGACGTGACCGCCCGGCCGGACCCACCCCGACCCAGGAGGCAAGCTGATGCGATCCGTTACCCGTCTCGCCGTGGCGATCGGCCTGGCGCTCATGCTGGCGGCCTGCGGCGGCGAGCGGGAGGCCCCCGCCGGGCAAGGGCTCTACAAGGGCGGCCGGCTCTCCATCGCCACCGGCAACACGACCGGCGTGTACTACCAGCTGGGCGGCGGGTACGCCGACCTCGTCGGCAGGAACCTGCCCGGCTACCAGGTCACGGCCGAGGCGACCGGCGCGTCCATCGAGAACATCCAGCGGGTCGTGCGCGGGGAGTCCGACATCGCCTTCACCCTCGCCGACGCCGCGGGCGACGCCGCGTCCGGGAAGGGCGCCTTCGCCCGGCCGCAGCCCATCAGGGCGCTCGCCCGCATCTACACCAACTACACCCATGTCATCGCGCGCGCCGGCTCGGGCATCCGCTCGGTGGCCGACATGAAGGGCAAGCGCGTCTCGACCGGGTCCCCCAACTCCGGCACGGAGTACATCGCGCTGCGCCTGCTGCGGGCCGCGGGCCTCGATCCGGACACCGGCGTCCGCAAGCAGGCGCTGTCGCTGCCCGAGACCGTCCAGGGCATGAAGGACGGCACGCTCGACGCGCTCTTCTGGTCCGGCGGCCTGCCGACCGGCGGCGTCACCGACCTCACGACGACCCTGAAGGACGACGTGGTCTTCGTGCCGCTCGGCGACCTGCTGCCGAAGCTGCGCGCGGAGTACGGCGAGGTCTACCAGGCGAGCACGCTGAAGAAGGACGTCTACGGCACCGGCGCCGACGTCGCGACCATCGCGGTCCCGAACCTCCTGGTCGTCTCCGAGAAGATGCCGGCCGACCTCGCCGGGAGCCTGGTCCGCGTCCTGTTCGACCATCAGGACGAGCTCGCCAAGGTGCATCCCGAGGCCGGGAACATGAGCAAGGCCGACGCCCCGAAGACCGGCCCGGTACCGCTCCACGACGGCGCCAGGAAGTATCTCGCCGGGAGCTGACCCGGTCGCGCGGCTCGTGCGCCTTGGCGCGGCCGCCCTCCCGGGGAGGCCCATCATGCCGCGGATGGCATCGGCGGGCGGCCGGGCGGCGACCTGCGGGAACCGAAGCCACGCGCGTTCTCCTCGTGCCGATAAAGCTCGCGAAACGGTACGAAGTGGCTGGGTTAACCGGTTAACGGGATAACAGGGCGCACTAATCAATGAATGGTCGGTTCTAGCGCACAAACAGGATGATCATCCATAGACAGGCCGACAAGTTGCCGTACTTCCGCGTCAATTCACCACGATTCCGGATTTTTTATGAAATTCCCCACATCGCATTCTTTTGGGCCCCTACGAAGGGTTAGGCTCCCTCCGAAATGACACCCACAGGAGGAGCACCTTTGTCGTTACGGTTGAAGCGCCTTGTGTCGGCCATCGCCGCGGGGGGTCTCGTCGTCCTGATGACGGCGAGTCCGGCAGGCGCGTTCGATGCCCCCTACGATCCCGAGCCCACGGGTCCCTACGCGCAGCCGGTGGACGCGAGCGTCCCCCAGCGGGGCTGCGCCGCCACGCTGGCCGACCCCAAGAACGCCAGTGGGAGCATCCCGGCGGTCCAGGTCATCTACGCCTGGCACGACGGCATCGGGAACAGGTACGAGCAGCAGGTCGAGAAGATCGCCAAGATCGTCGACCGGATGGACTGGTCTCTCGACGAGTCCACGAACTACGACCAGCACATCAACCTGAGCTGCAGGACCGGATACAGCACGAGCACCTACGCCGGCTACGCGCACGCCCTGGTCGTGCCGGAGAAGATCGAGTCCGGCGTCATCGGCGGCGAGACCCCGATCCAGACCATCACCCACGATCTGGCGGACGCCGGCTACGACGTCGACAACCGCAAGTACGTGGTGTTCGAGGACTTCAACGGCACGGCGACCGCCTGGTGCGAACCCGCCTGCGCGGCGACCGCCGACGCCTGGGCCAGCGGCACCATGCTGCACGAGCTGACCCACCTGGCCGCGGACGGCTTCTACGTCGACCACCCCAAGGTCACCGAGGGCTCGGAGATCCTGAGCTACCCCGACGTCATGTCCAACCCCTACTACGACTGGGTGCTGGACCACGACTTCAACAACTACTACGACCCCAGTGAGACCACGGCCACCTTCTACCAGGGCAACTATCCCGACACCCGCAAGGCCAACGTGGCCGCCTGGCCGTACTTCACGACGGCGACCTGTTGCGACGTCGGCTACAGCAACGACCTGCTGACCGCGCAGGAGCGCACCATCGAGGCGCAGGCGCCCTACTCGACGCCCTCGGGCTTCAGCGTCTCGGGCGGGGGCTGGTTCCAGGTCACCCCGCCGGGCTCCGACGGCCAGGTCTCCGCGCGGTACTACGACGGGCGGCGGTCGCTGACCATGAACGTCCAGTCGTACGCCGAGGGGTCGGTGTCGGTGACCCGCAAGCCGGCGATCACCGCCGGGCAGCGCTACAAGTTCTTCGCCAAGATGACCACCGGCACGTCCGGCAACGTGCGACTGCGGCTGTCCTGGTACAACTCCTCCAACGCGCTGATCTCGGCCGACAACGGCCCGATCTCGGCGCTGTCGACCGGCTGGCAGGAGTACTCGTACTCGGCCGTCGCGCCGAGCGGAGCGGCCACCGTTCAAGTGTCGGTGGTCAGTCCCTCCGGCCAGAACTTCGCCTACGTGCTGGACAGTCTCCAGCTCAACCACTGCAACAACGGCAAGACGACCGACGGCTGCCGCCTCGCCAACTGATCCTCGCTTCGACGGCTCCACGCGCGCCCGGCCGCATCCCGCGGCCGGGCGCGCCCCGCGTGCGGGCAGGCGGTGACGGCCGATCGCGACGGAGACCCGACGTCAGCCGGAAGGCGGCCGGATCTCGCCGGAAGGCCTCACCCGCGTCGCCGGTGTCAGAAGGCGAACCCCTGGGAGCGGACGCTGTTGTCGAAGTTGGACAGCAACAACTCGGGCTCCCCCACGGCGCGGATGCCGGGCAGCCGGGTGAACAGCTCGCGATACATGATCTTGATTTCCTGGCGGGCGAGGTTGGCGCCGAGGCAGAAGTGCGGGCCCGGGCCGCCGAAGCCGACGTGCGGGTTCGGCTTGCGGGTGATGTCGTACCGGCCGGGGTCCTGGAAGACCTCCTCGTCACGGTTGGCGGAGCCGTAGAACAGCACCACCTTGTCGCCCGGGGCGAACCGCACCCCGCGCATCTCGTACTCCTCGGTGACCGTGCGCCTGAACTGCATGATGGGCGAGACATGGCGGACGGTCTCTTCGATGGCGCCGCCGATGTGGCCGTCGAAGTCGCCGACGAGCCGCTCTCGCTCGCCAGGGTTGTCGGTGAGCAGCTTGACGCCGTGGGCCATGGTGTTGCGCGCGGTCTCGTTGCCGGCGACGAGCAGGAGCGTGAAGAACGAGCCGAGCTCCTTCGGGCTCAGCCGCTCGCCGTCGACGTTGGCGTTGACCAGCGCCGACACCAGGTCGTCCGACGGTTCGCGCTCGCGCTCACGCCCGAGGTTGATCACCATGCGCTGCAGGGCGAACAGCGCCGCCATGTTGCGCCCGGCCATGGCGACCGTGCGGGGCAGGCTCATGCGGACGCCGGTGTAGGCCGTGGAGACGTCCACGTGCTCGTGAACCTTCGCCCGGATGCCGTCGGGGATGCCCATCATCTCGCAGATGACGTGGATGGGCAGCCGGGCGGCGACCTGCGAGACGAAGTCGCGCGGGCCCTCCTTGACGACGTCGTCGACGATGCGCTCGGCGACCTTGGCGATGCCGTCGTTCAGGCCGCTCAGCATCTTCGGCGAGAACGCGCGCGACACGATGCGGCGCAGGCGGGCGTGGCGCGGGTCGTCGAGGTTGACCATCGAGTCGCCGAAGACGTGCTTGACCCAGCCGGGCGGCTCGGGGTTGGTCACGGCCGGCTCGCTGGAGAACACCTTGGCGTTGCGGCTGGCCTCCACCACCTCGGCATGCCGCACCAGGGCGTGGAACCCCTTCCCCGAGCGCAGCAGGGGCACCCGGCGCTCGGGGAAGAACACCGGGTGCGGCAGGCTCCGCAGCCGCGCGAAGTCGCGCTCGCGCTCGTGCGGCGGCCGGCGCCAGAACGCGAGGTCCGCCAGGTCGATGCCCGTGTCCACCGCCGTTGTCACGGTCCTATCCTGGCACGCCCGCGGCGGCGCCGCCGCCGCGCCGGGATCGTCCCCGCGTCAGCGATAGGGCTGCCACCTCGTGGTCAGGTCGCGGGCGCGGAAGGTGCGCATGCGGTGCTCCCACTGGGCGCGGATCGAAGGGTTGCTGCGCAGGATGGGCAGAACGCTGGTGACCAGTTTGAGCTCGCGCAGGCGGCGCAGCACCGGGAAGCCCTCCCACTCGGTGACGTCGACGCCGTAGTGCTCGGCCAGCATGGCGTGGTCGTCGGTGGCGTAGTCCAGCCGCAGCCGGCCGACCGCCACCGGGGCCAGGTCCCACTCGCGCGGGCCGACGCCGGTGCCGTCGAAGTCGCACAGCACCGGACCGCGCGGGCCCGCGATGACGTTGCCGAGGAAGGCGTCCCCGTGGATGACGCCGGGTGGCAGCGCGAACCGCAGGCCCGCGAGCCGTTCCTCCACCTCGTCGCACTCGCGCAGCAGGAAGGCGTGGTCGGCGGCGCCCAGTTCCTCTGGCTCGTCCAGCCGCTGGCGGACCTCGCGCATCGGCCGCCACGGCGGCAGCTCGTCCGGAGCGCCGGGCAGGCGGTGCAGGCGCCTGAGCAGGACGGCGAGGTCGGCGCCGTCCGGCCGGCGGCCGGTGCAGGGGACCTCCTTCCACAGCGTGATCATCTGACCGTGCAGCAGGAAGGGCTGCTCGAACCCCGGCAGCAGGCGCACCGCGGGGAAGTCGTGGCCCTGCAGCCAGCGGGCGACCCGCACGACCAGCGAGGCCCGGTCGCGCGCGGCGGTGGACCCGGCGATGCGCACCACGACCGGGGCCGTGCGCAGCCGGAAGACGGCGTTGTTGGTGAACTTGATCAGCTCGGCGCCCGTGGGGTCCAGGCCCGTCTCGGCGCACAGGGCGCCCAGCAGGAAGTGGAGGTTGTCCCGGGTGAGCCCGCCGGACGGGCCGATGGTGGTGACGCTCATACGGCCCGCAGCTCCGCGATGCGCCGGCGCAGCTCGCGGGCGTCCGCGCTGTTCGGCCGCCCCGCCGCCGCGGCCTCCAGCGGCGCGAGGCGGTCGATCGTCCGCACGGACCTGATCTGGGTGACCAGGGTGACGGCCTCATGACCGTCGGCCACGCCGTCGTCGACCTCGCCGAGCAGCAGCCGGACGGTGGCCAGGCCGATCAGCTCGAACACCTTGCTGCGCGCCATGTCGGCCTCGCGCCTTCGCACGCTGCCGGCCAGCAGCTCGGCCGCCAGAGGCAGGTGCCGGCGGTCGAGCTCGGCCAGGCCCGCGTGGGTCATGCCGCTGGCCGCCTGCAGGTCGACCTCGGTGAAGAACCGCACCCAGCCGGGCACCGCCTCGCGGTGGGCCCGGTCGAACTCGTCGCTCGCCCGGCTGATGGACTTCATGGCGAGCTTCTCGTCGCCCAGCAGCGCGTACGCCCACGCCTCGTTGGCGCAGAGCATGGCGACGGTCAGCTCGCAGCTGGCGTCCTGGGCGCAGATCTGGCCGAGCTGGAAGAACCGTAATGCGTCCTCGACCCGCCCGAGATGCAGATGGACCCGCCCCAGGCGGTACAAAATGTTCGCCGCCAGCGACGGGTCTCCGGCGTACTTGGCCTGCTCGAGCGCACGGGACAGGTGGCGCCTGGCCGGGCCGTGCAGCCCGACGTCGAAGGAGGTCCACCCGGCGAGGTTGTGCTGGTCGGCGAGCGCGCGGTGCAGGCGGCGCCCGACCCGCTCTGAGCAGGTGGCCCGCAGCAGATGCTGCGACCAGCTGAGCTGTGCGAGGACCGCGTCCCGGCAGACGCCCCCGCCGTAGCGGTAGTCGAGCGTGCGCAGCGACTCGGTGACGGTCTCCACCTGCTCCACCTCGGCGTCCCCGATCTTCGCTGGCACGGGGGTGTCGGCGCGGGCCAGCGGCCGGCGCCAGTCGTCGGCGACGACGGCGACGGCGCCGATGGTGACCTGCGCGGCGTGGGCCAGCAGCCTGCGGACCTGCTCGTCCTCGTCCAGGTCGTCCTCGTGGCAGGCGAGCGCCGGGTCGGCGCCCCCCTGCGTGGTCTCGTCGTAGGCCAGGCCCATGTAGCCGCGCGGGACGCCGAGCCCGTCGGCGATGCGGACCAGCACGTCGTAGGCCATGACCTGGCGTCCGTTGAGGATCTCGGAGATCTCCGACTGCGACTGCCCGGTCAGCGCGGCGATGCGCCGCTGGGAGATTCCGACGCGCTGGAGCAGCAGATAGACGGTCGCGATGTCGCGCGCCGCCAGAGCCTGGCGCATCTGGGGTCTCTCCCAGACGGCGAAGCTGATCGCCTGCTCCCTCGCATGAGTGACGTTCATGCAGACCTTCCACGGTGAACTGCGCTGGGATTCTCAGGTAACCAGGTGACGGCGGGTCACGAGGGGATAACGGCCGGACCGATCGCCCGGGCTGATCGGCTCGGACGATCGCGGCAGAGCGGGGATGCGTATCGGTGAGGCGGCTCACCACCGCTCCCGCGCCTCCCTCACCATGGAGGCCAGTTCCGGGAGGGATCACCGCGCGCTCCCTCCGCCGGCTCAACGGTCGACATGCCAAGGAGTGATCAGCTCATGCGCGCCGAGCAGCCCGTGCCGCAGGAGGTCCACCACCGCACCGGAGTCCTGTCGCGGGAGCGGCGGCCGGGCGAGCGCCCACGCGCTCCCCTTCCGGTCGAAGACGCCTTCCGGGTCCTGGTCACGACGCTGCGGCCGGGTTCCGCCTCGCGCGGCGCCCGCGCGGCGGTACGGGAGGCCCTGGCCACCGCGGGAGCGGGCGACGACGACATCGGCGACGCCGAGATCATCGTGGCGGAGCTCGCCGCCAACTCCGAGACGCACGCGCGCGGGCCGTACGAGCTGCGCGTCCACTGCCTGAGCGGCATCCCGATGTGGTGCGAGATGGTGGACGGCGGGCGTGACCTCGGCCTGGTCTCGGCGATACTGGCCCGCCTGCAGGAGACCGATCCGGACGCCGGGCAGGCCCCCGCGCAGGACGAGGAGCCCTCCGGCCTGGAGGCCTGCGACCTGGCGCCGTTCGCCGAGAGCGGCCGGGGGCTGCTGCTGGCCCACCGGCTGTCCCGCGGGCACTGCTACGCCTACCCGACGACGGTGTCCGCCGGCGGCGGGGCGGGCAAGGCCGTGGCCTTCGCCCTCCCCGCCCCGCCGCCGGGTCCCCCTGACGGGGGCCGAGGCGGACCGGTCGCCGGCGGCGAGCGAGCGTGACGGACGGGCCTGAAGGTGGAAGCCACGGAGCCGGTCCCGGCTCCGTGGCATGACATCCCGGCGAACATCGCGACGATCGGGTGGAGACGTTCCCGGCCGCTCTGACAATGGCCGTGTGGATCAGTGGACACGCCGTTCAGACGACCGACGCGGGGACTTCACGCTGCGGTAGGGCGGATGTCCTGGCCGGCGGGGACCATCCGGAGCATGAGTGCCTCGCGCGCGTTTCGCCTGATCACCGCCGCGACCGTCGTGGTCGTCCCCCTCCTCCACCAGCCCGCCGCCCAGGCTCTGGCCGCCCCTGCCGGCCGCGCGGAGGCCGTGGCCGCCGGCGCGCCGGCCCGCGCCCTGACGCCCGGCACGTCGTCCCGCGCGATGCCGTCCCGCGCGGCGTCGTCCCGCGCGGCGTCGTCCCGCGCGGCGTCGTCCCGCGCGGCGTCGTCCCGCGCAGTGCCGTCCCGCGCCGTCTCGTCCCGCGCGCTCGGCGCGGCGTGCGGCGCCGGCGCCGACCTGGCCGTGGCGGCGCCGTACGACACCGTGGACGGGCAGGGCCGGGCGGGCACGGTCACGCTGTTCCGCGGCGCGAAGAAGACCGCCGTCCTCTCCCAGGGCGCGCACGGCATCCCCGGCGGCCCGGAACGCGGCGACTCGTTCGGATCGGCGATGGTCTCCGGCGACTTCGACGGCGACGGGTGCCCCGACCTGGCGATCGGCGTCTCGGAGGAGTTCGCCGGCACCCCGGTGCCCGACGGCGCCGACGGCAACGGCGTGGTCCACGTGCTGTACGGCACGTCCGGCGGCCCGCGGCCGGCCGTGACGCTGGACGTGACCCGCCTCGGCCGCCCGCGCGACACCGACAGGTTCGGCGCCGCGCTGGCCGCGGGCGACCTGGACGGCGACGGGGACGACGAGCTGGTCGTCGGCATCCCGGGCCTGTCCGAGGGCGGCGGCGTGGGCGTCTTCGGCCTCAAGGGACGCGGCCCGAAGGCCAAGGGCGCCCTCGTCACCCAGGCCACGTCATGGGTCGCGCAGGAGCACATCGAAGGCGACCAGTTCGGCGCCGCCGTCGCGGTGGGCGACTTCGACGGCGACGGCAGGGCCGAGCTGGCCGTCGGAGCGCCGGGCGACACGGTCGGCCCTGCCACCTCGGGCGGCGGATCGGTCACCGTCGTGGACCTGCGCGCCCGGCAGGCCGGCCTGTACACCCAGAACAGCCCCGGAGTGCCGGGCGAGGCCGAGAAGTGGGACTACTTCGGCGGGGCGCTCGCGGCCGGCGACTTCGACCGCGACGGCCGCGACGACCTCGCCGTCGGCGTCCCCGGGGAGGGCCTCGACGTCTTCCAGGACGGGCCGATGTACGGCAACGGAGGCGTGCACGTGCTGCACGGCACCCGGCGGGGGCTGACCGCGATCGGCGGCGAGTTCTGGTCGCGCAAGACCAAGGGCATCCGCGGCGAGAGCCTGAACACCGACCGGCTCGGCTCGGCGCTCGCCGCCGGGGACCTGAACGGCGACGGCGACGCCGAGCTGGCGATCGGCCTGCCCGGCGGCAACCGCGTCCTGGTGCTCCCCGGCACCCGCACCGGCGGGCTCACGGCGAAGCACGCGGTGATCGTCAAGGGCAGGACGGGGCGGCCCGGCGACCTCTACGGCTCGTCGGTGGCGATCACCGCTTCCGGCCTGGCCGTCGGCTCGCCGGGCGCCGGGCGCGTCACCCTCATCCCCTCGGCCGCCCGCAAGGGCTCCTACACCGGCCTGCGCACCGGCTCCGCCCGCTCCCTCACCGGGGGCCGCACGGGCCTGTTCGGCTACACCGTCGCCCCCTGACCCCCGCCGCTCCAGCCGGCGCCCCGGTCTCACAGGTCCGGGGTCCGCCAGGCCGCTCCGGCGTTCGACCCCTGGTGCCAAGCGGAAGGCGCGACCACGAGTCAGGGGTTTCTGATCTTCATCGTTTCGCTGTAGACGATCTCGCTCGCGCCGTTCGCGAAGTCGAGCAGAAGCGCGAGCCGGGCGTCGTCGTACTTCTCGATCAGCGCGGTGTACGCCTCGCTGAAGCGCTCGAAGATCTGGCGGAAGCCGGTGTAGGCGCCCTCACGGTCGAGTTCGACGATGACATGTCGCCGATCGGAGGCGTCGCGGCGGCGGCGGGCGAACCCGGCCTTCTCCAGCCGGTCGATGACCGCGGTGACGGCCCCTCCCTTGGAAAGACCCATTGGAAAGACCCATCCGCGCGGCTGACGCCGAGCCGTTCGGCGACCTGTGCTTCGTCCCCCGCGGCGCTCAGGTGAGGGCGCGCTCGCCGGCGGGGATGGTGAAGGTGGCGGCCGTCCTGGCCGGCGCGCCCTTGCGGCTGATGTAGTCCAGCGTGCGGAAGTCCGCCTTGAGCTCCTGCGGCGTGGCCTGGCACATGATGTAGCCGCGGCGCTCGTTGACGAACTTCAGGTGCGGGTTCTCCTCCAGCAGCGCGGCGTCCCTGGCGGCGTCGCGGTAGCCGTCGCCGTCGCTGGAGATGGAGGTGGCCACCAGCTCCACGCCCACCCGCTCGGCGTCCGGGTCGTCGAAGTCGGCCAGCAGGTCGGAGGCCGAGGCGACGTGGGCGTCGCCGGTGAGCACGACCGGGTTGCCGGTCGCCGCGCCGGCCAGGGTGCGCAGCAGCCGGTCGCGTTCGGCCGGGTAGCCGTCCCAGGCGTCCACGTTGAGCTCCCGGCCGGGGCCGAGGTGGTAGTCGCGCTGGCCGACGATGACCTGCTGGGCGACGAGGTTCCACGCGGCCGGAGCCGACCGCAGCCCGCCGGCCAGCCACTTCATCTGCTCGTCCCCGAGCATGACCCGTTCCTGCCCGAGGCGCTCGTCGCAGCCGGAGCGCATGCCGTCGTCGCAGGGCTGGTCGTCGCGGAACTGGCGGCTGTCGAGCAGGTGGAAGGTCGCCAGGGACCCCCACGACACCCTGCGATTGATCTTGAGGTGCGGGCCGCGGACCACCGCCGACCGGCGCAGCGGCATGTTCTCGTAGTACGCCTGGAAGCCGGCCGCCTTGCGGGTGGCGAAGTCGGGGACGAGCGTGCCCGGGTTGTCGCCGGCCCAGTTGTTCTCCACCTCGTGGTCGTCGAAGATGACCAGCCACGGGCTGTTGCGGTGGGCGAGCCGCAGGTCGGGGTCGGTCTTGTACTGGGCGTGCCGCAGCCGGTAGTCGGCCAGCGTCTGCAGCTTGCCGCCGGCGTGCTCGCGCACGTTGCCCTGCGCCGCGGTGTAGACGCCGCCGGAGTACTCGTAGATGTAGTCGCCGAGGTGGACGACCAGGTCCGGGTGCTGCTCGGCCATCCGCCGGTAGGCGGTGTAGTAGCCGTGCTCGTACTGCGCGCAGGAGACCGCCGCGAAGGTGAAGGACGACTCCGCGGTGCCGGGGGCCGGGGTGGTGAGGGTGCGCCCCACCTCCGACAGGTGCCCGCCCGCGCGGAAGCGGTAGAAGTACTCCCGCCCCGGCCGCAGCCCTTGCAGCTCCACGTGCACCGAGTGGGCCGAGCCGGGACGGGCGAGGGCCGACCCTGTGCGCACCACCTCGCGGAAACGCTCGTCGGTGGCCACCTGCCAGCCGACCTCGACGTCGCGGGCCGGCATGCCGCCGTGGCCGTCGGGGGTGAGGGGGTCGGGCGCGAGACGGGTCCACAGCACGAATCCGTCGGCCGCGGGGTCGCCGGAGGCGATGCCCAGCGTGAACGGGTCCCGGGCGGTACGGCCGGCGCGCGCGGTCGCGGTACTTTCCGCACCGGCGGACGCCGGCGACAGCAGTCCGCCGGCTCCTGCGGCGGCGGCGATCAGGAACGCTCTGCGTGACGGGGTATGCTCCACGGTTGTAAGTGCAGACGGCCCGGCTGACCTGCGGGCGAGTGTCCGGTGTCGGCCGCGTGAACACCTCCGGGCCAGGCGGGTGGGTTACCCACCGTGATTGAACGCCGGTCGACGCCGAGGCGACCGGTACCGGCATTCCAGGCGAAGTCTCCGCGTCCGGCGGCGGGCCGGGGGGAGCCCGGCGGATCAGGTCACTCTGCGCCTGCCGTACAGGGCGCTGGCGAGCAGGACGCCGATGATGGCGAGGATGATCTGCAAGATCAGCTCTATCCAGTCGATGCCTCTGGTGGTGGCGACCCCGAGGGCGCCGGCGATGGCGGTGCCGATGAGGGCCGCGACGATGCCGATGACGATGGTCAGCCAGATCGGGATGTTCTGCCGCCCGGGGATGAGGAGCCGCGCGAGCGCGCCTATCACCAAGCCGACGACGATCGCGCTGATTATGCCGCTGACATGCATCTTCACACTCCCTTATTCGGATGTCATCCGTATTCCCTTTTACGGATCGTCCGATACTTCGAGGGCAGGTCGGAGCGTGAAATGGCGGCAGATGGCACGCGGCGGCGTGCCACGGCTCAGGGTGCCTCGCCCGGGCGAGGCACCCTGTCAGGACATTCCGGTCAGGCGAAGCGGGCGGGTCAGGGCGCCTCGCCCGGCGTGGCGAGCGCCAGCTTCAGATCGGCGCGCAGCGTCTCGGCGTCGTGGAAGTGGACGGCGGTCATGCCCGCCGACTCGGCCCCGTTGACGTTCACCAGCCGGTCGTCCACGAAGACCACGTCCTGCGGGCGGACGTCGAGCGCCGCCGCGACCCTGAGGTAGATCTCGGCGTCCGGCTTCACCACGCCCATGTGGCCGCTGTAGAAGCGGGCCTCCATGGTGGCGATGAACGGCAGCCGTTCGATGCCCTCGGCCACGCACGCCGGGGCGTTCGACAGCAGCGCCACGGGCCTGCCGGCCTCGTGGAACTCGGTCAGGACCGCCACGGCGTCGTCGTTGACATGGGTCCAGCTCTGGACGTCCAGCTCCACCAGCCGCTCGACCTCGGCGTCGCGGGCGCGGCGGTCCAGCACCTCCGACCAGTACGCGCCCGGCGTCAGGGTGCCCCTGTCGAACTCAAGCCTGTGCTCCCAGTAGCCCCGCCAGAAGCGGTCGGCGTCGATGCCCGCGACCCGCACCATCTGCTCGCGGTCGGCCGCCGGCTGCGCGTGGCACAGCACTTCTCCGTAGTCGAACAGCACCCATTGCATGATCGCGATCCTACCCAAATCAGGACGCGAGGAAGGGGCGCACGTGCTCGTTGACGGCGCCGCAGGCAAGGTAGTTCCGCACCGTGTGGAAGTCGGCCCAGTTGATGTTGACGGTCTCGTCGCGGCTGACGCCGTCGAAGAACTTCTTCAGCTGCCCCGGGATGGCGGCGATGTCGTCCTTGTCGGCGATGTTGACCCACCGGCCGACGCCGGGCGGGCACACGCCGCGCCCGGCCGCGGGCAACGGCTGCAGCCGTTCGAAGACGACGTTGCGCATCGCGAGCGGGCTGCCGAGGGTGACGAACAGCTCGACCGACAGGTCGGGGTAGGCGCACATCGCCTCGTAGGCGACCACACTGCCCAGCGAGTGGGCGATGAGCACCCTGGGCCGGTTGCGGCGGATCGTGTCGGCCACGGCGTCGCGCGACCGAACCCGGGCCGCCGCGTCCGCGCCGGCGAGGTAGGCCGCGACCTCGGGGCAGAAGTCCTCGGCGAAGTCCTTGGCCTTCGGCCCGAGCCTCATGAGCAGCCACTCGGCGAACCGGTGGATCAGCCCGGTGAGCGTCTCGCCCGCTCTGGCCCCCACCCCGCCCATCTGCTCCATCCATCCGGCGAGCACGAGCTGGGAGGCGGGGTCCATCTTGCGCAGGTCGCGCTTGGTCGCGGGGGGCTTCTCCTCGCGCAGCAGGTGGGCGTAGTAGGCGACCTCGCTGACGTAGGCCTGCCCCGCGTACGGCGCGCCGCCCGACAGGCCATGGTGCAGGTAGCGGTTCCACTTGGCCCGCATGGTGTCGGCGGCCCCTCGCGCCGAGCCGGCGTCCACGAAGTAGCGGTATTTGCCGATGCCGTGAACCCCCACGATGCTCGCCACCGCACGGCTCCCCACGTCGTGACGCATTCGGCCCGGCGATGCGACGCCGGCCCCTGGAAAAGGGCCGGATCGGGCCGGCCCGGAGTACAGGGACACTGTGCTCCAGCCCCGCGATCTTCGCAAGGGACTCCCGCCACGTGACAAGACACTGACCTGGCGGAAAGGGGCGGACAAATCAGTTGATCCGCGGCGGGGGTGGGCGGCTACGCTGGAGCAATGCCCGGTCCTCTTGTCGTCCGCGGCTCGGTCGTCATCCCGGAGGCCGAGCTCTCGTGGCGTTTCTCGCGTTCGTCCGGGCCGGGCGGCCAGGGAGTCAACACCACCGACAGCCGGGTCGAGCTGAGCTTCGACCTCGGCGCCACCGAGGCCCTGCCGTCGCCGCTCAAGGCGCGCGCGCTCGAGCGGCTGGCCTCCCGCCTGGTCGACGGCGTCGTCACCGTCATCGCCTCGGAGTACCGCTCGCAGCTGCGCAACCGCGAGGCCGCCATGGTGCGCCTGGCCCGCCTGCTCGAGCAGGCCGTCGCTCCCCCGCCGGCCAAGCGCCGGGCCACCAAGCCCTCCCGCGGCGCCGTCCAGCGGCGGCTCACGGCCAAGAAGCACCGCTCCGACATCAAACGCCTGCGCCGCACCGACGACCGCTGACCGGCCGGCCCGCTTCACGCCCACCCGCCCGCGCCGTCCGCGACGCGCCGTCCTGTCGTGGACGGCGCGCGGAGGCGTCAGGTGCGGCGATCCTCCATCTCCCAGATGTGGTCGATCACGTGCCAGGCGATGCGCCGCGCGGCGTAGCGGGCGGGCCAGCCGCGCGCGACCAGGGCAGAGCCGTCCGACGGCTTCGACAGCACCTCGGCGATGTCGTCGCGCATCGCCTCCAGCGCCGCGAGGTCTTCCATGGGGAACGGCTTGTGCCGCACGCCGATCTTGCGGGCGTAGGACCGTTCGGCCTCCACCACGTGCGCGACCATCTTGTCGCGGTCGCGCCCGCCGCCGCGGGGGCCTTTGCGCAGTTCTTCGGGCGTGACGGCGGCGACCTCGGCGAACACCTCCCAAGCGGCCCGCAGCAGCGCGGTGTCGCGCTCGGCCGTCTCTGCGTCGACCGGCCGCGCGTCGATCTCGGGGATGGCCTCGGGGGCGCCGAAGTCGGTCGTCGAGCCGCCGGGCGTCCGCTCGACGACGGTGAAGGCGCCCGGGTCGAACGGCAGTCCGGCCCGCTCGGCGATCGTCCGGTAACGCGGGGCGTACTCGGCCAGCGCCGCCAGGGCGTTCTCCTCGCCCTTGGCGACGCGGCACCACCCCGGCCAGTCGAATGCGCAGGCGAAGACCTTCTTGGGGCCGATCTCCAGATAAACGTCGGTCATGCCGTCATCCTCCCCGGCGATCCTGACAGGACGTGACAGTCATTCCACCACGTACGGGGAATCCACCAGGGCGACGAGGTCGGCCACCGAGTTCACCACGAGCGAGGGCCGGAACGGGTAGCGGTCGATCTGGTCCTTGGCGGTCACTCCGGTGAGCACGAGGATGGTGTGCAGCCCGGCCTCCATGCCGGACACGATGTCGGTGTCCATGCGATCGCCGATCATGGCGGTGCTCTCGCTGTGCCCGTCGATGGCGTTGAGAGCGCTGCGCATCATCATGGGGTTCGGCTTGCCCACGAAGTACGGCTCGACGCCGGTCGCCTTGGTGATCATCGCGGCCACCGCCCCGCACGCCGGCAGCGAGCCCTCGTTGGAGGGGCCCACGGCGTCGGGGTTGGTGGCGATGAAACGGCTGCCCGCCTCGACCAGCCGGATGGCCCTGGTGATCGCCGTGAAGCTGTAGGTGCGGGTCTCGCCCAGCACCACGTAGTCGGGGGAGGTGTCGGTCAGGATGTACCCGACCTCGTGCAGGGCCGTGGTCAGGCCCGCCTCGCCGATCACGTACGCCGACCCGCCGGGCCGCTGGTCGTCCAGGAACCGGGCCGTCGCCAGCGCCGAGGTCCAGATCGACTCGGGCGGCACCTCCAGCCCGACCCCGCGCAGCCGCACCGACAGGTCGCGCGGAGTGTAGATCGAGTTGTTGGTCAGCACGAGGAACCGCTTGCCCGAGTCGCGCAGCTTGCGGATGAACTCGTCGGCCCCGGGCACGGGGCTGCCTTCGTGGACGAGGACGCCGTCCATGTCCGACAGCCAGCATTCGATCGGCTTGCGCTCGTTCACCGTTCCCCCGCGTTCGGGCGTCTCATGTGCGTACTCCTCCAGGATGACAGGTGCGGAGTGGATGTTCCGCGCCCGCGAGCTTCGTCCCCCCGGGCGGCGTACCTTCGCCCGCCCGTGGATGATCATGTCCGCCGGCCGGATCGGCGACGTGGCGTCCGCGCCGGCCCGGTGCCGGCGCAGACGGGGGCGCAGACGTGCGCGTCCCCCCGCGAGTCGGTTCAGGCGCCGGGGGCCAGGGCTGAAAGGGCCTCCTCTGCGCGGCGCATCGAGGTCACGGGGTCGGCGTCCGGCGAGCCGATCTCGGGGTCGAAGTTGAGGTCGTGGAAGACCTCGGTGACGCCGGCGGCGGCCAGCGCCTCGACGTCGGCCCTGATCTCCTGCGGCGACCCGGTCAGCGGCGCGCGGCCGGGCTGCCCGGCCTCGCGCAGTTTGGTGACGCCCCGGCAGATGAACCGCAGCGCCTCGGGGTCACGCCCGGCGGCCCGGGCGGCGTCCTTTACGATGTAGATCTGGTCGCTGATCGCCGAAAGGTCCGTCCGGCTGGAGCTGATCCAGCCGTCCGCCAGCTCGCCCGCCCTGCGCAGCGCCACCTCGGCCGTGCCCCCCAGCAGCACCGGAGGCGGCGGAACCGGCCGCGGGTCCATGTGGGAGGGCGCGACCTCGTAGAACTCCCCCTTGTGGGACACGATGTCGTCGTTCCAGAAGCGCCGCAGCACCTGCAGGAACTCCACGGCGCGGCGTCCGCGGCCGGCGAGCGGCGCCCCCGAGGCGACGAACTCCTCGGGCAGCCAGCCCAGCCCGAGCCCGGCGTCCAGCCGCCCGCCCGACACCTCCTGCAGCGTGGCGAGCTGCTTGGCCAGCAGGGCGGGAGAGAAGAACGGCATGTTCAGCACCGCCACCCCGAGCCGGACGCGCTCGGTCACCCCCGCGAGATAGGCCAGGGTGACGACGGGATCGAGCACGCTGCGGTACGTCGGCCCCATCGTGTGGCCGACCGGGTAGAGCAGGCGCTGGAAGGTCCACAGCGAGTCGTAGCCGAGGTCCTCCGCGCGGCGCGCCACGCGCAGCATGTTGGCGGGCGTCGCCCATGAGCCTGAGACGGGTACTCCGAAGCCGATCCTCATGACCTCACCTTACGGGCGCGCCCGTACATTGGTCCGGTGACCGTACACGGCGGGGATGGGGCGACGGGGACCGATGACCGTGCGGCGTGAGGACGAGGCGGCGGACGCCGTCCGGGACGGCTCCGCCGTCACGCCCCCCGGCCTCGCCGGGCGGCTGGCGCGCTTCGCCCGCGCGCGCGGCGGAGGGGCCGGGGCGACGGTGCTGAAGGACACGAGGGTCATGGTCGTGCGGGCCGGCGACGTGGTCGTCAAGGCGCATCCGCCGGAGACCGACGAGGCGGCTCTGACCGCGCGCCTGCGGGCCGCCGCGGCGCTTCCCGGAGTGCTGCTGCCGCCGCTCGCCGACCGGCCCGAGTTCGTTTCCGGGCGCCTGGTCACGGTGTGGCCCGCGGGGGAGCCGGTGGACCCGGCCGACCCGGTGGGCGCCCCGTGGGACGTCGCGGCCGCGCTGCTCGCCCCGCTGCACGCCGCGCCGCCCGCCCCCGCCCTCCCCCCGGCCGGGGCCGCCCGGCTCGCCCGCGCCGTCGCCCGGCTGGACGGCCTGGACGGTGGGCTCGCCGCCCCCGCGGCGACCATCCTGGCGGCCTTCCGCGGCCTCCCCGGCTCCGCGACCGCGCCGCCCGCCACCGCACCGCCCGCCGGAGGGCCTCCTGCCGGCGCGCCGCCCTTCGCCCAGCCCCGGGGGCAGGTCGCCGGACGCCTCACCCACGGCGACTTCCATCTGGGGCAGATCATCCGGTACGAGGGCGAGTGGCTGCTGATCGACGTGGACGACCTGGGCTCCGGCGACCCGGCGTGGGATCTGGCCCGTCCCGCGGCCTGGTACGCCACCGGCCTGCTCTCGCCCGACCTGTGGGAACGCTTCCTGTCGGCCTACCTCGACGCGGGCGGATCGGCCGTGCCGGCCGCCGATCCGTGGCGGGAACTCGACGTGCCGGCCCGCGCGTTGACGGTCCAGTTGGCGGCCACGGCCGTGGCCACGGCGGGCGCTGAGGGCCGTCCTCTGGACGAAGTAGAGCAAGTCCTCGTCTCCTCCTGCGGGAGGATCGCGCGCGCCGGGGCCCCGCAGTAGTGTCGCCTGTAGGCCACCCGAAGGAGATCGAGTCCATGCGTTGCCCGAAGTGCAGCGGTTCCATGCGGACCTTTGACCGCAACGGCGTCCACATCGAGCAGTGTGACAACTGCCGCGGCATCTTCCTCGACTACGGCGAGCTCGAGACCCTGGCGCGCGTCGAGAGCCAGTGGGCCCAGCAGCAGTACGCCTCGCCGCCGCCCCCGGTGCACGGCGCCCCCGCCTGGGGCGCGCCCCACCACGGCCGCCACGGCCACCACCAGCGCAGCTGGGTCGGCATGCTCTTCTCCAGCTGAGCCGCGGCCCGGGCACACATGTCCACGTGGCCCGGTGACGCTTGAGGCAGCGCGCCGGCCGGCCGTCGGCCCGGCCGGCGCGCTGCCCGCGGGCTCGCCCCGCCGGACGGCCCGGCGATGCCGGACAGACAGGGCCCGGCGGACGGCCCGGCGTCCTGGTCGAACAGTGGCGCAGCTGACGCGGGCCGTGACAAAAGCGGCGAGGCCGCCGTCGTCGCGAACGGACACCGCTCACCGGTTGCCGGCCGGCCCCATCCGCTTGGCGTGTGCATAGACGGGCGCTCCCGGCGGGGGCATGAGGTGTCCGCCGCCGAAGACGCTCTCGCCCGCCGGGCAGGCCGCGACCGCGAGGCAGTTGGCGCCGGCGAGGCAGTCGGCGCCCGCGAGGCAGTTGGCGCCCGCGATGTAGCCGGCGCCGGCGAGGTAGCCTGCGCTGCCGAGGCAGCCGGCGCCGGCGAGGTTGCACGCGACCGGCGCTGCGCTGCCGAGGCAGCCGGCGCCGACGAGGTTGCACGCGAGCGGCGTCCCCGTGACGACCCCGTACCCGAACGCTCCCACCGGACCTCGCGGACCCGCGAGACCCTGCGCACCGGCGGGCCCTCGCGTACCACCGGGACCCTGCGGACCCGCGAGCCCCCGCGCACCGGCAGGACCCTGGGGACCGGCGAGCCCCCGCGCGCCGGCCGGACCCTGCGGACCCGCGACCCCCCGCACGCCCGCCGGACCCGCCGGACCCGCCGGACCCGCCGGACCCGCCGGACCCGCCGGACCCGCCGGACCCGCCGGACCCGCCGGACCTGCGGGACCCGCCGGACCTGCGGGACCCGCCGGACCTGCGGGACCTGCCGGTCCCTCGGGGCCCCGCTCGCTCTGCGGCCCTCGTCCGGCCTGCGGACCGCGTGGCGCCTTCGTCCCGGGGTCACCGTGCGCGGCGCCGGCGATCCATCGCCGTAGTTCCGCGCTTCCGCTCCGGGCGTCGTGACGCCGCGCCCTGTCCGCCTTGACGGTCACCACTCGGATGTGACGGACGGCCTGCCGCAGGTGGTGATGACCGTGGCCCCCGTGGTGCCGGTGCCGGCGTGCACTCCGCCCGTGCCCGCCGTCACCAGGATGTGTGAGGCGGAGCGCGTGCGCCACCGCCGACCGGCCGGACAGGCTGTGCCGCTTGTGCCGGCGGCTCTTCCCGGCGGCCCGTTCGACGCCGGACGAGGGGTGGACCCACGAGTCCACCACCGAGTGCCCGGGAGCGTCGTACGCGGCGGCTCCGGCGACCGTGGTCATCACGGACGCGTCCAGGGCGATGACACCACCGATGATCAGGCTGCCGACGGACATGAGCCCGGCGATTTCCCGGAATTTACCCACCTTCACTCCCTCGTGCGCGCATTCTTCGCCATATTGGCAATATCCCCCATCACAGACAGACGCCCTTCCAGGGGTTTGTGGAGCATTGCTCGCATCGATTGTTGTCGGTGAAGGTACACGACAAACAGCACCTATTAACTCTTGCCTCGATGATTGTGGTTTTATTGACGCCAGAGAGCTCCCGTCCAGCCTATTCTGAAACGTCACCGTCCAGGCGTTCTGAATACCTATGACGCTCGAAGTCCGATCGATCCCTGCTCCTGCCGGCCCGATCGGCCGCTCGCGCTCCCATGGAGCGGCCCCTGGGCGAGAACACGACACTGTTCAGCCTGCAAGCCATGGACATGGCCGGTGCACTGCCGGCCCACAGCACACCCCCGCCCAGCCTGCGGGCGGCCTACCAGGCCGAGCCCGACCTGGCCCGCTTCCACGTGGAGCCGAAGGATCACTTGAAGCCGGCCCTGACCGCAATCCTCCTGGGCGTGCCATCCCGCCACCGGCCTGCGTCGCGCTGGACAGGCCTGAACCGCTGTATTCCTCGCGCTCGGACGGTGGAGGTAGAAACCGCCGTGAATGTCCTCCGGGAATGCCACCAGCCGCCTCCCGGGCGCTCCTCCGCCGGAGGGCTGGGCCCTGGTTCAAAGCCTGGTGAGCCGGTCGTTGATCGCGGTTATTTCGAAACGGGGCTCAGGCCCCGGGGCGGAAGACCAGGAGGCTGCGGGGGCGCTTGCCCAGGGTCACCGGGCCGGGCACGGTGAACGTCTCGCCGTCGCGGGCCAGCCTGATCTCGCCGGCCGGGTCCCCCGGCGCGGCCACCCGCAGGGTGTCGGCCCGCCACTGGCTGTAGTGCCGCGACAGGCCCAGCCCCCCGGCGACGGTGGTCACCATGGCGCGCAGGCGCGGCAACCGCCCCGCGGCCGTCAGCATGCGGATGTCCAGCACGCCGTCCTCCAGCCTGTCCCTGCGCGTCGGCGCGATGCCGCGCGACTCGTAGGCGCAGTTGCCGGCGAACAGCAGCCACACCCGGCGGCGGACGCCGTCGACGACCAGTTCGAGCGGGCTGCGGTCGCGCATCAGCACGCCGGCCATGGCGAGCACCAGCGCCGGCCACTTGCCGATCTTCTTCTCCCAGTCCTCCCTGAGGTCGACGACCGAGGGGTAGATGCCGATGCTCGCGGTGTTGAGGAACACCCGCCCGGCGACCTCGCCGACGTCGACGGCGACGACCTGGCCCGACCGGTAGGCGTCGGCGGCCTCCTCGATGGTCTCGATGCCGAGCGTGCGGGCGAAGTGGTCGAACGTCCCGGCCGGCACCGGAAGCAGCGGGACACCGTGCTCCATCGCCGCCTGCGCCCCGCAGTTCATCGTGCCGTCGCCGCCCGCGACGGCCAGCACCCGGGCCCGCTTGGCGGCCTCCTTCAGGCACCGCATCAGGTCGTCCCCGGGTTCGGTCTCGATGACCTCGGCGCCGGGCAGGGCCTTGCGCACGGCGGCCGCGGTCCACGGGTCGTGCCCCGCCGCGTTGTTCACCACGGCGACCACCCCCTCGCCGTCCGGGTCGAGGTCGTGCAGAGGCGCCGTGGCGGCGACGCGGGCATCGCCGATGACCGTCTGGCCCGGCCACAGGCGCCTGGTGATCAGCGCCGCCGTCACGCCGAGCGCCGTGCCGGCGAGCACGTCGCCGGGATAGTGCACGCCGGTGTAGACGCGGGAGAAGCACACCGCGCCCGCGGCGACGGCGACCGGCACGGCGACCCGCGCGGGCGCCTCCAGCGCCACGGCGGTGGCGAACGCGGCCGCGGAGGCGGAGTGGCCCGACGGGAAGGAGTGCGAGGAGGGGATGCGGCCGAGGCGGGCGAGCGGGAAGTCGACGATGGACGGCCGGGCCCGGGCGAACGCCTGCTTGCCGAGCAGGTTGACCACAGGGCTGGCCAGGCTGATCGCCAGCATCCCCCGCGTGGCGGCGCGGCGCATGCGCTTGCGCCCGGTCAGCGCGAGGCCGCCCGCGATGGCGGCCCACAGCAAGGAGTTGTCCGCCGCGCGCGACAGGCGCGGCAGGACGCGGTCGAGGCCGGGCAGGTGCGCGTCGGCGACCGATCTGAACAGGCGCCGATCGAGCGCGCCCAGCCGTTTCCTGATGCCCGTCCCTCTGCCGCTGGCGTTCCACATGCCATCGATAGTGCCCACCCGCGGCACGCTCAGTCACCCGGTGTGAGCCCCGTCGATCCTCCCGGCGCCGGACGCGGAGCCCCCGGCGGCGCCTCAGCGCCCGGAGAGCCTCTCAGGCTCGCAGGCGGCGGAGTTCGCGGGCGCGCCCGGGCCGAGCGCGGCGCGCAGCACCTCCTCGACGTCGAGTTCGAGGACGCGGGTGCGCTCGTTCACGGCGGCCTCGCGCGGGTGCACCCCCGCGTCGCCGAACGCCGCGCGGAAGAAGCGCTCCTCGCCGAGCAGGCGGCACAGGCCGAGCACCCTGACGTACAGCAGGGGGGCCTCGTCGGGGGCGGCGTCGTCGCCCTCCGGCGGGCAGTGTTCCCCGGGCGCCGCCGGGCGGGCGTGGCGCGGCTGCGGATCACTGCTCATGCGACCTCCTGTTAACTCTGTGTGTCGCCATGGTGACATCTTCGACCCGCTTGGCGCGACGGACGACTCCCCAGGGAAGGAAATTCTTCTACCCTGAGTGACCGCCGTACCGACGGAAGTAACGGAGCCGGGAGATGCGGGCACACCCTGGGAGGAGGAACGACGCGGGCGGCGAAGGAGGAGTCGTGCCGGGGATGCGACTCGCGCATGAGAGCGCGGCCGGTCGTCATCGCGGGCAGGTCCCATCCCCGCGGCCGGGAGAGCCCCTCCGTATGCGCAGGTCACCGGCCCGGTCTCCGGGGTGGCGCGTGCGGGCGCCGCCACCCGGCCCGGCGGTCCGCGGCCCCCGCGGTCAGTCGTCGATCGCCTGATGGACAGCGGTCCAGAAGTCGTTCCACATCGGCAGCCTCTGGTCGCCCGCGTGCGCCCGCTGCATCATGAAGATCGTCGTCATGTTCTCGGCGGGATCGTTGTACCAGGCGGTGCCGTAGAGGCCCGGCCATCCGTAGCTCCCGGCCGAAGGGCCGGGCTGCGTGCTGCGGGTGCGGACCGACATCCCGAAACCCCAGCCCATGGTGTCAAAGTACCCCGGCCAGAACCCGGAGACCGCCTTCTGCGCCGGGGTCAGGTGGTCTCGTGTCATCAGCGTCACCGACGGCCGCGAGAGCACCCGTTCGCCGTGGTGGGAACCGCCCGCGAGCAGAGCCGAGGCGAAGGCGAGGTAGTCGCCGGCGGTCGAGACGAGCCCGCCGCCACCGCCTTCGAACGCCGGCGGCCGACTCCACCGCCCGTCGGGGCCGTCTTCCACGACCCGCTCACCGGTGGCGGCGTCGAGCTCGTACGCCGTCGCCAACCGGCCGACGCTCTCGCCGCGCACGCTGAAGGCGGTGTCCTTCATCCCGAGCGGATCGCAGATCCGCTCGCGCAAGGCATGCCCGAGAGACATACCGGTGGCCCGGGCGATGAGCACGCCCGTCACGTCGGCGGCGGTCTCGTACATCCAGCGCTCACCTGGCTGGTGGACGAGCGGCAGCGTGCCGAGCCGGCGCATCCACTCCTCCGGCGGCGGATGGCCGAGCGCGTTCAGCGCGTCCGAGATCGGAACCGTTCCCGGCTCGGCGAGGACCATGCCGGTGCCCAGGGTGAAGGTCAGCAGGTCCCGCAGCGTTATCGGGCGTTTCGCCGGAACGGTGTCTTCCAGTGGCCCGCGGGGATCGGCGAGCACGGTCATGTCCGCCAGCTCCGGGAGGAGGTCGTCGACCGGGTCATCGAGGCGGAGGGTGCGGTCCTCCACGAGCGTCATCGCACACGCGGCGACGAGCGGCTTCGTCATCGAGGCCACGCGGCAGATCGTGTCGCCTGCCATCGGCGTCCTCGACCCTGCGCCCTCGAACGCGAGATTGCCCGTCGCTTCGATGTGCACCTCGCCGTGTCGGGCGAGAACGGCCACCATACCCGGGACGAAGCCGGAGTCGACGTGACGCTCGAGCAGCTCTCGCACCCGAGCCAGCCGTTTCGACGAGAAGCCACCAGTGGTCACGTCTTTTCCTCATCTCATCCGTTCGCACGTCACGCGTTCGCGCGACGGCCGCACGTTCCGCAAGGACGTCGAGGAAGAAGCCCCGTCCGAGTGGAACCGGTGCTCTGGGCGGTCCAGCGCGGTCACGTGCGGCGGTCGAAGGCGGCCAGCAGGCGATCGGCGGCCAGGGAAGGCGTGAGGGTGCCCTCGAGGACCTCCCGCTCGACCTCGGCGGTGACGGCGGCCACCGCCGGGTCGCCGGTGAGCCTGCCGAGCAGGCGGTCGCGCACGAGGGTCCAGGTCCAGCCGACCTGCTGGCGGCGGCGTCTGGCGGCGAGCTCGCCGGAGGCCTCCATCTGGTCCTGGTGGCGGACCACCTGCCGCCACAGCTCGGGCAGGCCCGTGCCTTCCAGGGCGCTGCAGGTCAGCACCGGCGTGTTCCAGGTGCCGCCGCCCGCGCGCAGCAGCCGCAGCGCGCCGGACAGCTCGCGGGCGGCCTTGCGGGCGTCCATCTCGTGCGGGCCGTCGGCCTTGTTGACCGCGATGACGTCCGCCAGCTCCAGAACCCCCTTCTTGATGCCCTGGAGCTGGTCGCCGGTGCGGGCGAGGGCCAGCAGCAGGAAGGTGTCCACCATCTCGGCCACGGCGGTCTCGGACTGGCCGACGCCCACGGTCTCCACCAGCACCACGTCGAAGCCCGCCGCCTCGACGACGACCATGGCCTCGCGGGTGGCCTTGGTGACGCCGCCGAGGGTGCCTGAGGTGGGCGAGGGCCGGATGTAGGCGTTCGGGTCGGCCGACAGCCGCGCCATGCGGGTCTTGTCGCCGAGGATGCTGCCGCCGGTGCGGGTGGAGGAGGGATCGACGGCGAGCACGGCGACGCGGTGCCCCTGCCCGGTGAGGTGGACGCCGAGGGCGTCGACGAAGGTGGACTTGCCCACCCCGGGCACGCCGGTCACCCCGACGCGCCTGGCCTTGCCCGACAGCGGCGTCAGCTCGACGAGGAGCCGCTGGGCGAGCGCCCGGTGATCGGCCCGGGTGGACTCGACGAGGGTGATGGCACGGGCGATCCACCCGACGGCGCCCTCGCGGACGCCCTGGACGTAGTCCTCAAGCGACGGCATGACCCTTCTGGTCCTATCAGATGGCGTGGCCCAGCCGCGCGGACAGCTCGCGCAGCAGGTCCATCGCGGCGTCGGCGATGACCGTGCCGGGCCCGAAGATCGCGCTCGCCCCGGCCTCGCGCAGCGCGGGGAAGTCGCCGGGAGGGATCACCCCGCCCACGACGATCATGATGTCGTCGCGGCCGAGGGCGGCGAGGTGCTCGCGCAGCTCGGGCACCAGCGCCAGGTGGCCGGCCGCGAGCGAGGAGACGCCCACGACGTGCACGTCCGCCTCGACGGCCTGGCGTGCGACCTCGGCGGGGGTCTGGAAGAGCGGGCCCACGTCGACGTCGAAGCCGAGGTCGGCGAAGGCGGTGGCGATGACCTTCTGGCCGCGGTCGTGCCCGTCCTGGCCGATCTTGGCGACCAGGATGCGCGGCCGGCGGCCCTCCTCGCGCTCGAACGCGGCGCAGGCCGCCCGCGCCTTCTCGATGCCGGCGGCGTCGCCCGCCTCTTCGCGGTACACCCCTGAGATGGTACGGATCTGCCCGGCGTGCCGCCCGAAGACCTTCTCCAGGGCGTCGGAGATCTCCCCCACCGTGGCCTTGGCCCGCGCGGCCTCGATGGCGAGGGCGAGCAGGTTCTCCTCGCCGGCGGCGCCGCGCGTGAGGGCCTCCAGGGCGTCGCGGCAGGCCCGCTCGTCGCGCTCCTCGCGCAGGCGGCGCAGCTTGTCGAGCTGCTGGGCGCGCACGGCGGTGTTGTCGACCTTGAGCACCTCGATGTCCTCGTCGGACCCGGTGCGGTACTTGTTGACGCCGATCACCGGCTGCCGCCCGGAGTCGATGCGGGCCTGGGTGCGGGCGGCGGCCTCCTCGATGCGCAGTTTGGGCAGGCCGGCGTCGATCGCCTCCGCCATGCCGCCCGCCCGCTCGACCTCCTGGATGTGCCCGGAGGCGGCGCGGGCCAGCTCGTAGGTGAGCCGCTCGACGTACGCGCTGCCGCCCCACGGGTCGATCACCTGGCAGGTGCCGGACTCCTGCTGGAGCAGCAGCTGGGTGTTGCGGGCGATGCGCGCCGAGAAGTCGGTGGGCAGGGCCAGCGCCTCGTCCAGGGCGTTGGTGTGCAGGGACTGGGTGTGGCCCTGGGTGGCCGCCATGGCCTCCACGCAGGTGCGCGCGACGTTGTTGAAGACGTCCTGGGCGGTCAGCGACCAGCCGGAGGTCTGGGAGTGGGTGCGCAGCGACAGCGACTTGGGGTTCCGCGCGCCGAAGCCCTTGACCAGGCCGGCCCACAGCAGCCGGGCGGCGCGCAGCTTGGCGACCTCCATGAAGAAGTTCATGCCGATGCACCAGAAGAACGACAGGCGCGGCGCGAACGCGTCGACGTCCATCCCGGCCTTCACTCCCGCACGGAGGTACTCGACGCCGTCGGCGAGGGTGTAGGCCAGCTCGAGGTCACAGGTGGCCCCGGCCTCCTGGATGTGGTAACCGGAGATCGAGATGGAGTTGAACTTCGGCATCCGCTGGGAGGTGTAGGCGAAGATGTCGGAGATGATCCGCATCGACGGCCCGGGCGGGTAGATGTAGGTGTTGCGGACCATGAACTCTTTGAGGATGTCGTTCTGGATGGTCCCGGCGAGCCGCTCGGGGGCCACTCCCTGCTCCTCGGCGGCGACGATGTAGAGCGCGAGCACCGGAAGCACCGCGCCGTTCATGGTCATGGACACGCTCATGCGGTCGAGCGGGATGCCGTCGAACAGCTGCCGCATGTCGTAGATCGAGTCGATGGCGACGCCTGCCATGCCGACGTCGCCGCCCACGCGGGGGTGGTCGGAGTCGTAGCCGCGGTGGGTGGCCAGGTCGAAGGCGACCGACAGGCCCTTCTGGCCGGCGGCCAGGTTGCGCCGGTAGAAGGCGTTGGACTGCTCGGCGGTGGAGAACCCGGCGTACTGCCTGATCGTCCACGGCTGGTTGACGTACATCGTCGGGTAGGGGCCCCGCAGGTACGGCGCCGTGCCGGGGTAGGTGGACAGGAAGTCCAGGCCCTCGAGGTCGGCGGCGGTGTAGAGCGGCTTGACTCCGATGCCCTCGGGGGTGTCCCACACCAGGTCGGCGGGGTCCTTGCCGACCTGCTCGCGCACGGCCTTGGCCCAACGCGCCACGTCGTCACGCGCCACGTCGTCACGCGCCACGTCGTCACGCGCCACGTCGTCCCGCGGGGCGCCGGGCCCGGGCGGCGCGGCCGCGGGCGCGGTCAGCGGCACCTGTGCGAAGTCGGGAATCACGGGGCAACCCCCAGGTCGTCGAAGGTGGTGCGGAGGACGTCCAGCGCGTCGCAGCCGGCGTGCAGGACGGCGTCCACACCCTCATAGTGGCCCTTCCCCGCCAGCCACACCTTGCCCGCCCCCGCCGCCGCCAGCGCGGCGGCGACCGGCTCCGCGTGCTCGGCGTAGAGCTTGTCGCTGGAGCACAGGCAGGCGACGGCGGCGCCGCTGCGCGCGAACGCCTCGGCGATCGCCGCCGGGTCGGTGCTCGCGCCGCCGGTGACGGTGGCGATGCCGCCCGCCTGGAACAGGTTGGCGGCGAAGGAGGCCCGCGCGGTGTGCGCGGCCGCCGGGCCGATGGCGGCGAGGAAGACCCGGGGCCGTTCGGGGGCGCGGTCGGCGCGGTCGCGCAGGGCCTCGAAGTCCTGCGCGTAGTGGACGCGGGGCAGCCCGCCGCCGGCCGGCTCGGGCGCCGGCTCGCGGACGGGGCGCCGTTCGTCCAGCTGGGGGAACTCGCTGACGCCGGTGATCGGCCGCACGCGGCGGGCGATGTCGCGCGCGCGGCGGGCGCGGGTGGCGTCCAGGCGCTCGGGGATGAGCCGTTCGAGCGCCGCCTCGGCGCCTCCGGCCCGCTCGATCTGCTGGAACCACTCCCACGCCTTGCCCGCCAGGTCGGCGGTGAGCCGCTCGGCGTACCAGGAGCCGCCGGCCGGGTCGGCGACCCTGGCGACGTTGGCCTCCTCGAACAGCAGGGACTGGGTGTTGCGGGCGATGCGCCGGGAGAAGGCGTCGGGCAGCCCGAGGCGGGCGTCGAAGGGCTGGACGGTGACGGCGTCCGCGCCGCCGACGCCGGCGCCGAAGCAGGCGAGGGTCGTGCGGAGCATGTTCACCCACGGGTCGCGGGCGGTCATCATCGCCGAGGAGGTGACCGCGTGCTGGAGCTGGCCCCCGAGGGCCGGCGCGCCGCAGGCCTCGGCGACGCGGGCCCAGAGCGTGCGCGCGGCGCGGAACTTGGCGATCGTGAGGAACTGGTCGGCGGTGGCGGCGTAGCGGAACTCGATCTGCCCGAGCGCCTCCTCCAGGGTCAGGCCGCCGTCGGTGAGGGCCCGCAGGTAGGCGACTCCGGTGGCCAGGGAGCAGCCGAGCTCCTCGGCGTCGGAGCCGCCGGCGTCGTGGTAGGGGGTGGCGTCGACGGTGATCGCCCGCAGGGAGGGCGTCCCCTTGGTGCGCAGAGCCAGCGCGACGGCCTCCGAGAGCGGCGCAGGCGTCCCCGTCCTCGCGCGCAGGCCGATCGGGTCGGCGCCGAGGTTGCCGCCCGCCGGGGCGGTTCCGCGCTCGCCGGCCAGGCGCAGGTAGGCCTCGGCGGCCTGCGGCGTGGCCGCGCCGGCCTCCAGGACGACGGGGGCGAGGTCGAGGTAGACCCCGTCCAGCACCCGGGGCAGCGCGGAGGGGTCCATGCCGCCGTCGCCGAGGACGAGCCACAGCGAGGTGACGCCGTTCTCCAGGTCGGCGAGGACGGCCTCGCGGGTGACGGCGGGGTCGGGGTGGGCGTGGCGCTGGCGGACGTCCCAGCCGGTCAGCGCTCCGCCGACGGCGCGCGTGCCCCGGGTGAAGGGCGCGAACCCGGGGAGCCCGGGGTCGGCGGGCAGGTCGGAGGCGTCGTACAGCGGCCGGAGCGTCACGCCGTCGTAGGTCGTGTGCGCCAGCGCCTCTTCGGGGGAGCCGACGTCGGCGCCGGACTTGCGCAGCACGTCGACGGCCGCCCGCCGCCACTCTTCGCGCGTGCCGGGCGGGAAACCGGCCCCCGGCCGGAACTCCTCATGCTGGACGGTCATGACATGGATCGTAGGCGGTGGCGTGCCAGGAGTACCACGGCCGGGCGTCACCGGGCGATCAGCGGCCGATCAGGCGGCGGTCAGCCGCCGATCGGGCGCCCTCCGGCGGCCGCCCGGCCGCCGCGGCACCGCTCAGGCCCGCTCAGGTGATCGGGGCCTCGAAGGCTTCGTCCCAGGTCTTCTTGCCGACGATGCCGTCGACGTCCAGCTTCTGCTGCTCCTGGAAGTCGCGGCAGACCTGCTTGGACCCCGGGCCGTAGGCGCCGTCCACGTCGATGGCGAAGCCGCGCTTGTCCATCTGGGCCTGCCAGGTGCGCACGTCGTCGCCGCGCATGACCGGCGGGTACTTGAGCAGCCTGCCCGGCCACTGCGGGTGCTCCTCCGGCGGGGTGCCCGGGCCGGTCCCGCCGCCGCCGGGGCGCGGCGCCCCCTTGCGCACCCACGCGTACAGCGGCTCGCCGGGGCAGTCGGTGGAGTAGCCGTCGCGGTGGCCCTTGATCTCGGTGCCGGCCCTGCCCTTCTCACGCAGGTACTCGATGGCGTCCACGACGCCTTCGAGCAGGGCGTCCGGAGGCTGCACCAGGCCGCTGTCGCCGACCAGGCCGAGGACGGCGTAGTGGTCGCTGTTCAGGCCGGCGCCGTTGGCGGCGGGCAGGTGGTGAGGGCCGCGCCCGACGAAGACCTTGCGGTGGGGACAGGCCACCATCGAGTATCCGATATCGAGCCAGCCGTTGCCGTCCATGTGGAAGTTCTGGATGGACCTGACGAGGGCGACGCACTTGGCGTGATCATTCACGATCGCGGGGTCGACCCGGCCGCCGGTGTAGTGCACCTTGACGCCTCGGTTCTCGGTCACCGTCGAGTAGGAGCCGCGCGGGGCGCGGGCACCCCAGGCTTCGCGCGACACGAGGTCGATTGCCACTGACTTCTCCTGGGGATACGAACGCGTTTGCGGACTCAGGGCCCACTGTCCACCCGTAGAGACGTCAAACCCGCTCTTAGTGGTTCCCAGTGCATTGAATCCGTATGGCAACCCTAACGAGCTACACATCACCACATGGGGTGATTTGCCAATCACGCATAGGAAGTCGCAGGTTTCGGGCGAACCTTCGGGAAAATCCATGGACTCTGCCCTCGCCAGGCCGGAACATGAATATATGTCCGTTGTGGAGGAGGTCCGTTTCCCCGCCGCCGAGGCCCTGCCGATGAAGGTGTGGCTTGACGACGGCGACTCGCCCGTCGACGTCATCGACGCGCTCGCGCTGTCCCCGTTCGCCACGGGGAACCAGCCGTGGGCGCGCACCGCGAACCTGGAAAGGGTGCGTCCCGACGCCCCGCTCATGCCGGCCCGCGCCCGGCTGACCCGCGCCGCCAAGGAGCAGGACGGCCGCGACTCGCGGCTCGCGTGCGGGGACGGCTGGACCCTGCGGGTCGTGCGGTTCCGCAACCGCACCGCCGTGCTCACCGTCACCGCCGTCAGCGACGAGCTGGCGCGCTCGGTGCTGGAGGAGGCGACCCTCGACGCCGTCGAGCCGCCGCCGCAGGACGCCGACCACGTGGAGATGGGCTTCTGGTGGGTGGGGGCCCACGGCCCGCGCCGCACGCAGCGCCCGATCACCGCGCCGCGCTGGCCGTCGATCCGCGGCAACTACTCCCGCGTCGCCGGCGAGGCGCTGGGACGCCTGATGGCGGTCACACCGTCGGAGACCAACGGGCGGCTCATCCTCCTGCAGGGGCCGCCGGGCACCGGCAAGACCACGGCCCTGCGCGCGCTGGCCAGAGAGTGGGCCGACTGGTGCCAGGTGGACTGCGTGCTCGACCCCGAGCGGCTGTTCGCCGATCCCGGCTACCTCATGGAGGTCGCCGTCGGGTACGACACCGACGACGACGACCACCGCTGGCGGCTGCTGGTGCTGGAGGACTGCGACGAACTGATCCGCGCGGAGGCGAAGGAGGCCACAGGGCAGGGGCTGTCGCGGCTGCTCAACCTCACCGACGGGCTGCTCGGCCAGGGCAGGGACGTCCTGGTCGCGGTGACCACCAACGAGGACCTGGCACGGCTGCACCCGGCGGTCGTGCGCCCGGGACGCTGCCTGTCGCAGGTGGAGGCCGGCCGCCTGTCGGCCGAGGAGGCCGCCGCGTGGCTCGGCGCCTCCGAAGGGGTGTCTCCGTCGGGCGCCACCCTGGCCGAGCTGTTCGCCCTGCGCTCCGGCCGCGCGACCGCCCTGCCCGCCCCGCCGGCCGACTCGACCGGCCTGTACCTCTGACCGCCCGGCGGCCGCGGCGGGTTCAGGCGTCGCCCCAGAACGGGCCGACGAGGCCGAGCTCATGGAACAGGGCTCGCGCCTCGTCGGGGGTGCGCCGGCGGTACTCCCTGGTGAAGCGGCCGGCGTACCAGCGGGTGGCCAGCAGCCACAGCGTCCGCATGTCGAGGATCGCGCCGCGCGGGCTCCGGCTCTGGCGCAGCCACCGGCCGACGTGCTCCTCCGAGCAGAACAGCGACTGGTGCGCGCAGGTGTACATCACGTCGTCCCACATGCGCGGGATGGGGACCAGGAAGTGCGCGACCAGGCCGGCGGGCGGATGCTCGTCCGGGCGCACGTCCAAGGCCAGCGCCCTGCCGCAGCCCGGGCAGTGCGTCGCCACCAGGCAGGGACGGCCGACCAGCGCCGGGATGGCGAAGGAGTCCCAGGCGCAGCCGCCCCACCACCTCACCCGCTCGTCGGTGACGACGAAACCGAGGGACCGCGCCGACCACGGGTGGGCCATGAGGATCTCGCGCCTGCCGGCGTCCAGCACGAGCAGGTGGGCGTCGTGCAGCGCTCTCAGTGCTTCCAGCGCCGCGGCCGTGTCCAGCCCGAACCCGTCGGCCACGTCCTCGGGACTCGGGGGCTCCCCCCTCTCGGCGAACCACTGGTAGACGAAGACCCGCACGTCCGCAAGATCGCGCATGCGTCTGACGTACCCGGCGGGACGAGGGTCGATGCCACCGCGCGGCCGCGGACCACCCCCATCACCCGGCCGAATGAGGGCTATATTCCGGTATTGAGGATGGCGGGCGGCAAAGCCGCCGCCGGTTCACGGTCAGGGCCGTGTGACGAATACGTAAACCATCCGATGCGCCGCACTGAGGGCGAAACCACAATCGCAGGGTGGTCAACTCGTCCGCCGACGCGAGCCCCGTCGCCTTCCACCGCTGGGCCGCCGTGGCCCCCTCCGAGAGCGGCGTCACCTCCTACCTCGACCCGTTCGGCGGTGAGACCACCACCTGGCCGTACACCCGCTGGACCTCCGAAGAGCGTGAGATCGGCTTCCCCGCGACCGAGCTGGTCCCCTCGTGGACGGCCGCCGCGCCGCCGGGCTCGTGGCTGCGCGTCGAACTGCGGGCGCGCACGATCACCGGCGGCCTGACCAAGTGGTACGACATGGGCAACTGGGCCGAGGGGAACGGCGACATCCACCGCACCTCGCGGCCCGGCCAGGGCGACGAGGACGGCGACGTCGCCGTCGACACCTTCGTCGCCCGGCGCCCCGTCTCGGCCTACCGCCTGCGGCTCACGCTGCACGGCCCGGGGGCGGCCGTCCGGTCGGTCGGGGTGATGGCCTCGGCGCTGCCCACGCGCGCCGGGGTCCCGGTCAGCCGGCCCGGCGAGGCCGCCGGCGTCGAGCTGGACGTGCCGCCGCGCTCGCAGCGCACCCACGCCGGCCACTACCCCGAATGGGGAGGCGGAGGCGAGGCCTGGTGCAGCCCTGCCTCGACGACGATGGTGCTGCAATACTGGGGACGCGGGCCCGGCCCCGGCGACCTGCTGTTCGTCGACCCGGCCGACCCGTGTCCCGCCGTGGACCACGCGGCGCGCGACATGTACGACCACAGCTACCAGGGCACCGGCAACTGGCCGTTCAGCGTCGCCTACGCCGGGCGGTACGGGCTGAGCGGGTTCGTCACCCGCCTGCGCTCGCTCGCCGAGGCCGAACGCTTCATCACGGCCGGCATCCCGCTGATCACCTCGCAGTCGTTCAAGGAGCACGAGCTGCCGGGCTCGGGCTACTCGACGCGCGGCCACCTGATGGTCGTCACCGGGTTCACCGCCGGCGGTGACGTCGTCGCCAATGATCCGGCGGGCGCCTCCGACGACACGGTCAAGAGAGTCTATCCGCGGGCCGCGTTCGAGAACGTCTGGTTACGCAGCACCAGCAGCGGGGGAATCGTCCATGTCATCCACCCGCACGACATCCCACTCCCATCCTCAGAGGGCAACTGGTGATCCGATCTCCTATCACTGCCGTTGACGTCGCACGTGTGGACGACCGCCCGTTCTGGGTGGAGATCGTGCCAACCAGCGCCGGTGAGGAGGTCTGGTGGGACGAGCCGCGCCCGGCGGAGGGCGGGCGGCGCTGCGTCGTGCGGCGCACCCCCGGCGGAGCGGTCCACGACGTCCTGCCGCCGGGCTGGAACGCCCGCAACCGGGTGATCGAGTACGGCGGCCGCTCATGGCGGCCCCTGCCGGGCGGCGGCCTGGTCTTCACCAACTGGCACGACCAGCGGCTGTACGTCCTGCGGCCGGGCGCCGAGCCCCTGCCCATCACCCCCGCGGGCGTCTCCCGCTACGCCGACCTCGTCCTGCACGGCGACGAGGTGTGGTGCGTGCGCGAGACCGAGGACGAACGCGACCTGGTCGCCGTGCCGCTGGACGGCGGGCCGGCGCGCGTGGTGGTCAAGGCCCAGCACTTCATCTTCAACCCCCGCGTCTCCCCCGGCGGCGGCCAGATCGCCTGGATCGGCTACGACCACCCCGCCATGCCGTGGGACGGCGCCTCGCTGTGCGTGGCCACGCTGCGCGAGGACGGCACCGCCGGGCCGCACCGCGTCGTCGCCGGAGGACCGCAGGAGGCGGTGGCGCAGGCGGAATGGCGCGACGACGGCGCCCTGTACGCCGTGACCGACCCGTCCGGCTGGTGGAACCTGCACCTCGTCACGCTCGACGGCACGCCGCCGCGCAACCTCGCCCCGCTGCCCGAGGAGTTCGGCGACGCGGCCTGGAAGCTCGGCTACCAGTGGTTCGCGCTCGCCGGCGACCGCCTCGTCACCGTGCACGGCACGGCCGACGGCAAGCGGCTCGGCGTGCTGGACCCGGCCACCGGCGAGATCACCGACGTCGGCGGCTCCTACACCTACTGGGCCCCGGCCCTGTCGGTCTCCCCCGGCGGCGGCGCCGTCGCCGCCGTCGGCGGGTCGCCGCACAAGCCGTACGAGGTGGTCCGCGTGGACCTTTCGACCGGCGGCCACGAGGTGCTGTCGCGCCCCAGGGAGCTTCCCGACCCCGCGGTGCTGCCCACGCCGCGCGCGATGGTGTTCGACGGCGTGCACGCCCACGTGTACCCGCCGGCGGGCGCCGTGGACGGCAGCCCCTCCCCGTACGTGATGTTCGTCCACGGCGGTCCCACCGGGTCGAGCCCGATGGTGTTCGACCTGGAGATCGCCTACTTCACCAGCAGGGGCATCGGCGTCGCCGAGGTGAACTACGGCGGCTCCACCGGGTACGGCAGGGCCTACCGCGAGCGGCTGCGCCACAACTGGGGCATCGTGGACGTGCGGGACAGCGAGACCGTCGCCCGCGGCCTGATCGGCGCCGGGCTCGCCGACCCGGAGCGTGTCGCCATCCGCGGCGGCAGCGCCGGCGGCTGGACGTCGGTCGCCGCGCTCGTGCACAGCGACGTCTTCCGCGGCGCGGTGGCCCACTACGCGATCACCGACCCCGAGGGCTGGGCGAGGGAGACCCACGACTTCGAGTCCCGCTACCTCGACGGGCTCATCGGCCCGCTGCCCGAGACGCGGCAGCGCTATCTGGACCGCTCCCCGACCCTGCACGCCGGCCGGGCGTCCGGGCCCGCGCTGCTGATGCACGGCCTGGAGGACGCCATCGTCGACCCGGGCCAGGCCGAGCGCTTCATCGCCGCGCTCGACGAGCACGGCGGCCGGTGGGCGTATCTGACCTTCCCCGGGGAACAGCACGGCTGGCGGCGGGAAGAGACGATCATCGCGGCGCTGGAGGCCGAGCTGGCGTTCTACGGGCTCATCTTCGGCTTCCCCACCCCAGAGGTGCCGCCGCTGGCGCTGAAAGGAAGAACGTGACCGAGGCCGACACGACCAGGACCACCGAGGCGAGCGGGACGCGGCAGGCGAGCGGCCACGGCGTGACGGGCGTCGCGGGCATCTGCTCCGACCTGCTCAGGATCGACACCACCAATGACGGCACGCCGGACGGCTCCGGCGAGCGCCTGGCCGCCGAGTACGTCGCCGGGCTGCTGTCCGACGCCGGCATCGAGCCCACGGTGTTCGAGTCCGCCCCCCGGCGCACCAGCGTCGTGGCGCGCATCCCCGGCGACAGCCCCGAGGCGCTGCTGATCCACGGGCACCTGGACGTCGTCCCGGCCGACCCGGCCGAGTGGAAGACGCACCCGTTCTCCGGCGAGATCGCCGACGGGTGCGTCAACGGGCGCGGCGCGGTCGACATGAAGGGCACGCTGTCGATGACGCTGGCCCTGGTGCGCGAGTGGGCCAGGCGCGGCGTGCGGCCCCGGCGCGACATCGTGCTGGCGTTCCTGGCCGACGAGGAGGCGACCGGCGAGTACGGCGCCGGGTACGCCGTCACCCGGCACCGCGACCTGTTCGAGGGCTGCACCGAGGCCATCAGCGAGTCCGGCGGCTTCAGCGTGACCGGTCCCCACGGCGGGCGCGTCTACCCGGTGGCGGTCGGCGAGCGCGGCACGGCGTGGATGAAGGTCACCGCGCACGGCGTGGCCGGCCACGGCTCCAAGCCTCCGGCCGACAACCCGGTGGCCGAGCTGTGCCGGGCGCTGGCCCGCCTCGCCGACCACCGCTGGCCCGTACGGCTCACCCCCGCCGTCGCCGCCCTCATCGACGACCTCGGCAAGGCGCTCGGGACGAGCGTCGACCTCGACCGACTGGACGAGGAGGCCGAACGGCTCGGCAAGGCCGGCACCCTGTTCAAGGGCGTGATCCGCAACTCGGCGAACCCGACCATGCTGGACGCCGGCTACAAGGTGAACGTGATCCCGGGGACGGCCGAGGCGCACGTGGACGGCCGGTTCCTGCCCGGGTTCCGCGACGAGTTCCTCGAGACGGTCGACAGGCTGCTCGGCCCCAAGATCACCCGGGAGTTCGTGAGCTTCAACGACGGCGTGGCCTCCCCCACCGAAGGCCTGTTCGACGAGCTGTGCGCCGCCCTGCTGGCCGAGGACCCGGCCGGGCGGCCGGTGCCGTACGTCATGACCGGGGGCACCGACGCCAAGTCGTTCGCCAAGATCGGCATCAGGGGGTACGGCTTCGCGCCGCTGATGCTGGACCCGGGGCTGGACTACTTCGGCATGTTCCACGGCGTGGACGAGCGGGTGCCGGTGGCCGGGCTGGAGTTCGGCGTCCGCGTCCTGGACCGCCTGCTCACCTCGCCCGCCGCCTGACCACCCTCGCCCAAAAGGTACTAATCCCGGCATTTCGGGGAACACTTCTACCGAGGTTCCCCGAAATGCCGGGGACGCAGAAGAAGGCACGTTTCGTGCACGGCGTGCCACCGGAAGAAGTCGGAACGCTCGCACACCTCGCGCCGAAACGCCTGCCGCCGTTTTTTCTCCCGGCGGATCAGGTGGTGTGAGACCCCTCGGCAGTTTCACCGTCGTGTCCGCCGCATGCGCGCATTTCACGGGCGTCTGCCGGGACACGTGACGGTCCTTCACCGTCGATCGGACGACACGCGGATACGTTTGCTGCAGATCGACTCGGACGGGAGCACACGATGGGCATTCATCGACACGGGCGGACCACGATCCGCCTGGCTCTTGCTGCCGGACTCGGCATCGCATCGATCGGCGCCGCCCCGGCCTCCGGCGCCACCACGGCCTCCGGCTCCGCCTCCGCCGCGGGCACCAGGGCACCCGTCTTCGCCGCCGGGCGGGCCCACGCCGCCGACCTGGCCGTCTTCACGCGGATGCGCCGCGAGCAGGCGCGCGCCTGGGAGCGCGGGGACAGCCGGGCGTACGCCGCGGCCTACGCCCCCGACGGGGACCTGGTCAACATCCTCGGCGAGCACATGCACGGCCGCCAGGGCATCGCCAAGGCCATCCAGCGCCACTTCGACAGGAGCCTGAAGAACACCCGCCTGCTCGAACTGGAGGAGCACGTGCGCTTCGTGTCCCCGACGACCGCCGTCATCGTCCGCAAAGGCTGCGTGCTGTACGGCGGCGAGAAGGCCTGCCGTCCCGACACCGTCTCGATCAACACCAGCGTCGCGGTCAAGTACGCCCGCGAGTGGCTGATCACCTCGTTCCAGAACACTCTCGTCCACCCGGGCGGACAGCCCCCGGTCAAGCCGCCGTCCACCGGCTGAAGCCGCTGGAACACGCCTTCCGGCGCCCGTCCTGCCCGCCGCCCTCGTTCCGGCGGTGGGCAGGACGGGTGACGGCGTTCCGGGCGGCGGCGTCATACATGGGGGTCCACGCCTGGTCCGGCGCTCTCGCGTAGCCGCTCCACGCAGTCGTTCCGGCCGAGGAAACGCACCCGCCTTTGCGGAGGAGACAAGGGCGCGTGGGCATGCGGCTCTCCTCCATCGTCGAGGCACGCAAGGGCTGAGCCATCCGCGACACGTTTCCCAAGGCGTTCCCCAGCGCCTTCGCCGGGGTTGTGCGCCATCCCTCGCGCTGCTGTCTGCCGCCGCCCGCGCGGGGCCGGGCGCCCCGCGCCCGGGGTCTCCAAGAAGCTCGTCGAGCCGGGCGGCGACGGCGGCCGGCAGCCGCTGACGCTCCGGCTCACCGTGCAGGGAATGCCGTACCTGTTCGGCGGCTTCGCCGTCTGCGTGTACCGCGCCGGGGCGGTCGAGGTCACCGGGGTCCTGCGGACCTCGCGTCCCGCCGTCACCAGCGGTCCGGGTCCGGCTTCGTCACCACCCACACCAGCGGAGACCCCGAGGGGAGCCTCCGCGTGCCGTTCGGCATCACCCTCCGCCCCCCTCCGGCAGGAGCCTCCCCGACCGCCGGCCGGAAGCCTGACCGACCGCCGTTCCCCGTCCGCGGCCGCACATCGCCCACCGGCTTCACGGCCGCGCGTCACGCCTGGGCGCGGGCACGGCCGCGCGTCACGCCTGGGCGCGAGCGCGGGCACACGAGGACGGGCACCGGTCCCGGCCGTCGTGGCCGGGCCGGTGCCCGCGCTCGCGCGATCGGCCCGTCAGGCCGGCGGGCTCCGGCCCGTCACCCGCGGGGTTCGCGCCCCATCGCCCGCCTCGCGTCCGGCCGTCATCCGCCGGGCTTGAGCACCGAGTCGACGATGTAGACCGTGGCGTTGCGGGTCTGGAGGGGGCCGCAGGTCACCCGGGCGGCGTTGACCCTGATGGTCTCGCCTTCCTTGCGGACGCCGATCTTGCCGCCCTCAAGGGTCGTGAGCTCACCCTTCTCGAGGTCGGCGGGGATCTTGCGTCCCTGGACGACGTGGTAGGTGAGCAGCCGGGTCAGCTTCTGCTTGTCGTTGACGATCCGGCTCAGCTGGTCCTGCGGCACCTTGTTGAACGCGGAGTCGGTGGGCGCGAAGACCGTGATGTCCTTCGCCGAGTTGAGCGTCTCGACCACACCCGCCTTCTTGGCGGCGTCGGCCAGCGTGGACAGGTCCGGGACGTGGGACAGGGCGGTGCCCAGCGGCTCGGTGGCGAGCTGGGCCGGGCTGCCGGGACCCGAGGCCGGCAGTGCGGCGCAGCCCGGCCCGGACGGGGACGCGACCGCTCCGGTCGGCGAGGGAGACATGTCCGTCGGCGACCCGGACGGCGACAGCGACTCCGAGGGCACCGGCGACCCCGCCGGCGGCGACTCCCCGGGGCTGGAGAAGGTCGAGGTGGGAGAGACCGGCGCGGGCGTCCGCACCGCTCCCGGCGTCAGCGTGCCGACGCCGGCGTCGCGTCCGCTCGTGGTGGCGCCGGCTCCGGCGACGTAGGCGGCCGTGAACGACAGTGCCGTTGCTAGCGGAAGGACGAGTAGACGAGTGTTCATGGGTCTGTCCCCTTTTACGCTCTCTTGAAGGCGGTCACCGGGCACCGGCCACCCGCGAAGGGCGGGTACTGGACGGTGGCCAGGACCTTGCGCCTGACGGCGACATGGGAGATCGGCAGAACGTTGTCGGTGATCACGGCCGCCCGGCGATCTCGCGCTGGTCCGGCGATCCGGCGGACGCGGGATCCGGCGGCCTGGTCATGAGCCGGCGATGACGGCTGGCTCGCCACGAGCAGGGGGTCGCCGGCCCTTCGCACCGGCGACGCGGCGGCGGGCGCCGCTCCCGGCCCGCGCTTTCACGGGCCTCGTCCCTCGACGGCCCGCGTGTCCGCCGGCCGTGTCCGTCACGGCCTCGCGCGTCAGCGGGCGCCTCGTCCCACGCGGAGTCCCGCGGCGACAGCCCCTATGAGAGGGCCGCTCGAGCATGCCCTCGCTCAATCAACTGCGTCGTGCGCGCGATCTTCGTGGCCGGGGCCCCGCGCGCATCGTCCCTCTTATTATCACCGGGCGCCCTCCCCGCCACCCCGGCCGGCGACCCCGAACCGTCAAAGGCTCCACCATGCCGGCCTGTCCTCGTGCCCGCACCACCGGCCACACGGGTCACGGGGCGTTCTTTCGCCCCGGCTCCCCCACCGCGCGCCGGCGAATGACGGCCGACGACCTCCCTGCGGTTGACCGGGCCGGGCTCGGGAACCGACCGCACGTTCGAACGGCCGTACGACCGGCAGGCTCGGCCGCGGCGCCTTGTGGAGAATCACTTTCGATGTGAAGCTCCCCTTCTCCGTGGTTTGCATGCCGTTGAAGCGCGATTTCCTAGCCTGACCGGCATGACCAACCCCCTAGGTGACTTCCTGCGCGCCCGGCGCCACGTCGTGACCCTCGACCAGGTGGGCATGCCGTCCACCGGCCGTCGCCGGACGTCGGGCCTTCGCCGCGAGGAGGTGGCCGCGCTCGCCGGCATCAGCCCCGACTACTACACCCGGCTGGAACAGGGCAAGGTATGGCATCCCTCCGACCATGTGGTCGGCGCGCTGGCACAGGTGCTCCAGCTGGACGGGCACGCCACCGGGTACCTGTACGACCTGGCCCGCCACATGGCGTCCGAGCGCACGGGCCCGGAGTCGGGCGACCAGGTGGACCCCGAGGTGCAGCGGCTCATGGACGGCCTGCCGGCGCCGGCGTTCGTGTGGAACCGGCGGATGGACGTACTGGCCGTCAACCCGCCGGCCGCGGCGTTCTTCGACGGGCTGAGCCACGCGGGCAACCTCATTCGGCTGATCTTCCTCGACCCCGACGCCCACGACTTCTACGTGCAGTGGGAGCAGGAGGCGTGGTCCCACGTGGCCCACCTGCGGGCCGCGGTGGGCACCGGCCTGGACGACCCGCGGGTGCGGGAACTCGTCGAGGAGCTCCTGGAGGCGAGCGCGGACTTCCGCCGCATCTGGCCGCGCCATGACGTGCGGGCACGGGACCGCGTCTCCCTGCGGATCCGCCATCGCCGCGTGGGCGAGCTGGTGCTCCGCTGGCGGACCCTCACCATCGACGAGAGCCCCGCCCAGCAGATCGTCGTCGGCCAGCCCGAGCCGGGCAGCCCCTCGGAGGCCGCTGTGCGCGCCCTCCGCGAACTCGCCGCCGGGGGCGGCTCACGACCGTCCCGCTCCGGCTCCTAGTCGCCGGCTCCCGGTCCACGGCGTCCGGCCGGTCTCGCCGCCGGCGCGGAACCTCGGCGGCGCGGAACCTCGGCGGCGGCGGGCGAGTACTCAAGGCATGTCACCACGTTCGATGTTCATCATGATGCTGGTCGCGGCCCTGGCGGCGGCGGGTTGCGGCGGCGGCCGCGGCGGCGCTCAGGCCGCGCGCGAGCGGCCGGTCTGCCAGGACCAGAGCACGGGCCCGGCCGGGACGCACGCGCCGATCCCCGCGTGGGCGAGCGTCAACGCCCCGACCGGGCTCCCCGTCAGGACCGGCGTGCGCGGCGACGTGCTCGGCTACCTCTTCGCCGGCCGGCTGCGGGCCGGGCATCCCACCGACCCGGCGAACAAGATCCTCTGGTACGTCCGGCAGCCTCGCGACGGCGCCCCGCTGGAGATCGCCGCCCATCCGAAGGGCACCGCCGAACCCGTCGTCCGGTCGAGCCAGCCCGCCGACTCGGGGCCGGGCGAGATCTACCCGTCCATCGTCGACGTCCCGTCGGCGGGCTGCTGGACCCTGGACCTGACCTGGGGCTCCAACCGCGACTCCCTGGAGCTGACCTACCTCTGAGGCACGGCCCGGCGCCGGCGGGGGCTCCGCGGCCGGAAAGCCGCGGAGCCGAGGGTCCGGCGGCGAGCGGCGCGGGAAGGGACCCTGGCATCGGCTCGGCGGAGGGAGAGACCGGTGACGATGGTCCGGCGGGTGGTCCAGGAGATGCGGCGGGCGGCCGAGCTGACGCCGGCGGGGCGTGACCGGCATGTCGACCTGATCCGCGCCGTCGCCATCGCGGCCGTGGTCTTCGGGCACTGGCTGGTCGTGTACGTGACCCGGAACGGGTCGGGGCTGACGGGCCGCAGCGTCCTGGAGCTGGTGCCGTGGACGCACCCGCTGACGTGGATCTTCCAGGTCATGCCGTTGTTCTTCCTGGTCGGCGGGTTCGCGAACGCGGCGTCGCTGACCTCCCACCTCGCGCGGGGCGGCGACGGCACCGGCTGGGCGCTGGGCCGGGCGGCCCGGCTCGTCCAGCCGACGACGGTCCTGCTGTGCGGGCTGGCGGCGACGGCCTTCGCGGCCCGGTCCCTCGGCGCCGCGCCGGCGACGGTCGGCACGGCGGTGTGGCTCGCCTCGATCCCGCTGTGGTTCCTGGTGGCCTACATCGCCGTGGTCTTCCTGACCCCGCTCACGCACGCCTTGCACCGGCGGGCGGGCCTGGCGGTGCCCGTCGCCCTGACCGTCCTGGTCGGGGCGGACGACGTGGCCCGGCTCGGCTTCGGCGTCCCCTATGTCGGGCCGGCGAACTACCTGATGGCCTGGCTCGCGGTGCACCAGCTCGGGTTCGCCGTGCAGGACGGGCGGCTGCCGTCCCGTCGGCGCGTCGCGCTGCCGCTGGCCGCCGCCGGGCTGGCCGCGCTGGTGCTGCTCACCGTGGCCGGCCCCTACCCGGTCAGCATGGTGGGGGTCACCGGGGAGCGCGTGCAGAACACCGCGCCGCCGACGCTGGCCCTGCTCGCCCTCGCCGTCACGCAGACGGGCATCGCGCTGGCGCTGCGCGACCTGGGCAACCGGTGGCTGCGCCGCCCCGGCCCGTGGACGGCCGTCGTCGCCGTCAACTCGGTGATCATGACGCTGTTCCTCTGGCACATGACCGCCGTCGTGGCCGCCGTCGTGCTCCTGTACGGCACCGGGCTGATGCCCGCCGCCGCGCCGGGCTCGCCGCTCTGGCTGCTCCTGCGACTGCCCTGGCTGGCCTGCCTGGCGGTGATCCTCGCCGTCCTGGTGGCCGCCTTCGGGCGCTTCGAGCGCCGCGCGAGCCGTCCCGCGAGGGCGGAGCCGGCCGGCGGGGCGTGGGCCACCACGCTCACCGTGGCAGGGGCCGCCGCCGTGGTGTCGGGTCTTCTCGGGGTCGCCCTGGCCGGCCCGTCGGATCACGGGCCCACCGGGCTGCCGTGGGGCGTGCTCCTCACCTATCTGAGCGGCGCCACCCTGCTCGCCCTGGTCCGCCGCCATCGGCGTCCGGCCCGGAGTGACGGGGCCTCTTCGCGCCTCACCTCCGGGCCCTAGCCACGCCGGCCACCGGCCCGCCCCGGCCCCCTTGCGACGGGCCCTCGCGACCGGTACTCAGGACCGGCCCTTGCGACCGGCATTCGAGAGCGGCACTCGCGACCGGCACTGGCGACCAGCCTTGGCGATCAGCACTGGCGACCAGCACTCGGGAACGGCGCTTCGGAACGCCTCGAAGCCGGCGCTCGGGAGCGGCATTCAGAGGCCCGCCAGGGCGGCCAGGAGGCGGACCCGTTCCATGGCGGGCGCCGCGCCGGGCATGTCATGTTCGACCATCCACAGGGCCATCTCGACGCGGCGGGCCACCGCCCACGCCTGCAGCCGCCGGACGTCCTCGCCGAGGCTGCCGGCCACCAGCGCGTACCGGGCGGCGAGCACGGGAAGCGGGTCCCGGTGCAGGAAGGGGTCGTCGATCTGCTCCACCAGCGGCCAGGGGTCGTAACCCGGGTCGCCGATCATCGGCTTGGCGTCGATGGCCAGCCAGGCGCGGCGGCCCGCGGCGAGCACGTTGCCGGGGTTGAAGTCGCCGTGCAGGACGACCTGCCTGGCGGCCGTGCCAGGGAGCTCGCGGAGCAGCCGGACGCCGTGCGCCACGAGCCCGGGGTCGAATCCGGGGCGCAGCCGGTCCATCCGGTCCTCCACCAGGCCGGCCCACTCGGCGGTGACCTCGCCGAGGCGCTCCAATCGGGTCTCGGCGGGCGGCGGGACCGACCACAGCTCGTCCAGCACCTCCGCCCCGGCCAGCAGGCGGTCCTCGGCCGCGAGACCGTCCACGGCGCGGAGCGGCTCTCCCGGCCGGCAGTGCTCGAGCAGCAGCGCGTACCTGTCCTGGTCATGGCGGTACACATGGACGGCGCCGTTCCCGTCCCACCAGAGCAGGGCCTCGGCCTCGCCCGCGGCCTCCCGGTGCGGCCAGCTGATCTTGAGGACCGCCGGGCCGCCGTCCGGAAGCGTGGCGGGGGCCGCCCAGGAGCAGGTCCCGCCGTGGAAGGGCGCGCCGAGCCGCAGCTCCCATCGCCGGCTCAGCTCGTCGACCAGCGAAGGAAGCCGCGCCAGCCACGAGCGCCCGTCCTCGCTCCGCGCCATCGTCGACATGATCGGCAGCGTGGGCGGGAAGAGTTCCACGGTCACCTGTCATCCCCCGGACTGTCGGCGGGCCGCGCACCGCCCGCACACGCGCGGCTCCGCCGCGAGGCCGCTCCCTCATGCTCGCACCTGTCGCCGGCGGCCCTCGAACGGACATCCCCCCGCGCGCGGCCGGTCCCCGGCCACCATGCCGGGGCCGGACGGTGGGGCCGGCGCCCCGGGAGCCGGGCCGGCCCGGCGCGGCCTCGTCCCGGCCGGCGGGTGATCGGCGAGCGGCGGCCGGGAGACGCCTCGGGTCCGACCGGAGGGCTCGGGTCCCACCGGAGGGCTCGGGTCCCACCGGTGGGCTCGGGTCCGAGCGGGAGGGGCCTCGGGTCCGAGGGCGGTCAGTCGGAGACGGCGATGCGGAGGCGGCGGAAGCCCTTGCCCTTGCTCTCGATCTTGGTGACCTTGATGCGGCCGATCTGGCTGGTCGTGGCCACGTGCGTCCCGCCGTCGGCCTGCGTGTCGAGCCCGACGATGTCGACGACGCGGACCTCCTCGACGTCCTCGGGGACGAGGTTGGTCGCCGTGCGGATGATGTCGGGGATGGCGAAGGCCTCCTCGCGGGGCAGCACCCTGACGTCGATGCGCCGGCCGGCGGCGATCTCGGCGTTGCAGGCGTCCTCGACGGCCTCCTTGAACCCGGGCGGCACCTCGGGGAGGTTGAAGTCCATGCGCGCGCTGAACGGCTCCATGTTGCCGCCGGTCACCAGCGAGCCGTAGTCGCGGAAGACGACGCCGCACAGCACGTGCAGCCCTGAGTGGGTGCGCATCAGCGCCGAGCGCCTGTCGTCGGCGACGGCGGCTCGCACCTCGGTGCCCGCGGGCGGGATCGGGTCGCCCTCGGCGGGGATCAGGTAGAGGTCGTCGCCCTTGCGCGCGCCCACGATGCGGGTCTCGACGCCCTGCCACACCAGGACGCCGTGGTCGGCCGGCTGGCCGCCGCCCCCGGGGTAGAAGGCCGACCTGCTCAGCACGATGCCCTCGGGAGCCGACGCGAGGACGACGGCCTCGAAGGAGCGGAGGTTCTGGTCGGACAGTTCGAGCCGCTGCGTTCGCCCGTGGAGATCGACGCTCATGCCAGGACAGCCTAGGCCCTTTCCTCCTCGCAATGTCCCCGGTACGACAACAGCCGGCCGATCACGGGCAGCGCGACGCCGACCTCCAGGTGGAACCTCGGCGGACCGCCGTCAGGACCGGGCGGGCCGGTCCAGGCGCGGGCGCGGACGCGGGGCGCGAGACGCGCCGGGACGGGGATCTCATGCCGGCCGGCGCGCAGGACGGCGCCCCGCTGCACCACCTCGACGACCACGGCATCCGCTTCGGCGACCTCCACGGAACCGGCCACGGAGCCGGGCGGAGAGCCGGAAGCGGAGCCGGGCGCGGAGGCGGGCGCGGTCCGGGCGATGGTGCGTGTGCGGACCTCCAGCGGACCGTGGCGCTCCCACCCTCGCTCGCCGACGCGGATCTGATGACTGACGAGCCTGCGCCCGCCGATGACGCGCTCCCATCGCTCCACGACCGGAGCCTCCCGCCCTGCCACTTCCCCGGCGGGGACCTCCCGCATCGACGCTTCCCCGGCCGGGACCGTCCGGTCCGTACGGCCGGTGCCGGTGAGCCCGGTGCGCGCCGGCCGGTCCGTCTTCGCGGGTGCGGGCCGTGCCGCCGTCAGGCGTGTCACGGTCACCTGGAACGGGACCGCCGTGCCCGTGCGCGGAAGGCCGAGCAGGGCGCAGGCCATCCGCCCCAGCGGGCCGGGGCCCCGGCGCACCGTCAGCGCGCCCGCGCCGCGCACCGTCTCCGTCCCCAGGTGGAACCGGAGCATCCACGCGTGCGACCCCTCGCCCGGCTCCCGCACCGCGCCCCCTCCCGTTTCCTTCCTCTCATCGTGGCACGCGCCCCTAGATCGGCCGCCGCGCCACGGAGAATCCGTCGTCCGCGCGGCGCGGCCTGGAAGCGTGACCTGGAGGCGTCCGGCCGGCGGGGGCGGTCCGAGGCCCGGGTGATGGACCGGGCCTCGGACCGGGGGTCACCTCAGGCCGAAGGCCCGGGTGATGGTCTGGCTGACGCTGTTGCCCTCGGTGTCCTTGGCGAAGGCGCGCAAGGTGACCGCGTGGGCCGTGCGGGGAGCGTCCAGCCTGGTCGTCCAGCCGTCGCCGGAGCGGGCCAGGCGGGCGCTCCGCCAGGTGCCGCCGTCGTCGTAGGAGACCTCGACGGTGACGGCACTGATCGGCCCGGCGTCCACCGCGTACGGCAGCTGCCGGGGAGTGACCGTCAGGTCGGCCTTTCGGTGGGCCCGGCCGTCGGCGTCCACGTCGACGTCGTAGTCCACCTGGATGATCGGCAGCGTCAGCGTGTGGTCGGTCTCGACGTATCCGCTGGTGAAGTTCCACTCGGTGAGGGTGCGCGTCGAGTACGGGTACAGCGACGCGTCCCGGGCGGCCTCGTTGACCAGGCGGTAACGCAGCCGGTCGGGGCTGACGATCGGGGCCAGGACGACCGACCGGTCGGTGCGCTCGTTGGTGACGCGGTCCACCAGGGTGTCCCCCTGGTACAGCGAGGCCGTCTGGGTGACGTGCTCGTTGAACAGCATCTCGCCCTGGTGGTCGCCGCCGGAGCTTCCCCAGGCGGGCAGGAAGAAGATCAGGGCGTCGCCGCCGCGCAGGGGGAACCAGCCGTTGACGTCGTTCATCCGCGGGCGCACGATCGGGCCGAACCAGCGGGAGTCGCCGGTCGCGCCTCCCTTGTAGGTGACCAGGTCGGACTGCTCCTGCGCCCCGCCGTCCAGGGCGAGCGCGCTCTCCATCCAGCGCACGCCGCCGTCGGCGGACACCCAGTCGGTGCGAGTGCCGCGCGCCGGCCCCTCGGTGAGGTAGCCGCTGAATCCGCGAGGCCAGTCGGGGAGCACGTCGGTGCGCATGTCGCGCGCCGTGGCCTGCTTGTGGTTGGCGAACGACATCTCGACGCGGGCGAGGTCACGCTCGCGGGGCCGGTAGACCGGGTCGGCGGGCACCTCGCCGGTCCACTTGTGGACCAGGTCGTAGAGGTAGTCGGCGGTGGGGTGCGAGGTCACCCGCAGCGGGGCGCTGCCCTGCTTGCGGATGCGCCCGATCAGGCGCTCGCCCTCGTCCATGGTGACCGAGGCCACCGGCATCGGGGCGGGGGTCTGCACCGCGTCCCAGGCGTCGAGCCTGCCCCGGCCGTTGCCCACCAGGAGCAGCAGCCTGGCGCCGGCGGCGCGGGCGGCCTCGGCCATCGCGACCGGGTCGGCGGCGTCGCTCCAGCGCACGACCGCGACCTTCCCCCTGACCTTCGCCGTGGCCAGCTCGGCGGCGCTTCCCTGCCCGGCGAAGACGGCGTCGAAGGAGTAACGGCCCTCCGGCAGCGGCGTGTACCGGGACTGGATCAGCAGGTCGTCGAAGTCGTCGTCCTTCGAGGAGACCGCCAGGCGGGGCTGCTCGTCGCGCCAGCGCGCGGCGAGGCCCAGCCTGCCGCCGGTCACCTTGCCGCCGGTCGGCAGCACCCACATGCTGTCGTGCTGGACGCCGAGGAGGCGGCTGTCTGCGACGGCCTCCTCGGCGCCGAAGCCGCGGACGAAGTCCACGCGGGTGTCGACCGTGGTCCGCGGCTGATCCATGCCCTTCGGCAGGACGGAGGAGATCCGCCGGGCGCCGCCGGCGTCCAGGGTGACGGCGGTGTCGGCCTTCAATTCGACGCTGGGCTTGGCGAGCAGCGCCACGCCGAGCGAGTGCGGGCCGTTCGCGCCCTGCACCTCGCCCCACATCCAGATGGAGTACGTGCCGGTCGGCAGCCGCAGCGTGCGGGTGCCGGACTCGTCGATCGCGTACGCGTCGAGGCTCTGGTGCCCGTTGGGCAGCTGACGGGTCACGACCATCTCGCCGGCGAGCGGCTTGCCGGACCGGTCCTTGGCGTTGACGGTGAGCTGAGCCCGCTCGCCCTCCTTGTAGTAGCCGAGCACGGTGTGGGCGCGCAGCACACCCTCCTCGTCCACCGCGTCGAGCCGGGCCGCCAGATGACCGTCCAGCTCGGCCCGGTCGACGTCCAGCGTCACCTCGACGTCGGCCGTGCCGTGCGCGGGGACGGTGACCGTGCCGGCCGAAGGCTCGAACAGGCCCTCGGGGGCGCCGCCGGTGACGTTGAGGTTCAGGGTGACCGGGGCGTCGCCGGTGTTGGTGTAGGTCACCTGCCGGGTCGCCTTCTGGCCGGAGGTGTAGGGCCAGTGGGTGGCGATGTAGGCGGTGCCGGTGGCGAAGACCGTGCCGCCGACGGCGGCGCTCGCGTCCACCAGGCCGCCGCCGGCCTGGTAGGGGCCGAACTGGAACAGGACCTTGCTGCTGCTGATCAGCGCGTCCTTCAGCCGCTGCCCGGTCCAGTCCGGGTGCGCGGCGGAGAGCAGCGCGGCGACCCCGGCGACGTGCGGGGTGGCCATGGAGGTGCCGCTCATCGTCTGGTAGGCGCCCTCCCCCTCGGGGGCGTACTGCGAGCGGGCCGCCAGCACGTCCACGCCGGGCGCGGAGATCTCCGGCTTGAGGCCGTAGTCGCCGACGCGCGGGCCCCTGCTGGAGAAGGCGGCGAGGGAGGTGCCCTTGCCGCCGACGCTCACCGCGGCGACCGAGAGCGCGGCGTCGGCCGTGGACGGCGCGCTGACGGTCTCGTCCTCGGGGCCGGCGTTGCCGGCGGCGATGGTGAACAGCGCGCCGGTCTCCTCGCTGAGCCGGTTCACGGCCTGGCTGAGCGGGTCGGTGCCGTCGGACGGACCGCCGCCGAGGCTCATGCTGACGACCTTGGCCTTCTGGTCGCGGGCGGCCCACTCCATGCCCGCGATGATCCAGGAGTCCTGGCCGCTGCCCGTGTTGTCGAGCACCTTGCCGATCAGCAGGTCGGCGCCGGGGGCGACGCCCTTCTCCACGCCCTCGGACGCGGCGCCGGTGCCGGCGATCGTGGAGGCGACGTGGGTGCCGTGGCCGTGGCGGTCGGTCACGTCCTGGCCCGGGACGAAGGTCGCCGTGCCGGTGATCCGGTCCTTCAGGTCGGGGTGCGCGGCGTCGACGCCGGTGTCCAGCACGGCCACCTTGACGCCCGTGCCGGTGTTCCCGGCGGCCCACACCTCGGGGGCGTGCACCTGGGCGACGGTGTCGGCGAGGTCCGCCTTGGCCTTGCCGTCCAGCCACACCTTGGCGATGCCGCCGGCGAGCGCGGTGCCGGGCGCGGCGCCGCGGGAGGAGGCGCCCGCGCCGGCCGTGCCGGTGAGCGAGTTCCAGAAGTCCGCGGCCCGGTCGTGGCCGGCGGTCAGCGCCGCGCCCTGGATGCTGCTGAGCGTGCGGACCTTCGCCGCGCCGCCCGGCACCGGCTCGGCCCGCTTGCGGGCGGCGGCGTCGGTGTAGGTGACGATCAGCGGAATGTGGTCGCTGCTCGCGTCGTCGTAGCCGTAGGCGGCGAGCTTGTTGACGTCGAACAGCGACCGGTCGAGCAGTCCGGCGGTCACGTACGGGGCGGCCGTGTCCGGCACCACGTACACCTCGTCGCCGACGGTGGTGATGCGGGCCGCTGCGCGGCCGCCGTGCGGTCCCTGGACCGAGACGATCGCCGGGGTGTCGCCGCCGGACCGGTAGGTGACCTTGTCACCGGTGACGAGCGTGACGGTCCGCGTGCCGGCGGACGGGCCGGTCGCGGCCCGGGAGGCCGCGGCCGCGGCGAGCCGGGAGCCGGGGGCGGCGGCGGAGGCCGTTCCGCCGGTGAGCGGCGAGGCCGCCATGACGAGGGTGAGTCCCGCGGCCAGGGAGGTGAACCCGAGCCGTAGGGAAGGGGGGCGGTGCACGAAGCCACTCCAAGAATAGGCAAAGCGCCAGAAATAACTGCAATAGTGACGAAGCGCATGTGACATCAGCAACGGGAGTGAACTGTCGAAAATATGACATGTCACATCTGCGACAGCCGTCCTGACGCGGCCCCGGCCGTCAGGCGTGTAGGGAGAGCCCGCGGGCGGTGGCCGGGAAGGAGCGGCGGAGACGCTCGACGAGCGGGAGGGCCGTCGAGATCGGGGGCGGCACAGGAACGGCCGGCGGGCGACGCACCGCGGCGCACAGCAGTGGGGCGGCCGGCGACGGGGATGCCGCGGAGGCCGGGTGCGTCAGCGCAGCTTGGGGTCGAGGGCGTCGCGGACGACGTCGCCGAGCATGAGGAAGCTGAGAACGGTGGCGGTCAGGAAGAGGGCCGGGAAGAGGAGCAGGTGGGGGTACTCGGCGAAGAACGACTGGGCGACGTTCAGCTGCAGGCCCCAGGACACGTCCGGGTACTGCAGGCCGACGCCGAGGTAGTCCAGGGTCGCCTCGCCGGAGATGACGTTGCCGATGTTGAGCATGGCGACCACGAACACCGGCGCGATGGAGTTCGGCAGGATGTGCTTGACCATGATGCGCACGTCACCGGCCCCGAGGGCACGGGCGGCCTGCACGTAGTCGGAGTCGCGCACGGCGATGACCTGGCCGCGCATCAGGCGGGTCATGGTGGTCCAGCCCAGCAGCACCAGCACGACGGTCATGGCCCAGATGCCGTGCCCGGGGAAGGCGACCAGGACGACGGTGGCGCCGAGCACGAAGGGGATGCCGAAGAACACGTCGGTCACCCGGGCGATGATCGCGTCCAGCGCGCCGCCGTAGTAGCCGCCGACCAGGCCGAGCAGGACGGCGATCAGCAGGGCGAAGACGGTCACCGCGATGCCGATGAGCACCGAGGCGCGGGTGCCGTGCACGATCTGGGACCAGTAGTCGCAGCCCTGCAGGTCGTAGCCGAACAGCGCCCCGCCGCCGGGGCCCTTCTTGGACATCCGCAGGTTGCAGGCGTCGTTCGGCCCGAACCGGGCGAACAGCGAGGGGAAGGCGGCCATCGCGCAGGCCAGGAGCAGGATGGCCATCGAGAGCCAGAAGACGACCCGGCCGCGCAGTTCCAGCCAGGCGTCGTACCAGAGGGAGCCGCGGACCCGTCCTTCGGAGGTCTCCGGTCCCGGGGCGGCGGCCTCCACGGACGCCTTGAGGTCAACCACGGCGAATCCTCGGGTCGAGCACGCCGTACAGGAGGTCGACGAGCAGGTTTGCCACGATGAAGATCATTACCAGCAGGGTGGTGACGCCGACGACGACCGGTCCCTCCTGGAGCTGGATGGACTGGAAGACCTGCTGGCCGATGCCCGGCAGGTTGAAGATGCCCTCGGTGACCACCGCGCCGGCCATGAGGTTGCCGAAGTCGACGCCGAGGTAGGTGACCACGGGGATCAGCGAGTTGCGCAGGGTGTGCCTGCCGATGACCCTCGATCGCCGCATCCCCTTGGCCGTGGCGGTGCGCACGTAGTCGGCGCGCAGGTTCTCCACCACGCTGGCCCGGGTCAGCCGGGCGACGTACGCCAGGCCGAACGAGCCGAGCACCATGCCGGGCAGCAGGTAGCTGACCGGCCAGCCCTCGTCGGTGCCGGCGGTCGGGAACAGGCCGAGGTCGAGGCCGAGCACGATCTGGGCGGTGTACCCGACGACGAAGACGGGGACCGCGATCACGAACGTCGTGCCGGCCAGCACCGCCGTGTCGGCCAGCTTGCCGCGCCGCAGCGCCGCCAGCACGCCGAGGCCGATGCCGACGACCAGCTCGAAGATCCAGGCGGTGACGGCGAGCTGCGCGGTCACCGCCCAGCGGTCGGTGAGCAGCTCGCTGACCTGCTGCCCGGTGAAGGTCTCCCCCAGGTCGCCGCGCAGGAACACCCCCGCCATGTACAGCCCGTACTGCACGATCAGCGGGTCGTTGAGGTGGTAGTGCTCGCGGAGCGTCGCAAGGACGCTGGCGGGCAGCGGCTTGTCCCCCGCGAGCGCCAGGATGGGGTCGCCCGGCAGGGCCCACACCATCGCGTAGATCAGGAACGTGGTCGCCACGAAGACCGGGATGGCCTGCAGCAGGCGCTGGACGGCGTACCTCACCTGCCGCCTCCCGTGGCGGCGGCCGGCCGGACGCGCGGGGACCCCGGCCGGCCGGGAGGCATGACCGGGGGCGGAGTCCCCATCGCGTGCATCCTTACTTGACCGTGATGGTGTCGAGGTTGGGGCTGTAGGCGTCGATGCGCACGTCGCCGACCTTGTTGCTGTAGCCGGCCTGGTCCTGCCAGTTCCACAGCGGGATCATCGGCATCTCGGCCAGCGCGACGTCCTCCGCCTGCTGGTAGAGCGGGATGCTCGCCTCCATGCTCGGCGCCGCGTTGGCCTTGGCGATCAGGTCGTTGAACTGCTTGTTCTCCCAGCCCATGCGGTTGCCCGCGCCCCACATCGACTCAAGGTAGTTCTGCGGGCTCGGGTAGTCCATGACCCAGTTGTTGCGGTAGGGGCCGTCCTCCTTCTTCTCGCGAAGCGTGGAGAGGTAGTCGGCGGCCGGGATCTTCTTGAACTGGATGTCGGCGATGCCGAGGTTCTGCTTGAGCTGGTTGGCGACGGCCGTCATCCACTGCTCGTAGCTGGGGTCGGCGTTGGAGAAGTAGAGGTTCAGCGTTCCGGACAACCCGCCCGCCTTGTCGAACAGCGCCTTGGCCTTGGCCGCGTCGTAGGTGCACGCCTCGCCGCAGGCGCCCTCGCGGTAGCCCGGCACCAGCGGCGCCAGCAGCGAGCCCATCGGCTTGAACGCGCCGTTGTAGACGGCGTCCACGATGCCCTGCCGGTCGATCGCCATCGAGATCGCCTTGCGCAGGTCGGCGTTCTGGAACCGCTTGTCGAAGGTCGGGAAGCCGAGGTAGTCCATGGTGCCGCTGGGCGTGGGCACGAAGCGGTCGCCGAGCAGCTTCTTGGCCTCCGGCGCGCTCGCCGGCGGGATGGTCTGCAGCAGGTCGACCTTGTTGGCCCGCAGGTCGGTGTACGCGGTGTCGCGGCTGGCGTAGATCTTGAACAGGACGGCGCCGGACTTGGCCGCGCGCGGGCCGGCGTAGCCGTCGAACTTCTTCAGCTTGATCTGCTGGTTGTGCGCCCAGTCGCCGTCCAGGGCGAAGGGGCCGTTGCCGATCGGCTTCTGGTCGTAGGCCTTCAGGTCGGCGAAGGCGGCCTTGGGCATCGGCGCGAAGCCGGTGTAGGCCAGCGTGATCGGGAACTGGCTGAACGGCGCGGTGAGGTGGACCTCCAGCGTGGCGGGGTCGACGACCTTCAGGCCGCTCAGCTTGTCGGTCCCGGGCTTCGCGCCCTCGGCCTCGGGGTTGAGCTTGTCGTAGCCTTCGATGTTGGCGAAATAGTAGTTGTTGGTCCACGCGTTGGGACCGTAGGCGGCGGCGTTCCAGGCGTCGGCGAAGCTCTCGGCGGTGACCGCCTCGCCGTTGTGGAACTTCTGGCCGGTTTTGATCTTGATGGTCCAGGTCTTCTGGTCCTGGCTCGTCACCGACTCGGCGGCGCGCATCTGCGGCCGTCCCTGGGGGTCGATCACGACGAGCGTGTCGAACAACGCCTGGAGAACGGTGATGGAATAGCTGCTGGAGGTGTTGCCGGGCGTGAGATGGTCAGGCTCGTTGAGCGCGACGGAGAACTGCTTCGGCCCCTGTCCGCCCTGGTCACCGCCCGTGTTCCCACTGGAGCCGCCGCACGCGCTCAGGCCGAGCGCCGCCGCGAGGAGGACGGCGGCACCTCGCGCCTTCTTGTGGACCGTCACTGTTCCTCTGCCTCTCCGTCGCTCCGGCGTGATGCCGGAGAGGCTAAATAGCAGGGCAGTGGACTGCATCGGATGGTTTACGTATTCCATGAAAAGATCTGGGTCGGGCAAGCTGAGCGCGGAGGACTGATGGATTCGATCACCCTGAGCGCACGCCACCTCCACGCGTTCACCGAAGTGGGGTTCCAGGTGGCGGGCGGGTCGGGGGCTCACGGCGCCATGACGGCCCTCCGGAAGATCATCCCGGTGGAGGCCTACGAGTTCGTCGCGTTCGACCCGGCGACCGGCCGCCATCGCAGCCTGGTCTCCTCGGGGTACGCCCGGGTGGACGCGGACGCCGCCGAGGAGTACGCCCGGCTCGACCCCTACCGCCGCGCCATGACCGCGCGCGTCCCGCTGACGATGGGGTCGCCGGGCACGGAGCTCTACTACCGCAGGCATCTCGAGCCGTACGGGTGGCGGTCGGGGCTGACCTCGCCGCTGTTCGTGGACGAGGGCCGCTACACCGGCCTGCTGCACGTCAGCAGCCGCGACACGCTGCCGCCCGAGACCGCCACGGTGATCAGCGCCGTCTCCGGCGCGCTGGCCCACGTCACCGACCTCACCAGATGCGTGATCGACCCGATGGGGCTGCCGCCGGGGTACCACGCGGTCGCGTTCGAGCGCGGCGGGCGGCGGCGCGCGGTCGCCGGGTGGCCCGCGTCGGAGGCCATCGGGCGCGAGCCGGCGATGGCCGAGCTGGCCAGGGACTTCATCGACTCGCGCGAGCTGTCGCGGCGGGGGCTGTGGCAGGACTGCGGCGGCCAGTGGCGCGAGGTGCGCGTCCACCGCGCGGGCGTCGGCTTCCACGGCGCCATCCAGGGCGCCGTGATCGCCGAGCGGCCGTGCGTCCTGCCCTACGACCTGACGGCGCGGGAGGTCGAGGTGCTCACCAGGGTCGCGCTGGGCGACTCCAACCCGCAGATCGCCGCGGCGCTGGTGCTCAGCGTGCGCACGGTGACCACACACCTGGAGCACATCTTCGCCAAGCTCGGCTGCGACAGCCGCACCCGCCTGACGACCAAGGTGCTGGCCGAGGGCCTGTGCCGCCTCGACCTGCCCTGAAAGGCGGGGCCGAGCGGCTCCTGCCCCGCGTGTCTTCCCCGCCCTTGCTCTGACCCCGCCCTGCCCGGCCCGCCCCGTCCTGCCTCGACCGGGCGGGTGGGGCGGGCGGGTGGCGTCAGCGGGCGATCCGCAGGGAGCCGTTGGAGCCGGCCGAGGGGTTCAGCATGTCGACGTGCATCTCGAACCAGACGTTGTTGGTCCCCGCCTCCCTGATGAACCCCCAGCGGTGGGCGAGCGCCTCCAGCAGGAGCAGGCCTCGGCCGCCGGTGTCCAGCGGCGAGGAGGGCCGCCACCCGAACGGCGGGTCCAGCGAGCCGGCGTCCTGGACGGCGATGCGCACCCATTCCGCGGAGTAGGAGACGCTGAGCGTGAACGTCCCGCCGTGCCCCGAGTCGGAGTGCACGACCGCGTTGGTGGCGATCTCGCTGGTCAGAAGTACGCAGTCGTCGTGGAGCGGGTGGTTCTTGCCGAGCGCCGAGGACACCAGCCGCCGGGCGCGGGCGACGGCGTCAGGATCCCCGGCGAGGTGCAGGACACGGTCACTGTCTGATTGCGCCCTGCCGAATCCTGATGAAGTCATGCGACCCCCCGGTAGTCATCTGCCCGCACCCTGTTAAGGACGCCCGGACCGGCCCGGGCGATGTCGCCGAAAGGTAGGAAAGCAGTCTCCATCGGGAGCGCTCCCACTCACCGGTCTGCGCCCGCGGCGCGCCCGGGCCCGGTCATCTCGTTCCCGTGCCCTCGGCGGCGGGCAGGTCCAGCGGGCCTTCCCTGTCGGACTTGTCCTCATCGACGATGTCGGCGGCGGAGCGCACGATGAGCGGGTCCGGGGCGCTGACGACCTGGTGGTCCTTGTTGCTGTACTCGAACAAATTGAGGACGTGGCGCATGGCCTCGACGCGCCCGCGCTTCTTGTCGTTGCTCTTGATGACGGTCCAGGGCGCGTCCTCGGTGTCGGTGTTGAGGAACATGTCCTCCTTGGCCCTGGTGTAGTCGCTCCACTTGTCGAGCGACTGCAGGTCCATCGGCGACAGCTTCCACTGCCGCACCGGGTCGACCTGGCGGATGACGAACCGGGTGCGCTGCTCGCGGCGGGACACCGAGAACCACAGCTTGACGAGATGGATGCCCTCGCGCACGAGCATCCGCTCCAGCAGCGGCGCCTGCAGCATGAACTCCTGGTACTCCTCGGGGCTGCAGAAGCCCATGACCCGCTCCACACCGGCGCGGTTGTACCACGACCGGTCGAACAGGACGATCTCCCCCGCGGCGGGCAGGTGGGCGACGTACCGCTGGAAGTACCACTGCGTGCGCTCGCGCTCGCTGGGCTTCTCCAGGGCCACGACGGTCGCGCCGCGCGGGTTGAGGTGCTCCATGAACCGCTTGATCGTGCCGCCCTTGCCCGCGGCGTCGCGGCCCTCGAAGAGGATCACCAGGCGGCCCCCGGCGTCCTTGATCCAATATTGCAGCTTGAGCAGCTCGATCTGCAGCAGCCGCTTGGTCTGCTCGTACTCCGAGCGCGACATCCGCTCGGTGTAGGGATAGTGCTCCCTCCAGGTGTCGACCGTACGCCCATCGGCGTACAGCAGGACCGGATCGTCGTCGTCGCTGGCGTCCACCCACAGCCCGGGAGTGCTGTCGAGAAGCTCGCTCGACTCGGTGGACTGCGGATAGAGGATGTCCGAGGGTGCCGACTCCATAACGTCAGCATTACATATGAACAGAATGTTTCCGACGCACCGGGTGGTTTCACATCTCGATCGAGGTACATAGCCCGTCTAATAGGTCCGTACGCGATGGCACGGTGCAACGATGGGGACACTGTCCATGTGATGACGCTGCCGTCTTCGACGTTCGGCAAAGGGAGCGGCCCGATGCCTTTGAAGCTGGCGATCGCCTCTCATCGCGATCCCGCCTGCACGGTGGTCGCGATGGACGGCGAACTCGACGCGACCACGCGGGGGAAGGCGGGCAAAGCGCTGGAGGACCTGCTGGCGCGAGGATGCGACCGTCTCGTCCTCGACGTGTCCGGGCTGGGGTTCTGCGACTCGGGCGGCCTCTGGCTCCTGCTCGACGTCAGCCGCAAGGCCGGGCGGTCGGGCGGATGGGTGCGTCTCGCCGGCGCGGACGGATTCCTGCGCCGCCTGCTCGCGCTGACCCACCTGGACTCGGCCTTCGCCCTCGACCCCGACGTGGCCGCCTCGCTGACGGGGGTCTCCGGCGCCGCGCCGCCCTCTCCGGGCGCCCAGGACGGCTGACGGGCGGCCGCGGACGGCGGGACGGGCCTCGGCGCTAGGACCGCGGTCCGGTGACCGCGCGCGAGACGCCCTCCCGGCCGGGCTCGCCGGCGAGGCGGCCCCGGCGCGCCGCGCTCAGCCGGAGGACGGCTCCGGCGCCCGCCGTGCTGGTGAGGATCGACGCGGCCACGTCCGTCGGATGGTGGACGCCCAGGTAAAGCCGGGCGAGCGCCTGCGCGACCACCAGCACGACGCCCGCCGCGACGACCGCCGGGAAGCAGCGGGTGCGGCGGGCGAGGTAGGCCGCGGCGATCACCAGCGACATGGTCAGGGCCACGTGGCCGCTGGGGAAGCTGTCGTGCCCGAGCTCCGGGACGAGCTGGAAGGCGACCGGCGGCCGGGGCCGGTCGATGAGCGCCTTGATGGCGGAGTTGACCGTCCACCCGGCCGTGACCAGCGAGGACGCGATCAGCGCCGTGCGGGGCCGCCGGGCCAGCAGCAGGCCGGCGGCGAGCAGCGCGATCATGGTCACCCCGGCGGGCGGGGAGAATCCGGCGTGCAGGGCGTGGGCGAGCGCCGTGAGCGGGCCGGACCGCGTGGCGCGCACCGCCGCTTCCAGGCGAAGGTCGGCGCCGGTCCACTGCGGGGTCCTGGCGGCGAGGCCGAGGACGAGCGCGACGGCGAGCAGCAGCAGGGGAAGCCCCAGGATGTCGAGCGCTCTTCTGGTCACAGGCGGTGCTTTCCGATCTCGTCCCCTCGCGCGGCCGCGCTCCGGCGCCGTTCCTCACGCGCGCCGGAGCGGGCGGCGCGACCACTCACCGCCACGCTAGGAGGAGCCCGGTCAGCGGACGCCCAACCCTCGGTCAGCGCCGCTCCCGCCCTCCCCCAGACCGCCTTTACCGCCCCGCGCCCACCGGTGCCGCCGCCTGCCCGGGGCCACCCGTCCGCCCGCGCCCGCACAAACCCTGCCCTGGGCCGGGGCGCCCACCGGGCCCGGCACGCCGGCCCCCGCTCTTTGTCGGAGGGCTCCCCTATGGTCGCGCTCATGACGAACGCCTGGGATGAGGTCCGCACGGCGATAGACGACGGTGACGCCGCCGCCGTCGCGAAGCTGGTGATCGGCTTCGACGAGGCGCGGCGCCTCGAGGTGGCCCGTGAGCTGCCCGGCCACCTGCCGGAGGCGCGCCGGGCGGGGCGGCTCAAGGAAGAGGAACGCGAGCGGGAGCGCCGGGCCCGCTGGGCGGTGCTCGTCGAGCGGGCCGAGCGGGAGGGCCGGTCGGTGTACGCCCTGGCCGAGCTGCACGACCACCCCGCCGCTGAACCGGCCGACGGCTGGATGGAGCCCATGCGCGTCGCGGGCGCGGGCACCATCGCGGGCGCCGCGGCCGTCGCCGCCTGGCTCAACAGGCGTGACTTCGAGCGGGGCTTCGAGCCCCTCGAGATCGACGACGTCCCGTTGATCCTGCGGGTCGTGGCGGCCAGGCCCGCCGCCTGGCAGCGCGACCTCGCGGTTCGGCTGGCGCAGCGGCTGCGCGGTTCGCGGCCCGTCGCCGACCGGCGGGTGCGGCTGCCTCTGGCCTTGCTGCGCGCCACCGGGGCCGAGCCGCCCGAGCACGACCCGCTGACCCTCGCCTGGGCGGCGGCCACGGCCGCCGGCGAGCTGCCCGATGACCCTCTGCTGCCCGTGATGGTGCCACGGTTGTTCTCGGCCGAGGGCGCGGGCAGGCTGCTGCGCTCCGACGAGGGGTGGGCGGAGGCCCTGACCGCGCTGGCCGCGGACGGCCGCGTCGAGCGCGAGAGGGTGCTCGCCGGCTGCCGCGGCCGGTTCCTGCGCGGGGGCCAGGCCGCCGACCAGCGGTTCTTCGTACGCCTGCACGAACTGCTCGACCCGGCGCCCGAGGAGACCGCCCCGCATCTTCGCGACTATCTGGCCTTGCTCGCCTCCGCTCCGGCGAACGTCGCCGATCTGGCGCTCAGGCAGGTCCGCCGATCAGGCCCGGTGCCGCCGGCCGAGGCGGGCGAGGCCGTCGAGGGGCTGCTGTTCCGTCCTGAGGGCAGGCTGGTGCGGGCCGGGCTCGCCTGGCTCGACCGGCTGCTGAAGGGCCCCGCCGCCGATGTGGACGCCTACGCGCCCGCGCTGGCCGCCGCGCTGGTGTGCGAGTCGGGCGAGGCCCGCGAGCGCGCGGTGAAGCTGGCCGTCAAGCACGCGGGCCGGTTCGGCCCGCTGGGCGCCGAGACGATCAGGGACGCCGTCGCGACGCTGCCCGCCCATCAGGGTGTGCGGCTTGCGGCCGTCTTCGGCGGCGAGGCGGCGTCCGAGCCCGAGCCCGTGCCTTTCGTCCCCGCGCCGCTCCCGCACGTGCCCGAGCCCGTGCCGATGCCGGCCGCACGGGCTCCCGAGGCGCTGGCACGGCTCAGGTTGCGCGAGTTCGACTGGCTGAGCTCTGAGATGTGGCTGGACGGCTTCGTCCGGCTGGCGGCACGACCGGACGGCCGGGAACGGGCCGCGCTGGCCGGCGCGCTGGCCCCGCTCGCCGCACGGTGCGATGACGACCGCTACGGGTGGCGGCCGTGGTGGCGCACCGCCGAGTGGGCCGCGGCGATGGCCAGAGAGCTGACCGACCCCGGCGCGGAGCTCAGAGCGCCTGTGGAGTGGCGGGCGACCGTCGAGGAGCGGGTTCCCGAGATGACGCACGGCCCCGCCGGGAAGATCATGCCGCTCGCCCGTTTCGCCGAGGTCTACCGGGCGCAGGTGGAGGGGCGGCTGCCGCCGTACCTGCTGGCCACGCCGACCCGCGCCAACGGCGTGCTCGACGCGGACGCGCTGGTGCAGCGGCTGGAGGGCTACGAACGTGACGGCGCCGAGGCGCTGCCGCTGGACCTGCGGCAGGCATTGCTCCGGCTCGGCCGCACCGTCCCCGCGGAGGTCGCCGCGCGGGCGGCGCGCCTGACCGGGGAGACGGGGCGCAAGGTCGCCCGGTGGCTCACCGGCCGTCCCGCCGAGCCGCGGACGGTGCTGTGCTGGGGCACCCACGAAGGGGACACCCGCATCACCTCCGAGTTCGTGTCCGGCCCCGAGTACCAGGAGGTGCTGGGCGACCTGCTGGTCTTCCGCTTCCACGACGAGTCGTGCAAGATGCTCCTCGCCGTGCTGGCCGGGCACCGGGAACTTGCCGCCGCCCGATCGGCCTACGCGCTGAAGTCGTTCTGGCCGCTGGAAAAGCCGAAGGCCGAGGATCTCCAGCTTCTGGCCACCGCCGAGGGGCCGGGAGGCCCCGGCCTGGCGCTGGTGCTGGCGCACTTCCTGCTCGCGGGCCCTTCCGGCGGGGCCGTGGGGCCGTTCCTGCGCCTGGCGGCCACCGGCGGCCTGCCGGGCGAGGAGACCGGCGTGCAGCTCGGCGACCTGCTCAAGCGCGGCGGAGACAGCCCTTCCGCCGTCATCGCCGCGCTCAAGGCTGCGGCCGAGCAGGGGGCGCACCGGCAGGTGTGGCAGGTGATGGCCGGCCTGCTGCCCGCCTGCCTGCCAGGGCCCGGCGAGCGGGCCACCAGCGCGCACACCCGGCTGATGACGTTCGCGGCCGACGTGGCCGAATGGGCGGACGCGCGGGGCGCGGTGGCGGTGGTCGCCGAGACGGCGGGCCGGCGGCGGGTCACCGAGCTGGTGCGGCAGGCCCGCCGCCTGCACCACAGGCTCACCGGCACATCCGGGGAACTCCGGGGGCAGGGGGCCGGCGAACCGGCCGCCGGCCCGTCCTGAGGCCGGCCGCGTCGGGCGGCGCGCCGGCGTCCGGTGGCGCGCCGGCGTCTGGTAGCGCGCCGGCGTCCGGTAGCGGGCCGGCGTTAGGTGACGGGCGGCGCGCCGGCGTCAGACGGCCGGGAGCAGGCGGACGGCCTCCAGGGCCAGGGCCAGCTCGACGATGTCGCGCGGGCGGGAGACCGAGCGGCCGGTGAGCTGCTCGACGCGGCGGATGCGGTTGAAGACCGTGTTGCGGTGGCAGTAGAGCAGCCCGGCGGCGCGCGCGGCCGAGCCCTCGCAGCGCAGCCAGGCCGAGAGCGTGGCGAGCAGCACCTCCCGGTCGGGCGCGTCGAGCGCGAGCAGCGCGCCGAGCACCTCCGAGGTCAGCCGGCCCGACAGCTCGGGCTGGGCGACCACCAGCGCGGCCGGCAGCCGCCGGTCCAGCCGGGCGATCTCCGGCCCGCATCCGGCGCAGGTGCGCATGGCCAGCTCGGCGAGCTTGCGCGCCGACGCCAGCTCCTCCAGCCCGTCGACGACGGGGCTGACCCCGGCCGAGCTGCACACCACCGGGGTCATGCCCTCCACCAGGGCCTCCAGCGTGCCCTCGCCGAGCGCGACGACGGCCACCTCGTACTGGGTGCGCATCCTCCAGACCAACCGCATCGCCCCGAGCGTCTCGGGATGGGCGTCGTCCCCCGCCTCCTGGGCGGCGCTCTGGCGGACCGGGAGCCTGATTGTGATGACCGCATAACGTCCGCGCTCGGGCAGGTCGAGCGCGGCGGCGGCCGAGCGCGCGACGGCGGCGTCGCCCGTGCCCTCCAGCAGGTCGTCGAGCAGGGCGTTCACCCGCTCGTTGCCGCGGCCCAGCAGTTCCTTCTCGCGCCGCCGGTAGGTCTCGGCCGCGGTCAGCGCCTGCCTGTCGATGGCGTGCCAGACGTGGGTGGCGGTGCGGACCAGCGCGCCGAGCAGCTCGGGGTGCTCGCGCTCGATCAGGTCGACGAACCCCGCCCAGGTCACCTGGGCCGACAGGCGGTACATGCGCATGAGCGAGTCCATGGGCAGCCCCTGCTCGGCGCGGCGGCGGGCCATGGTGCGGGCGAACTCCAGGTCACGGCGCTTCTCGGGCGGCTGCAGGATGGCCGAGATGCCGATGCGCAGGCCTTCCTCGGTGCTCTGCCAGTGCTCCTCCACTGAGACCAGCCTGCGGTAGGCCTCGTCCCCCTCGCGCACCCGGCCCACCAGGTCGTCGGCCAGCTCGGGCAGGCGTTCCAGCAGCCGCGCGGCGCCGATGCGCAGGACGTGCCGGATGTCGTCGTCCACGTGCTCGTTTCGCTTGACGGGCATCTTTCGTAGCGTGCCACCCGCCTCCCGTCCGGAACAAGGTTCGGTTTCGTTTCGTGACGTGCCGTTGTGCGGGCGCACAACGCTCCTCCCGCGACGGTGGGCACCGGTTGCGACTTCACCGCCGCATCTGGACGGCGGTGCGCGAGCGGCGTTCGTATGTGGCTCACCGACCCACAGGAGGAGCACATGGTGGCCACGGCGCCCCCCGCCGGCACGGGGCTGGCCGTCAGCGGACTGGCGGTGAACTACGGCGCGGTGCCCGCGCTGCGCGGAGTGTCCTTACGGGTGCCCGCGGGGTCCGTCGTCGCCGTGCTGGGCGCGAACGGCGCGGGCAAGAGCACGCTGCTCCGGGCGATCTCCGGGACGCTGCGCTTCCACCGCGGGGCGATCGGCGGCGGGAAGGTCTCGTGGTCGGGGACGCGGCTGTCCGGCCTGGCCGCCCCCGCCGTGGTGGCGCGCGGCGTGACGCAGGTCCCCGAGGGCCGCCGGGTGTTCGCTCGCATGACCGTGGAGGAGAACCTGCGCGCCGGCGGGCTCGGCGGCGGCAGACGGTCGGCGGCGGCGCGCGAGGAGGTCCTCGCCCTGTTCCCCGTGCTGGCCGAGCGCGCCCATCAGCGGGCGGGCCTGCTGTCGGGCGGCGAGCAGCAGATGCTCGCGATCGGGCGGGCCCTGATGGCGCGCCCGTCGATGCTGCTGCTGGACGAGCCGACGCTGGGCCTCGCGCCTCTGATGGCGGCCCGCATCGCCGAGACCGTCAAGGAGATCAACGCGCGCGGCACCTCGGTGCTGCTGATCGAGCAGAACGTGGCGATGGCGCTGTCGCTGGCGTCGTACGCCTACGTGCTCGAGGTCGGCGAAGTGGCGCTGGAGGGCCCGACGGCCGAACTGGCCGCCGGCGACGAGGTGCGGCGGCGCTACCTGGGCGTGGGCGACCCCGCCGCCGAGCGTCCGCTGGACGGGTCCGCCGGGCGGCGCACGCTCGGGAGGTGGCGGGCATGACCATATCATACCAACCGGACGGTATCGCGAAGGAGCGGCCATGACCGCGTCATACCAACCGGACGGTATGCCAGCGCCGCACGACGATGCCCGGGACCCCGCGCCGCTAGAGGTGCGGGCGGTGACGGTGCGCTTCGCGGGACTGACCGCCCTGTCGGAGGTGAGCTTCACCGTGGCGCCGGGCAGCGTGCACGCGGTCATCGGGCCGAACGGCGCCGGCAAGTCCACCTGCTTCAACGTGCTGTCGGGGGTGTACCGCGCCACCTCGGGCAGCGTCCGCTTCGGCGGCGCGGAGCTCACCGCGCTGCCGCCGCACCGCATCGCCGCGCTCGGGGTGGCGCGCACGTTCCAGAACATCGCCCTGTCCGCCCACCAGCCCGTGATCGACAACCTGATGCTGGGGCGGCATCGGCTGACCAGGGCCGGGTTCGTCTCCTCCGGCCTGCGCCTGCCCTCGGCACGCCGCGAATGGGCGCGGCACCGCGCGCGGGCGGCGGAGATCGCCGGCTTCGCCGGGCTGGGCGACCACCTGGACACGCCGGTCGGGCTGCTGCCCTACGGGGTGCGCAAGCGGGTGGAGCTGGCACGCGCCCTGTGCATGGAGCCCCGGCTGCTGCTGCTCGACGAGCCGGTGGCCGGGATGAACGGCGAGGAGCGGACGGAGATGGCCGCGCTGATCGGCGCGGTCCGGCGGGGCCTCGGCATCTCGGTCCTGCTGGTCGAGCACGACATGGGCATGGTGATGCGCCTGGCCGACCGGATCACCGTGCTCGACTTCGGCCGCCGCATCGCCGACGGCACCCCCGGACAGGTGCAGGACGACCCCGAGGTCGTCCGGGCCTACCTCGGCACGAGCGCCGGACAGGAGGACATGTGATCACTTTTCTGGAGCTCCTCCTCAACGGAATCTCCATCGGGGCCGTCTACGCGCTCATCGCCCTCGGCTTCGTCGTCATCTTCAAGGCCACCGAGGTGGTCAACTTCGCGCACGCCTCGCTGCTGCTGGCCGGCGGCTACCTGGTGGCCCGGCTCCAGCCGGTCACCGGGTTCTGGGCCGCGCTGCTGATCGGCGTCGCCGCGGCGGCGTCGGTGGGGGCCCTGATCGAGTTCCTCATCATCCGGCGGGCCCGCGCCGGCTCCCACACCCTGCTGGCGATCGCCACCATCGGCGTCGACATCGTGCTCACCACCGAGCTCACCCGCCAGATCGGCACCGAGATCCTGGCGCTGGGCGACCCCTGGGGCGGCTCGGTCGTCCACCTCGGGCAGGTGACGATCGCCGAGACCCGGCTGGTCGCGCTGGGCACGGCCGCGGCGCTGATCGCGCTGTTCCTGCTGGCGTTCAAGTTCACCGGCTGGGGCATCGCGATGCGGGCGACGGCCGAGGACGCCGAGACCGCCGCTCTCATGGGCATCCGCCTCGGCCGGGTCTCGCTGAGCGCGTGGGCGGTGGCCGGAGCGCTGGCGGCCGTGGCGGCGCTGTTCCTGTGCGTGTTCCCCACGCCGGGGCTCGACCGCAGCACATCGCTGGCGGCGATCAAGGCGTTCCCCGCGGCGATCCTCGGCGGGCTGGACTCCACCACCGGGGCGCTGGCCGGCGGGCTGATCGTCGGGGTCACCGAGGCGCTGATGAGCGGCTACCAGAACCAGCTCGCCTTCCTCGGGCGCGGCGTCGGGGACGTCGCGCCGTTCCTGGTCATGGTCGTCATCCTGCTGGCGCGCCCGGCGGGCCTGTTCGGCACGAGGGAGACGGCCCGTGTCTGACAGCCGCTTCCGGCCGAGCCGGGCACTGATGTGGGCCGGCGCGGCGGCGGTCGCGATCGCCGTCCCCTTCTACCTGGAGGGCTTCTGGCTGCAGGCCGGCCTGTTCGCGATGTCGGCGGCGGTCGGCGCCATCGGCATCGCCCTGCTGACGGGCTCCACCGGGCAGCTGTCGATGGGCCACGCGTTCTTCCTCGCCGTCGGCGCCTACTCCTACGTGTACTTCGCCGGCGACCCGGCCGCCGGCGGGTCGCACGGGCTCGCCGGCCTCGGGCTGCCCACCCCGCTCGCGGCGGTGCTCGCGGTGCTCACGGCGGGCGTGGCGGGCGGGCTGTTCAGCCCGATCGCCGGGCGGCTGAAGGGCGCCTACCTGGGCATCGCCACCCTCGCGCTGATCTTCCTCGGCCAGCACCTGCTGTTCAACGCCGAGCCGCTCACCGGCGGCTACAACGGGCGGGCCGTCCCGCCGATGGAGCTGTTCGGGCTCGTCTTCGCCGACTCCCCGTCCCTGGTGGTCCTCAACGTGCCGTTCGGCTCGCTGGAGCGGCTGTGGTTCCTCGGCCTGCCGCTGGTGCTGGGCGCCGCGGCGTTCGCGCGCGGCGTGCTGCGCGGCCGGCCGGGCCGGGCGATGAACACCATCCGCGACCACGAGATCGCCGCCGGGGTCATGGGCGTCCCGGTCGCCCGCTACCGCGCGGCGGTGTTCGTGCTGTCCTCCATGTACGGCGGGCTGGCCGGGGTGATGCTCGCCCTGGTGTTCCAGCGGACCGTCCCCGACTACTTCGGCGTGCTGCTGTCGCTGGACTACCTCGCCATGATCGTCATCGGCGGGCTCGGGTCGATCGGCGGGGCGGTCCTCGGCGCGCTGTTCGTCTCGTTCCTGCCCCAGCTCCTCACCCGCTACAGCGACGACCTGCCGCTCATCGCCGAACCCGGCTCCGGCGGCGTCTCCCCCGCCGAGGCCGCCCGCATCCTATACGGCGCCGCCGTGATCGCCGTGGTGCTCTTCCTGCCCGGCGGCCTGGCCGGACTGCTCACCCGGCTGCGCGCGGCGGCCGGCGCCCGGGCGGCCACGCTCACCCGCACGCCACGGGCACGGCTCACCCCGCCGCCCGCCCCCCACTCCCCCTCCCCCGACACCAGGAGCTGACATGGGCAAGTCCGGCATCGGTACCGCGGCCGCCGCACTGACGGCGCTCGCGCTCGCGGCGAGCGCGTGCGCGAGCGGCAAGGCCACGGGCGGCGAGCCCGCCACCGGCGGAGACGGGGTGAGGACCGGCCCCGGCGTGACCGCCGACACCATCTCCCTCGGCATCCTCACCGACCTGACCGGCCCCTACGCCTCCTTCGGCAAGAGCCTCACGCAGGCGCAGCAGCTGTACTTCGAGCAGACCAACGCGGCCGGCGGGGTGTGCGGGCGCAAGCTGCAGGGCATCGTCCGCGACCACGGCTACGACGTGCAGAAGGCGGTGGCCGCCTACACCGAGATAGGGCCGAAGTCCGCCGCCGTCCCGCAGTTCATCGGCTCGCCGATGGTCACGGCGCTCAAGCAGCGCATCGAGGGCGACAAGATGCTGACGCTGCCCATGGCGTGGGCCACCAGCCTGCTCGGCGGCCAGGCCATCCAGGTCACCGGCACCACCTACGACATCGACATGATCAATGGGGTTGACTACCTCGCCAAGGAGAAGGGAGTCAAGTCCGGCGACAAGATCGGGCACCTGTACTTCGAGGGCGACTACGGCGAGAGCGCGCTCAACGGGTCCAAGTACGCGGCCGGCAAGCTGGGGCTGACCGTCGTCGAGCAGAAGATCAAGGCCACCGACCAGGACATGAGCGCGCAGGTCTCGGCGTTCAAGGACGCCGGCGTCAAGGCGATCATGGTGTCGGCGGGCCCCCGGCAGGCGGCCTCCCTGGTCGGCGTGGCCGTCGCCAAGGGCATGGACATCCCGTTCGTCGGCAGCAACTCGGCCTACAGCCCGCAGCTGCTCGGCACGCCCGCCGCGCCCGCCCTGCTGAAGAGCTTCTCCGTCATGACCGCCGCGGCGCCCATGAGCGCTCCTATCCCCGCCATCCAGAAGCTGGTGTCCGACTACCAGGCCAAGTACCCCGGGCAGCCGGTCGACAGCGGCGTGGGCGCCGGCTACGGCGCCGCGATGATCGTCGGCGACGCGCTGAAGAAGGCGTGCGAGAGCAAGGATCTCAGCCGCGAGGGCATCGTGAAGGCGCACCGCTCGCAGCCCTCGTGGGAGGGCGGCTTCGGGCAGCCCATGGACTTCTCGCGCATCGACCAGCCCGCCTCCCGGGCCTCCTACGTCGTCAAACCGGACAAGACGGCGGTCGGCGGCTCGGTGATCGTCAAGGAGGCCGCCGTTTCGGACCTGGCCAAGGACTACCAGGTGCCGGTCGGCTGACCGGCACGCCACCGGCTCCGGTCAGCGGAAGACGCCGGTGTGGCCGAGTGAGTGCAGGCCCGGCTGCGGGTAGACCGCCAGCCCGTGCGGTCCGGCGTCCACCCGGATCGTGCGGGCCAGCCTGCCCTTCCTGGTGTCGAAGACGTACACGACCCCGTGGTAGCGGCCGGCCAGCCACAGCCGCCGGCCGTCGGCGGACACCCCGCCCATGTCGGGCGAGCCGCCGCCGGGGATGCGCCAGGTGTCGACCGGCCGTTGGCGGGCGAAGGACACCACCGACACCGACCCGGCGCCCCGGTTGGACACGTACAGGCGCTTCGAGTCCCGGCTGACGTACAGCCCGTGGGCGCCGGCGCCGGTCCTGACGAAGTCCCGGACCGCGAAGCTCCCGGCGTCCACCAGCCACAGGCCGCCCGCCGCCATGTCGGCGACGTAGAACGTCTCGCCGTCCGGGGACAGCTTGACGTCCTGCGGCATGTTCCCGTGGCGGGCCATGCCGTGGCGATGCGGAAGGGGCACCACCTTGCGCACCTTGCGCCCGGCCAGGTCGACCACCACCAGGTGGCCGGAGAACTCGCAGCTGGCCAGCATGGTCGCGCCGTCGGCGGTGAAGTCGGCGTGGTTGACGCCCCGGCACGGCATCTTCACCGAGTCGCGCAGCTTGAAGGTGTGCGGGTCGCGGAAGTCGAGCCGGTTGAGCCGCTCGGCCATCACCAGCGCCGAGGTGCCGTCGGGGGTGAAGTAGAGGTTGTAGGGATCCTCGACGGGGATCGGCCGCCCGGGTTTGCCGGTCGCCGGGTCGATCGGCGTGAGCGTGTCGCCGTCGTTGTTGTTGACCCACAGGGTCTTCAGGTCCCAGGAGGGGACCACGTGCTGCGGCCGGCGGCCGACGGTGAAGTGGCGCACGACCTTGTAGGTCTTCGGGTCGATGACGGTGACGGTGCCGCTCTCGCTGTTGGGCACGTACACCAGCGACGGGAAGGAGGCGACGACCGGGCTGAGCATCCCGGGCCGGTCGTTGGCGTAGACGTCCCGGACCGCGACCTTCCTGGCGCCGCCGCGCGGCGCGGACCTGGCCTCGGCGAGGGTGGACGAGGGCGCGGGGACGGCCGTGGCCGCGACGCCGGGACGCGTCCCCTCGCCGGCGCAGGCGGACATGGTCGCCGTCAGGAGGAGCGCGGACGCGGCGAGGAGCACCCGGGCGGCCACGCGCGAGGCGTCCCCCGTCAGGCCTCGTCCTCCGGGCGACGAAACCGGCAACGTGCGCCGCTGCATGATTCCCCTTCGCGGTCCGATCTCCCGGCTCCCTGCCGGCTACCGAAACGCTAGGGGCACGAAGGTCAGCGGACGATCAACGCCGGGTCAGCGGGACGTCGGCGTTCCCCGCCGACAGCCGGCCGCGGGCGGACGCGGCCGGGCGTGGCCGGCGTGGCCGGACGGTGCGCGATCGCCTGACCGCCGCCGGTCGAGCCGGCCCGCGCGGCCGGCCCGGACCGCCGGTCGGCGGGCCGCCGGTCAGCGGGCCACCGCGCCGCGGAAGCGGTGGACCGCCAGCGGGGCGAAGATCGCCGGCAGCGCCACCGACCAGGCGATGGTGGCGACGACCGGGTGCTGCAGTGGCCAGGCGGGCGCGCCTTGGGGCATCACGCCCGGGTTGCCGAACAGCGTGCGGGCCGCCGCGGCGGCGGCGCTGATCGGGTTCCACTCGGCGATGGGGCGCACCAGCGCGGGCATGCCCTCGGTCGGCACGAACGTGTTGGCCACGAAGGTCAGCGGCAGCAGCACCGCCATGACGACGCCGGTCGCGGCCTCGGGCCCGCGAGTGACCAGCCCGACATAGGTCGCCACCCAGCTCACGGCGTAAGCCACCGTGAGCAGCATGGCGAACCCGGCGACGGCCGAGCCGGCGGTGGTGTGCACCCGCCAGCCGACGATCAGCCCGCACGATGCCATGACGACCAGGCTGAGCGCGCTCTCGAACAGGTCGGACACCGTGCGGCCGAGCAGCACCGCCGACCGTGCCATGGGCAGCGACAGGAACCGGTCGTTGACACCGCGGGTCAGGTCGAGCGAGACGTTCACCGCCGTGCTGCCCGCGGTGAAGAAGATGGACTGCACGAAGATGCCGGGCACCAGGTATTCGCGGTAGTCGCCTTGGGGGATGTGGATGGCGCCCGCGAAGACGTAGGCGAACAGCAGCACCAGCATGATCGGCTGGAGGGTCACGCCGATCAGTTGCTCGGGCACCTGCCTGATGTGGCTGAGGTTGCGCCGGGTGATGGTCAGCGTGTCCGCGGCCGTCCAGCGCAGGCGCGCCCACCGATCGCGGGGGGGCGCCGGCAGGACCGGCGCGCCTGGGATGCTCATGATGCCGCTCCTTGGGAGGTGGGTTCGCCGGTGGCGGGGGCGTCCTCGGACCGCCCGGCGGGCCGCCCGGTCAGGCGGAGGAAGACGTCGTCGAGGGTGGGGCGGCGCAGGGAGATGTCGTCGATGCCGACAGACCTGGCGTCCAGCTCGCGGACCGCCTCGACCAGCGCGGCCGGCCCGCCGGTCACCGGGACGCTGATGCGCCGCAGGTGCCGCTCGACCCGCAGCCGGGCCGAGGCGAGGCGGGCAAGAGCGGCGCGGGCCGTCTCGACCTCGTCGTCCCGGCGCACGACGACGTCCACGTGTTCCCCGCCGCTGGCCGCCTTGAGCTCGGCCGGCGAACCGGTGGCGAGGACCTTGCCGGCGTCGATGACGACGATCTGGCCGGCCAGGCGGTCGGCCTCCTCCAGGTACTGCGTGGTGAGCAGCACCGTCGTCCCGGCCTCCACCAGATCGGCGATCAGCGTCCACATGCCCGCGCGGCTGCGCGGGTCGAGGCCGGTGGTCGGCTCGTCGAGGAAGAGGACGGGCGGCTCGGCCGTGAGGCTGGCCGCCAGGTCCAGGCGGCGGCGCATGCCTCCGGAGTAGGTCTTGGCCGGCCGCTCGGCCGCGCCGGTGAGGGCGAACCGGTGGAGCAGCTCGTCCGCCCGCCGCCGCGCGTCCTTGCGCGGGAGGTGGCACAGGCGGCCGATCATCTCCAGGTTGGCCCGGCCGGTGAGCAGCTCGTCGACCGCGGCGTACTGGCCGGCCAGGCCGATGCGGCAGCGCACGAGCTCGGCCTGCCGGACGGTGTCGTGGCCCGCCACCCGCGCGGCGCCTCCGTCGGGGCGGAGCAGCGTGGTGAGGATGCGTACCACGGTGGTCTTGCCCGCGCCGTTCGGCCCGAGCAGGCCGCAGATGGTGCCGGGTCTCACGGCCAGGTCGACGCCGTCGAGCGCGACCGTCTTCCCGTATCGCTTACGCAGGCCCTCCGCCTCGATCACGGGAGCCTCTGGACCTGCCATCTGCCCGCCTCCTCTCCATTCTCATAATGCGTACTAAGTACGCATTACGAGACGAGCGTACGCTTCAGGGTGCGCTGTACGCAAGCGGGATAATGGACGGCGGGGACGCTCGCCGGCACCGGCGGCCGTACCGGCTCGCGAAGGGAGAGCGGGATGGGTGAGCGGCAAGACGGCGGGGCCGCGTCGCGCGCCGGCCTGGTGTGGTCGCGCGTCGGGCCCACCGCCCCGGCCCGCCGCCCGGCGCTGACCAGGGAGCAGATCGTGTCCGCGGCCATCGAGATCGCCGACGCGGAAGGCCTCGGCGCGCTGTCCATGCGCGCCATCGCCGTGCGCCTCGGCGCCGGCACCATGTCGCTCTACCGGCACATTCCCGACAAGGAGGACCTGCTCGACCTGATGGTCGACGAGGTCTACGGCATGATCGAGCTTCCGGAGAAGCCGGCGGCCGGCTGGCGCGAGGTGCTGGCGCAGATCGCCACGCAGACCCGCGCCGTGCTGCGCGACCACCCGTGGTTCGTCGCGGCCGCCTCCTCGCGGGCGCCGCTCGGCCCGAACGCTCTGCGCCACCTCGAGTGCACCCTGGCCGCCCTGGACGGGCGGGGGCTGCGCCTGCCGGAGATGGCGCGCATGGTGGGCGCGACCACCAGCTACGTCACCGGGTTCGTGCTGCACGAACTGGCGGGAGAGGAGGCCAAGCGGCGCAACGGCCTGACCGAGGAGCAGTGGGCGGCCTCCGTCCGTCCCTACATCGCCGACGTGGTGGCCAGCGGACGCTATCCGACCTTCGGCCGCCTCATCGAGCAGGAGGACGAAGAGAGCGACCCCGACCTCGACTTCGCCTACGGGCTCGACTGTCTGCTCGACGGCTTCCTGCCACGGCTTCGCGACGCCGGGCCGGCGCCCTCGCCCAGGCCTTCCTGACCCCAAGGCCGGCCCGCCGGCCTTGCGGGCCGTTCCGGCGCGAGCGGCCGGCAATGATGGTTAGAAGGTATAACCAAAGCTATTGACACTCTCCGCGCTTCTGGGTTACAACTTATAACGAACACAAACACATATAACTCGATGCGCCACGCAGTGGAGGTCGCCATGAACGCCGAAGGACTCGTCGAGGTCGTCCTGCCGGGCAAGGTGGAGCCGGAAGGGCTGGAGATCCGACACGGAGCCGTCCCCGTCGCGGGCCCGGGCCAGGTCGTGATCCGGATGGAGGCGACCGGCGTCTCCTTCGCCGAGCAGCAGATGCGCCGCGGCCGCTACTACGACCAGCCGGCGTTCCCGTTCGTGCCCGGCTACGACCTGGTCGGCACGGTCCTCACCACCGGCGAGGGTGTCGAGCCGGGCCTGACCGGCACCCGGATGGCCGCGCTGGTCAAGGTCGGCGGCTGGGCCAGCCACGTGCTCGTCGACGCGGCGGACGTGGTGGAGGTGCCCGGCGAGATCGACGCGGCGGAGGCGGAGACCCTGGTGGTCAACGGCGTCACCGCCTGGCAGATGCTGCACCGCAAGGCGCGGGTGCGCGCGGGGCAGACCATCGTGGTGCTCGGCGCCAACGGCGGCGTCGGCTCGGTCCTGGTGCAGCTCGCCCAGGCCGCGGGCGCGAAGGTGATCGGCACGGCGTCCGCGCGCCACCACGACGCCCTGCGGGAGCGGGGCGTCGTCCCCGTCGACCACCACACCGAGGACGTCGCCGCGCGCGTCCGCGAACTCGCGCCCGGCGGGGTGGACGCCGTCTTCGACCACGTCGGCGGCCGCGGCATCACCGGCTCATGGCGCATGCTCGCGCCCGGCGGCACGCTCGTCTCCTACGGCAGCGCCTCCACCCGGGACGACGAGGGGTCCAAGCAGTGGCCCGTGCTCAAGCTGCTCGGCCGGGTGTGGCTGTGGAACGCGCTGCCCAACCGCCGCCGCGCCTTCTTCTTCAACGTCTGGGCCGGGAAGGCACTGTCCGCCGGCCGGTTCCGCGCCCGGCTGCGCGCCGACCTCACCCAGGTCTTCGCCGCCTTCCAGCGCGGGGACGTCACCGCGCAGATCGCCGCCCGGCTGCCGCTCACCCGTGCCGCCGACGCCATGCGGCTGGCCGAGTCCGGCACCGTCGCCGGCAAGGTCGTCCTGACCCCCTGACCGCCTGACCGCCTGATGGCGGCCCGGGGCCGGTCTCAGCCCTTGAAGGCGCCGTCCATGATCCCGGCCACCATGCGCCGGCCGACGAAGACGAACAGGACGATCAGCGGGAGCGTGGCGAGGAAGGAGCCGGACATGGCGAGCCCGAGGTCGATGCTGAAGTTCGTCTGCAGGGCCTTGATCGCGATCTGGACGGTGTACATCTCCGGCGACTTCAGCACCACGAACGGCCACAGGAAGTCGTTCCAGGCGTAGACGAACCCGAGCAGGCCGAGCACGAACGCGGCGGGACGCACCAGCGGGAACGCGATGCGCCAGAAGATCTGCCAGGTGGTCGCCCCGTCGATGCGGGCCGCCTGGAGGATCTCGTCGCTGATGGCGTTGGCCATGTGCTGGCGCATCCAGAAGATCCCGAACGCGTTGGCCAGGCCGGGCACGATGAGTGCCTGCAGCGTGTCCACCCAGCCCAGCGACGAGATGATCATGTACTGCGGGACGATGGCGAGCTGGGTCGGCACGGTCATGGTGAGGACGACGAGCAGGAACAGCGGGTCGCGTCCCCGGAAGCGCAGTTTGGCGAACGCGAAACCGGCCAGCGCGCACAGCAGCGCCTGGCCGACACCGATCGTCCCGGCCACGACCAGGCTGTTGACGATCGACCGGACGAACGGCACGGTCGAGAAGACCAGGCCCGCGAGGTGGAAGAAGTTGCCGCCCGGCACGATCTCGGGCGGCAGGTTCGTGGCCGCCGCGGTGTCGGTGGTGGCGACGACGAACATCCAGTAGAGGGGGAACACGCAGGCGAACACGGCCAGGCCCAGCAGAGCGTAGACCCACCATCGGAGGCGGTCGCCGGACCGCGGTGTCGTCCTACTCATGATCGCTCCCTTATGCCCTCTCCGGGCGGATCCGGGTGGACAGCAGGTAATTGAGCCCGGCGAACGCGACGACCATGACGAACAGCGCCACGCCGATGGCCGCGGCGTAACCGAACTTGAACTGGGTGAAGCCCTGCTCGAACAGGAAGAGGGTCAGCGTCTGGCACTGACGGATCGGCCCGCACGTGTTCGGCGCGCTCCGGGAGATGAGCAGGGGCTCGGTGAAGATCTGCAGCCCGTAGATGGTCGAGGTCACGATGGTGAAGACGATGACCGGCCGCAGCGCGGGGATGGAGATGTGAATGAACTGCCGCAGGCTGCCGGCGCCGTCCACCGCGGCCGCCTCGTAGATCGTCCGGGGGACGGCCTGCAGCGACGCGAGGTAGAGCAGCGTCGTGTAGCCGAACCACCGCCAGGTGACCATCACGGCGATCAGTGTGTGGCTGCCCGGCACCGACTGGATGAAGTCGATGTGCTCGAAGCCCATCAGGCCGAGCAGCCAGTTCAGCAGCCCGTAGTCGCGGTCGAACATCTGGGCGAAGACGATCGCGGTGGCGGCCACCGACGTGATGTACGGCACGAGCATCGACATGCGGAAGAGCACCGCGAACCGCAGCCGGACGTGGTTGAGCAGGTGCGCCAGCACGAGGGCCACCAGCAGCTGCGGCACGGTCGACAGCGCCCAGATGCTGACGGTGTTGCGCGCCGCGTTCCAGAACCGCACGTCCTGGAGCAGCCTGCTGAAGTTGTCCAGGCCGACGAACACATGCTCGCCGATCGGGTTCCAGTTGAACAACGCCACATAGAACGTGAACAGCAGCGGGATGAGGCCGAAGATCGCGAAGAGCGCGAAGAACGGGGTGATGTAGGCGTAGGGGGCGAGGAACTCGGTGAGGCGGCCCCGCCTGGCCACCACCGGCGCCGGCGGAGGCGGGGCCTTCTTGGTGAGGCTGATGCTCGTCGTCACGGGCGTGGTTCACTTCCCCGCCGCCGGTGCCGGGCGTCCGGGACGCCGGGCGCCGGCGGCGCTCGTGGCAGAAGGTGCTAACTGCCGATCGCGTTCTTGATGTTGGTCACCGCCGCGTCCCATGCCTTCGCGGGATCGCCCTTGCCCTGCTCGACGTTCTGGATGGCGTTGGTGAACTCCGTGCCGATCGTGGTGCTGTCCGGCCCGATGAGGAACGGCTTCAGGCCGAGCAGCGAGTCGGTGTAGATCGTGCCGATGGGCGCGCCGGAGAAGAACGGGTCCTTGACCGAGGTGAGCTTCGGGTCCTTGTAGACCGACGGGGTCGAGGGCAGGGACCTGGCCTGGGAGAAGTGGTTGAGCTGGCCCTGCGGCGACTGCGTGGCGGCGATGTAGTCCCAGGCGGCCTTCGGGTTCTTGGCGGCCTTGGGGATGGCGAGGAAGCTGCCGCCCCAGTTGCCCGAGCCGCCGGGGATCGTGGCGATGTCCCACTTGCCCTTGGTGTCGGGGGCGTTGTCGCGGATCGCGCCGAGCAGCCAGACCGGCGCCGCCACGACGGCGAAGTCCCCCTTCTTCATCGCGGCGCTCCAGCCGTCGGTGAACGAGCTCTGCTTGGCGGTGATCCCGGCGGCCACGGCCTTGAGCGCCTGGTCGAAGGCGGTCTTGACCTGAGGGCTCCGGTCGTACACCGCGTTGCCCGAGGGGTCGTAGTACTTCTCCTGCCCCTGGTTCACCACCTGCGAGTAGACGCTGATGGCGGCGTTGTCGATGAACGCCTTGCCGGTGGCCGCCTTGTACTTCTTGCCGGTCTCGATGAAGGCGTCCCAGGTGGGCCAGAGCTTGCCCACCTCCTCGCGGTCCGTCGGCAGCCCGGCGTCCTTGAACAGGTCGGCCCGGTAGGCGATGGCCATGCCGCCGACGTCGGTCGGGATGCCGATGATCGAGCCGTCCTTGGCCGTGGACTGGCTGATCACCCAGTCGAGATAGTCGCCCTTGATCTTGTCGGCGCCCATCGTGCGCAGGTCGACGAAGTTCTGCGGCTGCTGGACGAACTTGGGCAGGTCGTCGCCCTGGATCAGCACCAGGTCGGGCACCTTGCCGCCGGCGAGCGCGGTGGTGAGCGCCTGCGCCGTCTCCTGCGCGCCCCCCACCTCGGTCAGCTTGATCTGGATGTCCGGCTTGATCGCCTTGTACTCCGCGGCGGAACCCTTGGCGTTGATCCCGGTGAACGACCAGAACTCGAACGACTTGGCGTCCGATCCAGCGGAGGGCGTCCCGGCCGGCGAGCCGGAACAGCCCGCCACCGTGAGAGCCGCGGCGAGCGCGGCCGCTGAAACAATGCGGAACTTCACGGCGACCTCTTTCACTTGCGCGTGGTCAGGAAAGATGTGGCCGGCAGAGCCGGTGCGGGCGGCGTTCGCCGGCGCATGGCCGGGCGGACGCGCCTGGACCAGGCCTTGGATCGGGGCGAGAGGGGGGCGCTTCGCGCCGAGCGCGCCGCGCCTGCTCCAGCCGGGCGGTCTCAAGACGTCCGGCCACGACGTCGGGGCAGAGTGATGCGGCGTGTTCTGTGCTCCTTACGTCTCGGTCGCGAGACCGACCGAGACCCGACCAGAGCCATGCGGCACAGGCCGGATCCCGCGTCAGGAGGGCCCGCGTCCGAGCCCGCGATCGTCGCGCCGACCTGGCGTTCCGGGAACCGCCTCCGCGGAATAGCGGAGAGACCGAAAGTTTCGAGCGCCACGCCGATCGTTATCTGGGGACATTAGGCCCGAGTCGACTCAAGCGTCAATAATCCTGTCGCAATACGTCGGAAACATTTCGCGGCTTTCCGCCGGAAGTTCAGAGCCGCAGTATGTGGACCAGGTGGGCCGCGCTCTCACAGGAAGAACGCCCCGATCCGGCCGCTCAGCAGCACCGGCGCTCCCGTGGGACCGATGCAACTTTCACGCCGCCTCCGGCGGCCATGCGCGTGGAGCAGCGAATCCTTCACCGGCGAACGTTCCGCACGGCACGCCACATTGACCGTCCACCGAAACGTGACGTAATCGGACCACATCCGTTATGCGAGACCACACCCGTTCTCCGACACCGCACCTCGGTGAGCGACCACCCGCCCGGCACAGGAGGTCCGACATGCAGGCCGTCCCCTTGAAGACTCGCCGGCGATGGCGGGAGGCCCTCCTGGCCCTCACGCTCGTCGCCTCGGGCGTCACCGCCGCGACGCTGACCGTGGCCGGTCCGGCCTCCGCCGCCGCCGGCTGCCGGGTCTCCTATGTGGTGGCCAACAGGTGGCCAGGCGGGTTCACCGCGAACGTCACCATCACCAACCTGGGCGACGCCGTGACGAACTGGCGACTGACCTGGTCCTTCACCGCCGGAGAGACCATCGCCTACCAGTGGAACGCCGTCTACACCCAAAGCGGCGCCGATGTGAACGCCGTCAACGTCTCCTACAACGGCTCCCTGGCCACGGGCGCGAGTACCTTGATCGGCTTCATCGCCAACTCGTCCGGCGCCAACCCCATGCCGTCCTCCTTCGCCCTCAACGGCGTGAGGTGCGGCGGTCCGGCCGTCCCCACACCGTCGCCCAGCGGCGACCCCGTGCCTCCCCTTCCCACCCCGTCGCGCACCCCGACCGGCGACCCCGCTCCCCCCATTCCCACCCCGTCACGCACTCCCACGGGCGACCCCGTTCCCCCCACTCCCTCTCCGAGATGAGCTGGGAAACCGGGGAAAGCGCCTTCGGTCACGGAACGGCTCATTTCATGATCGCCACGGCCTGAGTGCCGCCCACGCGCGAGCGAGCCGTGTAACGCACACCACTTGTCAGGGAATCCCTGACAACCTAAGGTGTGTCAGGAGATCCCTGACACACCTTAGGAGTGTTGCCGTGACAACGTCCGACGCCCTCGCCGGACTCGCTCAGTGCTCCTTCTGCGGCAAGCCGCAAACCGAGGTCGGCAGGCTGGTCGCCGGCCCCGGCGTCTACATCTGCGACCAGTGCGTGGCTCTCGCCACGTCGGTCATCGACCAGAGTCTCGCCGACCCCGCAGCCCTCCAGGTGCCCGTCTGGGAGTCGTTGACGGACCCGGAGATGCTGAGCCACATTCCCCGCGTCGCCGCGCACGTCGACCAGGCCGAGACCGACCTGCGCTCGTGGGTGCAGGAACTGCGCCGGCGCGGCGTCACCTGGAGCAAGATCGGCGAAGCTCTCGGGATCACCCGCCAGTCCGCATGGGAGCGATTCTCCGGCGAGGAGTGACACGACCCGCGGCGGGGTCGGGTGGACCGCGGCATCGGCGCCGGGGCCATCACGCTCAGGCGGGAACGGAGCGCGCGAGGCGGAAGCCCACGTCGTCGATCTGCAGGTCCGGGTGGCTGCGGCGCCGTACCGAGGCGCGGCAGCTCCAGGACTCGTCGAACCACCCGCCGCCGCGCAGCACCCGATAGGCGCCGTACACCTCGGGATCGTAGAGGTCCCAGCACCACTCCCAGACGTTGCCCAGCATGTCGAACAGGCCCCACGTGTTGGGCCGCCTGCCGCCCACGTCGTGAATCCGCTCGCCCGAGTTGCCGCGATGCCAGGCGATCTCGTCCAGCTCCCCGTACCGGGCGCCGGTCGTGCCCGCACGGCACGCGTGCTCCCACTCGGCCTCGGCCGGAAGCCGGTACCCGTCGGCGGACGCGTCCCACTCGACGCCCTCCGCTCCCGCTTGGAGGCGGTAGGCCGGCGTCAGCCCCTCGCTCTGGGAGAGGGCGTTGCAGAACCGGACCGCGTCCCACCATGACACGCCCTCGACGGGCAGCCGGTCGCCGCGCGCGGTGCCCGGCCACTGGCCGGTGACCTGCGCATACAGCGACCGGGTGACCGGGAACGCCGCGAGCCGGTACGGCGCGAGCTCGACCGGCCAGCTGCGCCGCGTCCGCCGGTCGGACAGGGTCACCCGTCCCGGCGGGACGGCGATCATCTCGGTTCGCTCGCTCACGCCCATGGTCGGGCGTCTCCGGCAGGGCCGGTCCCCGGCACGGCGCGGACGGTCGTCCCCGGCACGGCGCGGCCGGTGATCCGCGGCTCCGGCCGGGAGCGCCGCGCTCGCGGCTCGGCAGGCGGAGGCGCCGCACCCGGCCGGGGACGGATCGTCATCCCAGGAACGCGGCGGTGGTCGCCACGAACTGGCCGGCGTCGTCGAGCCACGGGAAGTGGCCGCCCTTGGGCTGAACGACGAGCTTGGCGTTCGGGAACAGCTCGGCGAACGCGGCCATGGCGGGCGGAGGGGCGGCCACGTCCGCCTCTCCGGCGAGCAGCAGGACCGGCGCGCCGAAGGCGGCGAGCGCCGCGCGGGTGATGTCCGGCGTGAAGGCGCCCTCGCCGGCGTAGGCGCCGGCGGCCTCGTCGTTCCGCTGCTCGTCCTCGGCCGCGTGATGGGCCTGAGCCTCCGCGTCCCATCTGCCGTACCAGAACGGCACGATGGCCTCCCAGTCGCCTCCGGCGGCCCGGCCGGACGTGACCGCCTCCAGGGCCGCGTAGGCCGCGGGGAACCAGGGTTCGTCCCGGCGGTGGCGCGCGGCCTGAAGCCGGGCCTCCCCGGTCACGGCGACGCCGGCGGCCATGGTGCTCGGGGTGATCAGGGCGAGCCGGTGGACGCGCTGCGGGTGGCGGGCGGCGTAGAGCACCGTGAGGTTGGCGCCTCCGGAGTGCGCGAGCAGGTCCATCCGGTCGAGGCCGAGGTGCTCGCGCAGAGCCTCGACGTCGTCGACGAGGCGGTCGCAGCGATAGGAGGAGAGGTCCCGCGGGATCGCGGACCCGCCCGTGCCCCGGAGATTCAACATGATCAGCTGCCGGTGCGCGGACAGACCGCCGAGGTCGCCGAGGTAGACCGGGTCCTGCATCGGACCGCCCGGCACGCAGATCACCGGGCTCCCTTCGCCGTGCACCTGGAAAGCGAGCTCGGTTCCGTCATACGCGGCGAAGGCAGGCATTGGCAGATCCTCTCAGCGACCTTTCGGCCGGGCAACCGAATTTCGGCCGGTCAGGTCGTGCGCCGGATCTGGGCGCGTCCCCGGCACTTCGCCGTCCCTGGTGCACCGGGCCCCGGCGATGAGCGAGGCCACGACATCGAGGCGACATCGGGCGGGCCGCGCAAGAGGCCGGTAGGAGGTGGTCAGGATTCCGGGAGGCGGCCGGTCCCGGCGATGGCGCCGTAGGCGCGGGCGCTGGGTTTGACCGTGCGCTCGAAGGTGGTGCGGTCGACGGAGACCAGGCCGAAGGTCGGCCGGTAGCCGAGGAGCCATTCGAAGTTGTCCAGCAGGCTCCAGTGGAAGTACCCGCGCACGTCGACGCCCTCGTCCATGGCACCCTTCAGCGCGCGCAGGGCACGGGTGATGTACTCGGCGCGGCGGCTGTCGTCGGCGGTGGCGACGCCGTTCTCGGTCACCAGGATCGGGGTGCCCCCGGTGATCTTCGCGGCGTTCCTGACCGCGCCCGCGACGGCCTCCGGGTAGTACTCCCATCCGATCTGGGTGGTCTCCGCGCCCTCGGGAACGGGAAGCGGGCCGTGCGGGCCGATGAGCTCGCGGGTGTAGACCTGCACTCCGACGAAGTCGTCCCCCTTCGCGGCCTCCAGGAAGACGTCCTGCCGGGGACGGGCCCACGCGGCGGCGACCTCCTCCGCGCCGTCGACGGGCTGGTGGTCGACCGCGCAGACCGTCCAGCCGCACGCCAGGCCGGGCACCGACCTCAGCACCTCAACAGCTCTGCGATGAGCGATGACGAGCGCCTCGGTGGTGGCCGGGCCGGGAACGGCGGGTCCGCCCTCCGCGCCCGGCGTCGCCCGCGCGGCGCGCGCCGGGTCCAGGTCGTACTCAAGCATCGCGGCGAAGTTGGGCTCGTTGATCGTGCAGACGTGGCCGACGCCTTCGGAGACGACCGGCAGCACGGCCTCGGTGAAGCGCGCGAAGCGGTCGGCCGCCGCCGGGCCGGTCCACCAGCCGGACCGGCGGAACCAGCGCGGGACGGTGATGTGCTGAAGTGTCACCACCGGCGTGACGCCGCGCTCGTGACAGCCCTCCACGACGCGGCGGTAGTGGTCGATGGCGGCCCGGGAGAACCGGCCCTCCTCCGGCTCGACGCGGCTCCACTCGACGCTGAAGCGGTAGGCGTTGAGCCCGAGCCCCGCCAGCAGGCCGACGTCCTCGCGCCAGCGGTGGTACCCGTCGCACGCGTCGCCGCTCGGCTCGGCGAAGACGGAGCCGGGGGCGTGCTCCATCTCCCAGAAGTCGCTCGCGACGTTGCCGCCCTCGATCTGGTGCCCCGCCGACGACGCCCCCCACAGGAAGCCGCTCGGAAAGGTCCCGCTCCGGTCAGACCCATCCGTCCCTTGCCGCGCGCTCAGCCCTTCATGCATACCTGGTCATTAGGCCCACTCCCGGCGAATGTCAACATGCCCCCGGCGGGCGCGCCCCCGGACCGGAAAGCATGCCACCAGGTCGCGCGGAATCTCTCGATCTCGGTCGCCAGGTCGGTCCCGATCTCCGTGAGCGCCGAGCACGAGAGCGGGAGTCAGGGGCCCGTGGCCCAGTCCTGAATGTCGATCTTCCTACCGCCGTACTGCGGGGCGAAGATCGTGAGAAGGTCGTCGTCGCGCAGGTGGGCATGGTCGAGCAGCGGGTCGGAGTAGTAGATGGCCGCCGAGGTGTATCGCAGCGCCCAGTCCGACCATCCCGACGCCTTGGAGGCCGTCTGGATGTGCAGCTTGTGCGTCTTGCTGTCCCCGCTCACGACGTACAGGTCGTCGCCGGAGTCCACGCCGATGTCGCCCCGGCTCGAACGCTCCAGGAACGGCGTGTAGGTCTGGTGCCAGCCTCCGGAGACGTCTCGGTAGTAGTGGACCAGGACGGCGCTCTCGCGCGCGGTCGTGAAGTCGCTCTGGCTGGGCGCGTTCGCGGGCAGGTGCGAGGCCAGGACGTGGACGACTCCCGTGGAGTCGACCACCTGCGATTCCTGGTTGATGAGGCCGCGGTTCTGCCCGATGCTCCACACCCGCACCCCGGGCGAGCCCGAGGTGATCGACGTGGCGCCGGTGGTGGCGATGACCGCGCCCGAGTTGTTGCGCCAGGTCCGGCCGAGGTCGGCGCTGTAGGCGTACATCAGGTCGTGGTTGGTGGCGGCGTTGGACGTCTCCCGCCAGGTCCAGGTCATGTGCAGGCGTCCGGCGCGGTCGTACTCGATGCCGAACAGGTACGCGTTCTGGTCGCGGGTCACTCCGTCGAGGAACTGCCCGAGGTAGGTCCACGCCCCGCCCGCGTACTCGTACAGCACCTGGTTGCCCGCCCCGCTCATGCCGGTGCGCAAGGTGAGCTGCAACCGGTCGCCGGGCGCGTCGATGAACGCGGGATAGGTGACGGTCGTGACGGTGGGCCCGGTGAGCTGGGTCTGCGGCGGCCCGAAGCTCGCGGCGGTCCAGGGGAACCTGGCCGGGTCGTTCGCCAGGCCCGTCACCGACCTGCGGTAGTGCAGCGTGCTCGAGTGCATGTCGAACGCCAGGTGGATCGTCCCGTCGGCGCGGGAGATGCCGAGGCTGATGACATTGTGCGAGTCGGTCGAGGTGGTCGTGTAATCGGTGAGGGTCAGGATCTGCCAGCCGCCGGAGGGCAGTTGGCGCCGGGCGATGTTGACGTGCGAGGCGGAGTCCCAGAAGACGGCGTACTGCCAGCCCCGGTAACTGGTGATGCCCTCCTGCTGGAAGGACTCACCGTTCATGTACCCGGTGTAGGTGAGGGCTGGGTTGCCGTTGGACGTCAGCAGTGTCGTCGCGCGCGGGGTGACGGTGGGGGCCGCGGCCCGGGCCCCGGGCGCCGGCCCGGCCACCGCGCCGGCGACGGCCAGCAGAGCGAGAGCGATGAAGCGCGGCAGGAGGCGGACGGCGGGTCGTCTCGGCATGGCGGTGGCTCTTCCTCTGGGGACGGAGCCGGGCGGCACCCCGGAAGCTAACCACGCCCTTGACCCCCGTCAAGCCCCCGCCTTGCCCCCCGTCATACCGACCCACCGCACCAACCAGCCGACCACCGAGGCCCGACCTCTTCACCCACCGCACCAACCAGCCGACCACCGTGGTCTGACCTCTTCACACCCACGGCATCAACCGGTCGGCTACGAGGCCCGACCTGTCTCCTGATCGGCCTACATGCCTGGATCGACCGGTTCCTCCCCTGCCGGAAGTTCCAGGATGGATCCTCCCTCGCCCGGCGGCTTACGCGGACGACCGGGACGCCGGTCCCACTGGGCGCCGAAGGCGACGATGTCGGCCCGCGCCCAGAGCTTGCCCGCGGCCAGGACATAGAGGGGCGCGGGAAAGTCCGGGCGCTCGGCGAGCTGGTGCACGCGCGGCCGGGAGACGCCGAGTATCTCACCCGCCTCGACGGCGCCGACGAGGTCGCGACGACCCGGTTCCCGGCCGACGAGGTCGGCGAGGGCGGCCAGCAGCAGTTCGGCGGTCTGCCAGTCGCGACGGCCGTCCTCGCCGAGCCGGATGGCGAGCTCGGTGACCTCGGCGGCGGTGTGGCCGAGAGCTCCGGCGATCGACTTGGCGGCCAGGAGAAGATCACGGCCGCGCGGGGTGTTCCTGGCGTCCATCACCCAAGCATCTCAAAACCCTATAAGCATCGCAATAGTTGATCCCGTGCACCTCGGTCGACATGCGTCAGCGGAACAGGTCCTCGACGGTCTGTGCGGTGGCCGCCCGCTGAATCCACTCGTCGAGCCGGGCGGCCTCGGTGCTGCCGAGAATGCGCTGCCGAACCTCCTCGGAGACCGCGACGCCCCGAGCCCCCAGCAAGATGAGAACAGCCTCCGCCTTCCCCTCCGCCTTGCCCTCCGCCTTGCCCTCGACCTTTCCTTCAGCCTTGCCCTCGGCGACGTATTTCTTTGCGAAGTCGCTTTGGTACTCGTATGTCCCGGTAGCCATAAGAACCTCCATATGCTTTCGAGCCGCCTCAGGGAGCGTCATCAGCACGAAATCAGCGTACAACCGGGCGTGCTCATCGTCGATGACGCCCAGGGCGGCCATCAAGGCCTCCAGGATCGGCTCAGCCTCGAGATCACCGCCATGCGCCACCGCCGACAGCACCGCCAGTTCCGGCGCCCGGACGGCTGCCGCGCGGTCGGTCACCACCGGGACCGCCTTGGGACCGGCGACCATCGGGATCAGCCGCCAGCCCGGGTGGCCCATGTCGATCGGAGTCGCGCACCACCGCGCGATGCCGGTGTCGGTGCAGACCACCAGCAGGATGGCGGGGCAGCGCTTACTCGCGCGAACCGACGCCAGGTACATCGGCCAGCTCCATCGCTTGTCCGGATCGCGGCCGCGCTGAACTTCCACCACCACCGCAAGGACCGGTTCGCCACCCGACGACAGCACCACCACCGCATCGGCGCGATACTCCGTCGGCGAGCACTCCGTCAGTTCTCCCGGCTCGATCTTGGCCTCGTTGTGGTCGGGCACCGCCACGGCCAGCGCCTGCCCCAGCAGCTCGGCGGCCAGAGCGGGACGATTTTTGAATAGAAGAATCAACGCCTCGTGTTCCAGATATGACATGGCGGCGACATTACAGGAATGGCAAAGCTCGAACAAAACTTCGCCATAATCGACGGCAGAACTGACGGTTCCCGGCATTGCATTTATTTCACGATAATCGTCTAGTACGTCGCATTATTACCGTATGCGGGCCCTTCATCCAGGCGCCCTCGACGCCGCCGGAAATGTAGGCGGCCATGACGTCCTCGGCCTTGGCGTCTCGTTTCTGGCGGTCGTCGACCAGAGCGTTCAACGGGCCCGGACGCGAGCACGGCCCGCCCGGGGTGGGCGAGGGCGGATACCAGCACGGTCGGGCGAATCGAGGCACTCGGCGCATGGGCGGACATGCCCTGTCCGGACGCGGCCGGCACGGCGAGAGGCCTTGCGCCCATGGACTTCACGAAGGTCGAGAGCACTATAATGAACAAAAGTTCGCCAGGCGAACAACAGTCGGGCATTCTGCGGTGCGTCTACGATGCACGGCCGGCGTCGGCGCGAGGGCGAGGGACATGGCTGACATCCGTACGCTGCCGGAAGCGGTGGCGGAGCTGATCCACGACGGCGACGCCGTCGCGATGGAAGGCTTCACCCATCTGATCCCGTTCGCCGCGGCCCACGAGGTCATCCGGCAGGGGATCACCGACCTGACCCTGATCCGGATGACTCCCGACCTGATCTACGACCAGCTCATCGGCGCCGGCCTGGTCAAGAAGCTGGTCTTCTCCTGGGGCGGAAATCCGGGGGTCGGCTCGCTCCACCGGTTCCGCGACGCCGTCGAGAACGGCTGGCCACGTCCGCTGGAGGTCGACGAGCACAGCCACGCCGGAATGGCCAACCGGTACGTCGCCGGGGCCTCCGGCCTGCCCTTCGCCGTGCTGCGCGGTTACCGCGGCACCGACCTGGCGCGCCGCACCGACACCGTCGCCACAGTGACCTGCCCGTTCACCGGCGAAGAGCTGGCCGCGGTCGCGGCGGTCAACCCCGACGTCACCGTCATCCACGCCCAGCAGGCCGACCGCGACGGCAACGTCCAGTTCTGGGGTCTGACCGGGGTGCAGAAGGAGGCGGCACTGGCCGCCCGCCGGGTGCTGGTCACCGTCGAAGAGATCGTCGAAACGCTACGGCCCCGCCCCGGCGGCGTCGTCCTGCCCGGCTGGGCGATCACCGCGGTCGCTGAGGCGCCCGGCGGCGCCCACCCGTCCTACGCGGCCGGCTACTCGGTCCGCGACAACGACTTCTACCAGGCGTGGGACCCGATCTCACGCGACCGCGAGAGGTTCACCGCCTGGCTCAGGGAGACCATCACGGACACCGTGGGGGCGCCGAGCGAGGACGCCCCTGCCCGATGACCCTCCGGAGTAGCCAAGGACCCCCGAACGTCAGCCCGGACACCGCGGCCAACCCGACCACCACGAGCGGCATCAACACCACAAACAACCCGAACGGCCCGGACACCACGAACACCACGGACGGCACGAACACCACGGACGGCACGATCGTCATGAGCAGAGGAGCGCCCGCCTGATGAGCGACTGGACGCCGGACGAGGTGATGACCGTCAACGCGGCGCGCGCCCTGGCCGGGGCGCGCACCTGTTTCGTCGGCATCGGCCTGCCGAGCACCGCCGCCAACCTCGCCCGCCGCACCTGCCGCCCCGGCCTCGTCCTGATCTACGAGTCCGGCGCACTGGGTGCCAAACCGAGCCGGTTGCCGCTGTCCATCGGCGACGGCGAGCTGGCCGACACCGCCGACGCGGTCGTGTCGGTGCCAGACGTGTTCAACTACTGGCTGCAGGCCGGGCGCGTCGACGTCGGCTTCCTCGGCGCCGCCCAGATCGACCGGTTCGCCAACATCAACACCACCGTCGTCGACCGCGGCCCGGACCGTCCCGAGGCACGCCTCCCCGGCGCCGGCGGGGCGCCGGAGATCGCCGCCGGCTGCGGCGAGGTGCTCATCGTGCTGCGCCATTCGACACGCAACTTCGTGGACCGGCTCGACTTCACCACGTCGGTCGGCCACGGCGCGGGACGCGGCGACCGCGAGCGCCTCGGCCTGCGCGGCAAGGGCCCGGTCGCCGTCATCACCGACCTCGGCATCCTGCGCCCCGATCCGGAGACCGCCGAGCTCGTCCTGACGGACCTGCACGCCGGGGTGAGCGTCGAGCAGGCCCGCGCCGCCACCGGCTGGCCGCTGAAGACCGCCGGCCACGTCGCCACCACTCCGCCGCCGACCGGCGACGAGCTCGCGACCTTGCGCGCCCTCAAGGCCGCCTGAGATGACGGCGACACACCAGCCCCACAACGACACGCCGCTACCTTTCACGACAAGCTGGGACGCGGCCGGTGCCGGCCGCCGCGGGCCGGGCATGATCGAGTTTCCGGAGGAGGGCCGCACATGAGTGACGTGTACATCGCCGACGCCGTCCGCACCCCGTTCGGCAAGTACGGCGGCGCCCTGTCCGGGGTCCGGCCCGACGACCTGGCCGCCCACGTCGTGCGGGCGATCGCCGCCCGCAGCCCCGGCCTCGACCCCGCCCGCATCGACGACGTCTTCTTCGGCAACGCCAACGGCGCCGGCGAGGAGAACCGCGACGTCGCCCGCATGGCCGTCCTGCTGGCCGGGCTCCCGGTCACCGTCCCCGGCACGACGGTCAACCGGCTGTGCGGCTCGGGGATGGAGGCCGTCATCCAGGCCGCCCGCGCCGTCGCCTCCGGGGACGCCTCCATCGTCGTGGCCGGGGGCGTCGAGTCCATGTCGCGCGCGCCCTACGTGCTGCCCAAACCCGAGCGGGCGTTCCCGGCCGGAAATCAGGAGCTGTACTCGACCACCCTCGGCTGGCGCATGGTGAACCCGCGCATGCCGCCCGAGTGGACGGCCGCCCTCGGCGAGGGCGCCGAGCTCATCGCCGGCAAGTACGCGATCAGCCGCGAGCGGCAGGACGCGTTCGCCCTGGCCAGCCACGAGAAGGCGGCCCGCGCGTGGAAGGACGGCGCCTTCGCGGGCGAGGTCGTCCCGCTGGAGGGCGCCGGGCCGCCGCGCGACGAGACGATCCGCGACGACACCTCCATGGAGTCCCTGGCCCGGCTCAATCCGGCCTTCCGCCCCGACGGCGGCACCGTCACCGCCGGCAACTCCTCTCCGCTCAACGACGGCGCGGCCGCGCTGCTGCTGTGCGACGAGGACGGGCTGCGGGCCATCGGCCGCGAACCGCTCGCCCGCGTCCGGGCCTCGGCGGTCACCGGCATAGAGCCGCGGTACTACGGCCTCGGCCCCGTCGAGGCGGTGCGCCGGGCGCTGGCACGCGCCCGGAAGGATCTTGACGACCTCTCGGTCTTCGAGCTCAACGAGGCGTTCGCGGCACAGGCCCTGGGATGCCTGGGCGAGTGGCCCGGCCTGGACCCGGCCATCGTCAATCCGCGCGGCGGCGCCATCGCCATCGGCCACCCTCTCGGCGCGTCCGGAGCGCGCCTGGCCGGGGCGGTCGCCCACCAGCTCGCCGCCGCCGGCTCAGGAACCGGCCTCGCGGCGCTGTGCATCGGCGTGGGGCAGGGCATCGCCCTGGTCCTGGAAAGGTAGCGACGACATATGCCCACAACCCCCGATCCCGCCCCCGGCACGACGCGCGACACGCCCGTGCCCGGCACGCACGCCGAACCCGCGACCGGCATGGGCGATGAGCCCCTGCCCAGCGCACGCGACGAGTCCACGACGCCCGGCACGCAGGCCGAGCCCACGCCCGGCACGCAGGCCGAGCCCACGGCCGGCGCACACGCCGCGCCCATGTCCGGTGCGTACGTCGGGCCCGCTCCCGGCGGTCCCGGACGCGCCGCGGCTCCGCCCACTCAGGAGACCATCAGTGCGGAGATCGCCCAGGCGCGCCAGGACTACGTCAAGGCCGTGGAGGGCGGCGCGGCGCGCCGCGACCACCCCGAACGGGGTTACGCGCCATATCGCAGCACCGTGCTGCGCCATCCCCGGCGACCGCTGGTCACCCTCCGCGACCCCGAGGCGGTGGAGCTGAGCGGCCCGGTGTTCGGCGTCACCGACGTCACCGACCTGGACGCCGATCTCACCCTTCAGCACCACGGGGAACCGCTCGGCGAGCGCATCCACGTCACCGGGCGCGTGCTGGACGGGGCCGGCCGGCCGGTGCGCGGGCAGCTGGTCGAGATCTGGCAGGCCAACGCGGCCGGGCGGTACGCCCACCAGCGGGACCGGCATCCGGCGCCGCTGGACCCGAACTTCACCGGCGTCGGCCGCTGCCTCACCGACGACGAGGGCCGGTACGCCTTCACCACGGTCAAGCCGGGCGCCTACCCGTGGCGCAATCACGACAACGCCTGGCGGCCCGCGCACATCCACTTCTCGCTCTTCGGCGCCGCCTTCAGCCAGCGACTGGTCACGCAGATGTACTTCCCCGGCGATCCGCTCTTCCCCCTCGACCCGATCATGCAGTCGGTGACCGACGACGCCGCCCGCGAGCGCCTCGTCGCCCGCTACGACCACGATCTTTCGATTCCGGAATGGTCGCTCGGATACCGATGGGACATCGTCCTGTCCGGCCCCTCCGCCACCTGGATCGAAGAAGGCCGATGATCCACCCGCCCTCTTCCGGTCCGCCATCGCGGCGGCCCCTCCGGAACCGGCTCGCGCGGCCGGCCGGTGCGCCCGCTCCGCTTCCGTCCATCCCCCGACCGATCGAGGAGGCCCCATGACGCGGCCGCCCACCCCGTCGCAGACCGTGGGTCCCTTCTACGGCTACGCCCTTCCGTTCGCGAAGGGCGGGGACATCGCCCCCACAGGGCACCCTGACACCTTCACCCTGCACGGCAGGGTCTACGACGGAGCAGGTCAGCCCGTCCCCGACGCCTTGCTGGAGTTCTGGCAGCCCGCCGCCGACGGGTCGCGGGCCGGGGCTCCCGGATCGCTGCGCCGCGACCCGGTCTCGGGCGCGGTCGTCGGCCGCACCGGCGTCGACTTCACCGGGTTCGGGCGCGTCGCCACCGACGCCGACGGCCACTACACGGTGCGCACGCTGCCGCCGGGCGGCGGCGTGGCGTACATCTCGGTGTGCGTCTTCGCCCGTGGCCTTCTGCACCACCTGTTCACCCGTGCCTACCTGCCCGAACTCACCGACCCCGCCACCGAGCCGCTGCTGGCGTCCTTGCCGCCGCGGCGGCGGGCCACGTTGCTCGCCGTGGCCGAACGCGAGAAGGTCTACGCGTTCGACATCCGCCTGCAGAACGACGGCGACCACGAGGAGACGGTGTTCCTTGCCTTCGACTGAAAGCACGGCTCTCCCTGCCCTCGGCTGACGGGAAGGGTCTCGTCGCCCTCGGCTGACGGGACGAATCTCCCTGCCTGGGGCGCACGGGAAGAGTCTCCTCTCCCCCCAGCTCACGCTGACGGGACGGGCTTCCCTGCCTTCGGCTCACGCTGACGGGACGGGTTTCCCTGCCCTCCGCCGGCGGGGCGGGTTTCCTCATCTTCGACTGACAGGACGGCTCGCTTTGCCTTCGACTGACGAGACGGGCCCGGATCGCCCGGTGGGCCGGCCAGGTCCGGGCGATCCGGGCGATCCGGGCGATCCAGTGGACGTGGGGCTGCTCGCACCGGTCTGGGCGGGTTCGGCGGTGGAGGCGGCGACCGGGGACGCCGCGTTCGTCCGCGGCATGCTGGACGCCGAGGCGGCGCTCACCCGGGCACAGGCGGCGACCGGCCTGGCTCCGGCGTCCGCAGCCGCCGCCGTGACGGCGGCAGCGGCCGAGACCGGCCGTTACGACGTCCGCGACCTGGCCTTGCGCGCCCGGTCCGGCGGCAACCCGGTCATCCCGCTCGTGGCCGACCTCACCGCCGCGGTCGCCGCCCGCGATCCCGATTCGGCCCCGTACGTCCACCGTGGCGCCACCAGCCAGGACATCTGGGACACCGCGCTGATGCTCGTCGCCGGCCGGGCCCTCGCGCCGGTGCTGGCCGACCTGGACCGTGCGGCACGGGCTCTGGCGGAGACGGCCGCCGCGCACCGCGACACCCCGATGGCCGGTCGCACGCTCACCCAGCACGCGGTGCCGACCACGTTCGGGCTCAAGGTCGCCGGCTGGCTGACCCTGGTCGCCGGGGCGCGCGACCGGCTGGCGGCGGTCCGAGCGGCCCTGCCCGCCCAGCTCGGCGGCGCCGCGGGCACGCTCGCCGCCTTCCACGCCTACGGGGAACGACCGTCCACCGGCGGAGCGGTCGATGGCCCGTCCGCGGACGGCGACGTAGGGGACGGCGATACCCGTGGTGTCGGCAGGAATCACGGCAACCGTGATGTCGGTGAGGAGGCCGATATCGGGAAGGACACCGATGTCGGCGAGGAGGCCGATGTCGGTGAGGACGGCGATGCCGGGGATGTCGGGGTGCGGCTGCTGGGCGCCTTTGCCGCCGAGACGGGGCTGGCCGAGCCGCCGCTCCCGTGGCACACGTTGCGCGCTCCGATCGCCGACCTCGCCGGAGGGCTCGCGTTCACCGCCGGAGCCCTCGGCAAGGTGGCGGCCGACGTGCTGGTGCTGTCGCGCACCGAGATCGGCGAGGTCGCGGAGGGCGTGGGCGGCGGATCCTCCGCCATGCCGCACAAGTCGAACCCGGTGCGGGCCGTGCTGATCGCCGCCGCGGCGCGGCAGGTCCCCGCGCTGGCCGGTGTGCTGTTCGGCTCGCTCGCCGCCGAGGACGAGCGCCCCGCCGGCGCCTGGCACGCCGAGTGGCAGCCGTTGCGGGAGGTCCTGCGCCTGACCGGCGGCGCCGCCGAGGCTGCCGCCGAACTGGCCGAGGGCCTGCGCGTGCGTCCAGAACGCATGCGAGAGAACCTGGGGCTGACGAACGGCCTGGTGGCGGCGGAGCGCCTCACCATCGTCCTAGCCGGAGTGATCGGCCGGGACCGGGCCAAGCAGGCGGTGACCCGCGCGTCCCGCCGGGTCTCCGAGGAAGGCGTTCCCCTGGCCGAGGCCGTCGCGGCCGAGCCCGACGTCGCAGCGCTCCTGCCAAGAGACCACACCACCCCAGCCCAGGACAGCTCAGCCCAAACCGGAGACACCACCGCCCGAGCCACGGCCGACACCGCCCCAGGTGAAGACGACGCCGCCCGAGCCGGCACCGCCCCAGTCCAGGACAGCACCGCCCAAGCCAGGGCCGATGCCACCTCAGCCCAGGACAGCTCAGCTCGAGTTGGAGTCGGCGCGGTCCGCGCCGGGGAGGGGGCTGCGCTGAGCTGGGAGGAGCTGCTCCGGGTTGCCGATCCGGCGGGGTATCTCGGATCTGCCGGCGCCCTGGTGGATCGGGCGCTGGCCACCGCTTCGACGGAGAGGACATCATGATCGCCGCCCCGCGCCTGCTCGGTCACCTCGTGGACGGACCGGACGCGGCGCCGCCGCTGGTGCTCGGACCCTCGCTGGGCACGAGCCTGGCCGTCTGGGAGCCGCAGGTGCCGGTGCTGGCGCGCCACCACCGGGTCGTGCGCTGGGACCTCCCCGGGCACGGCGGCTCGCCCGCCGGCCTGTTGCCCGACACCGCGCCGGGCGCCACCACCGTCGCCGACCTCGCCCGGCTGGTCCTCGACCTCGCCGACGCGCTCGGCCTGGACGCCTTCGCGTACGCGGGCGTCTCCCTCGGCGGGGCCGTCGGCGCCTGGCTCGCGGTCCACCACCCCGAGCGCGTGAGCTCGCTGGCCATGGTGTGCTCGTCGGCCCGGTTCGGCGAGCCGGAGGCCTGGCGCGAACGCGCGGCCCTGGTGCGGGCGGAGGGTACGGCCCCGGTCGCCGAGACCGCCGCGGCACGCTGGTTCACCCCCGGCTTCGCGGCCGCGCCGGCCGCGCTGGCCCTGACGGCGGACCTCCGCGCGGCCGATCCGGAGGGCTACGCCGCCTGCTGCGACGCGCTGGCGGCCTACGACCTGCGCGCCGACCTGGCGCGCGTGACCGTGCCGGCGCTGGTCATCGCGGGCCGGGACGATCCGGCGACGCCGCCGCGCCATGCCCGCGAGCTGGCCGACGGCATCCCGGGAGCGTCGCTCACCGAGGTCGGGCACGCCGCCCACCTCGCGGGTGTCGAGCGCCCGGCTCCCGTCCTCGCCGCCCTGCTCGCCCACCTGTCCGCCGCCACCGCGCCCGGCCCCGGCCCCTCCGCCGGTGAGCCCGGTCGCCCGGAAGCCGGCCGGACCGGCGGCGAGGACTCGCGGTACGAGCGGGGGATGGCGGTGCGGCGGGCCGTGCTCGGCGACGAGCACGTGGATCGGGCCATCGCCCGCACGACGGACTTCACCGCGCCGTTCCAGGACTTCATCACCCGCTACGCCTGGGGCGAGATCTGGACCCGTCCGGGTCTGAGCCGCCGCACCCGCAGTTGCGTGACGCTCACGGCCCTGGTGGCGCGCGGTCATCTGGACGAGCTGGCCATGCATGTGCGCGCGGCGCTGCGCAACGGCCTCACTCCCGAAGAGATCCGGGAGGTCCTGCTGCAGGCGGCCGTCTACTGCGGCGTCCCGGCGGCCAACAGCGCCTTCGCCGTCGCCGACCGGGTGCTCGGCGAAGAGCGTTCACGCTGATGAGCAGCCCGTAAGATCGCCGATCACCACCCGGCGGGACGCCACCTCGAAAACGCCACCTCGAAAACGAGCCGGGGCCCGCACCTTTCGGTGCGGGCCCCGGCTGCTGTGACGTGCTTCGTCAGGCGGGAACGATGTTCTCGGCCTGCGGGCCCTTCTGACCCTGGGTGACGTCGAAGGCCACGCGCTGACCCTCACGCAGCTCGCGGTAGCCGCCCTGGGAAACGATGTTGGAGAAGTGGGCGAAGACGTCGGGGCCGCCGCCGTCCTGCTCGATGAAGCCGAAGCCCTTTTCCGAGTTGAACCACTTCACGGTGCCAGCTGCCATGTCGATCTCCTTCAGATAGCAGTCGCCGGAACCCGCCCTGTGCGGATTCGTCGTCGCCGCGTGTAAGCCCATCCGGAGATGACCGGTAAACAAAAATGCACCTGAAGGAATGCCCGTCAGGTGCACGCAAAGTTCGCATGGGTACCACAACTGCAACTGCGTACACACTAGCACAGCTTACCGGCCCCACCCCTCAACGGATGTTCAAGAGCGCGTCCGCTTCCGCCCGGCTCGCGGCCCCCGCGACGGGGCCGCTGATCGGCCCAGGTGAGAGACGTGGTCCCTGCGCGTCGACGTGGCGATCGCGGACCGGTGGGACCGGTGGGACCGGTGGGCGATCGGCCGGCGGGTCACGACCGGCCTTTCGCCGGCTCGGCGGACGAGGTCAGGCGCAGTTCGAGGGTCGCAGGGGCGAGCCGCAGCTCGTGCCGGTCCGGGAGCGCGGGCCCGCACGACGCCGAGCCGATGCCGCGTTGCGCGAGGTCGACGTGCAGGTACAGCACGTCCTCCGGCTCCAGGGACCCCTCGTGCGGCGTGCCCGCGAGGCGCTGCGGCGAGTAGCGCGTCGCGGTGAACGCGAAACGCGGCTCGCCCGCGATCCGGATCCCTCCGGCGGGCCCGGCGGACTCCACCCAGGCGACGTCGACGCGCTGCCCGTTCTCCTGCGGCCTGGCGTAGGGCGTGTGCAGGTCGCCGACCGCGCCGCCGTGCCGGCCGAACCTCGCGGCCGCCCGGGTGTCGGCGTACGCCTCGCCGGGGCCGCCGCCCAGCCAGGTCACCGAGTCGAACGCGGCGGGCAGCCGGAAGGTCCAGCCGAGCCGGGCCACCGGGAACCCCCAGGAGCCCTGCGGGGTCACGCTGATCGACACGGCCAGCGTGTCCCCGTCGGCCCGCCACAGGTAGCGGGTGAGGACGCCGTCGCGGAGTCCGGCCGCCGCCGTCCTGACCGTGAAGGCGACCCCTCCGGGTTCCTCCTCGGCGGAGACCACCCGGTGGGTGAGCCGGTGCAGGCCGAGCGCCTCCCACACGGCGGCGGTGGTCACGCCTTCCGGGCGGTGGCCGAGCCGGTCGTTGTCGGTGGGCGCGCGCCAGAGCTCCAGCCTGGGGCCGGCGACGGGCGTGCCCGCCAGCTCGCGAAGCTCGCCGCGCGTCAGGTCGAACACGGCCGCCCCGAGCCGCAGCAGGTTCCCCTCCTGCCGGACGGGCCCGACGCCGCCCGGCGTCCCTGCCCGGCCTGTCCCGGCGGCCTCGTGCCCGGAGCCCGGGGCGGCTCCCTCCGCGGGCGGGCCGAGGGGGATCTGGCCCCACGCGACCTCGTGGCCGGCGGGAGCCCAGCTGGTCCCGGCGGCCAGCCGGGCGCTCAGGTTGAGCATGGAGGTCCCGGAGCCGGCGAGGGCCGCCGCGTCGGCGGGCACGTCCAGCTCGGCGCTCTCCCACGGACCCAGCTCGGGCACGGCGAGCGCGCCCTTGCCCGTCTCGACGCCGTCGACCTCGACCGACCAGGTGAACTCCAGGTGGGAGACGCCGATGTGGTCCTGGACGTTGCGCACGCTGAGCCGTCCCGGGCCGGCGGCCTCCATGCGCACCGGTTCGATCACCTTCGCGTACTGCGTCATGCCGGGCGAGGGCGTCCGGTCGGCGAACATCAGCCCGTCGCACACGAAGTTGCCGTCGTGCGGCGACTCGCCGAAGTCGCCGCCGTACGCGTAGATCGTCCTGCCCCGGTCGTCGGTGGTGGCCAGGCCGTGGTCGATGTACTCCCATACGAACCCGCCCGCGCACCGGTCGCCGGACTCCAGCAGCTCGCGGTACTCCAGCAGCCCGCCGGGGCCGTTGCCCATCGCGTGCGCGTACTCGCACAACAGGTACGGCTTGCCGCGCCTGGCCGCGTCCTGGGCGGCGTCCGGCAGCGGCGGCTCGGCGCGCACGGCGACGGCGGCGACGGACTCGGGCGCCGGGTACATCTGCGACCACACGTCGCTGTAGCGGGTCTCCTGGTCGCCTTCGTAGTGCACGGGCCTGCCCGGGTCCGCCCGCTTGGCGAAGGCGTACATGGCCGCCAGGTTGGCGCCCGTGCCGGCCTCGTTGCCGAGCGACCACATGACGATGCTCGGGTGGTTGCGGTCGCGGGCCACCATGCGGCGCATGCGGTCGACCAGCGCCTCCCGCCACATCGGCTCGGCGGACGGGTTGCCCTGCCATCCGCCGGACTCGAAGCCGTGGGTCTCCAGGTCGCACTCGTCGATCACGTACAGCCCGTGGCGGTCGCACAGGTCCAAGAAGTGCGGGTGCGGCGGGTAGTGCGAGGTGCGCACGGCGTTGACGTTGTGCCGCTTGAGGATCAGCACGTCGTCGAGCATGTCCTGAGAGGTGAGGGCGCGCCCGCGCTCGGGGTGGAACTCGTGGCGGTTCACCCCGCGCAGCAGCACCTTGCGGCCGTTCACCAGGAAGGCTCCGCCGTCGATCGTCACGCGGCGGAAGCCGGCCGCGACGGTGACCGTGCCCGCGCCGGTGGAGACCACCGCCTCGTACAGCCGCGGCGACTCGGCGCTCCACGGCTCGACGGGGCCGGCCGCCAGGTCCTGTCCGGTGCGGCCGGACAGGCCGAGTTCGGCGATCTCCACGGTGGCGGGCACGTCGGACTCCACCCGCAGCACCCCGTGGCCGGTGGCCGGCTCGTAGTCGGCGTGCACGACGATGTCCGAGGGCGCCCCCGCGGGCAGCAGTTCGAGGACGACCGAGCGGTAGAGGCCCGACAGCCACCACATGTCCTGGTCTTCCAGGTAGCTGGACGCCGACCACTGGTGCACCCGCACCGCCAGGACGTTGTCCCCGGCCACGACGTGGGCGGAGACGTCGAACTCGGCCGGCAGCCGGGACCCGACGACCAGGCCGAGCGGCCGGCCGTTCAGCCACACCGCGGCGGTGGAGTCGACGCCCTCGAAGCGCAGCACGACCCGCCCGCCGGCGGCGACGGCGTCGAGCCAGCCGGCGGCGACCTGGAAGCGCCGCCGGTAGGAGCCGGTGGGGTTGTCGCCGGGCACGTGCGGCGGGTCGACGGGGAAGGGGTACTGAATGTTGGTGTACCAGGGGCGGCCGTAGCCGTGGAGCTGCCAGTGCGCGGGCACGGGCAGCTCGTCCCAGCCGCCGTCGTCGAACCCTGGCTCGGCGAACCCGGGCGGCGCCCCGGCGGGCCGCCCGGCCCAGTGGAAGCGCCAGGGCCCGTCGAGGGCGACGCGCGGCCCCGGGCCGGGGAGCGCGGCCCGGGGGGCGCGGGTGCCCACCGGCGGGCCGGTCCAGTTCAGGTAGGGGGGCGAGCCCTCGGGTGACAGATCATCGGAGATCAGGGCGGGCACATCGTGCGGCACTGTTGGTCCTCTGGTCCTCGTCGGTCGTCGTCGGTCGTCTCGGCAGTCAAAGGGGATGAACCGGTACAGGATGACGCTAACGGGCCGCGCTCGCCGGTGCTAGAACAGCCGGACCCCCGCTGGATCGTCTCTGGCGCCCACGAGCCCGCACGCGCGGCGGCCGCCGCGGACCGGCGTCCAGGACGCGGGGCGCGGGGTCAGCCCGGCTCGGGCCGGAGGTGGGCGAGCGCCGCTTCGGCCTGGCGGAACAGGAGCACCGCCCCTTGGGCGCCGGCCACGACCATCGCCTGCCGCAGCGACAGCGACGCCTCCCCCGCGCCGCCGCCGGACGCGAGGATCGCCAGCGCGCGCAGGTGCAGGTTCCTGGCCTGGAAGGCGCGTTCTCCGGTCCTGAACGCGATCTTCTCGGCCTCGTCCAGCCGCGCCAGCGCGTCGAGCGGCCGGTCACGCCCGAGCTCCTGCTCGGCGAGCATGCCGAGGAAGCAGGGCCGGTTGAGGAGCGTGCCGGTGCGGGCCAGCTCGTCCAGGCCCTCCTTGAGACGGGCGATGCCCTCCTCGGCGTCCCCCAGCTCCGCCTCGGCCCAGCCGGCCAGGACCGACCCCATCACGCTGATCGGAGTGATGGAGTACCGGCTCACCCGCTCGAGGGCCGCGTTGGCGCGCCGCCAGGTCAGGTCGGCGTCCCCGCGCAACCACGCGAGCCGCGCCGCGAAGATCAGGGCCAGGCCCTCGGGCACGGGGTCGTCCAGTGTGGCCACGCGTTCGCGCGCCTCCTCGTCCAGGCGGCCGGCCTCGCCGTCGTCCCCCCGTAACGCGGCGGACAGCGCGGCGATGGACCTGCCGTGCACCCGCGGGTCGTTGAACCGCAGGGCGGCCGCCACCTCCCCCGCGCGGTCGGCGAGGTCGACGCTCGACGTCAGGAGCTTGCTCGCCAGGTGCTGGTCCCCCCGGAAGAACGCGATCATGCCCCGGCCGTGGACGGCGGCGAGCCCGGCCAGGGTGTCCTCGGTGTGCTCGGCGAGGTCGAGGGCGACGCGTTCGGCCTCCTCCAGCCGGCCGCCGTTGATCGCCGCGACGCACAGCCCCCACGTCGCCGGGACCCACTGGGCGCTCGGCAGCGCGCTGAGCGTGGTGAGGTCGCGGGCGCGCACGAACGCCGCGCGCGCCTGCGCGCTGGCGTACCCGTGCCTGCGGGCGAGCAGCGCGCCGAGGCGCACCTGGATGCGCAGCTCCTGGTCGATGCGGTCCTGCTCGCCGGGCAGGGCCCGCGCCAGTTGCAGGGCGCGATCGAGCAGCGTCTCGGCGTGCTCGTGCGCGAGGGTGCTCTGCGCCCGTCTCGCCGCGGCGAACACGTGCGGGAGCGCGGCCACCGGGCCCGCCACCGGCCACGCCTCCCACAGGTGGTGGGCGACCTCGTCGACGTCCGCGCCGGACCGCAGCAGGGCCAGCCCGATCTTCTCGTGCAGCCGCGCCCGCCTCACCTGGCCGAGCCGGCCGTACACGGTCTCCCTGACCAGAGGGTGCGCGAACCGGTAGCGGCCGACGGCGCAGGGGTCCTCGAGGAGCAGGCCGGTGACGACGGCGGTCTCCAGGCTCTCCAGCAGCCGCTCCTCGTCCAGCCCGGCGACGGTGCTCAACGGCGCCATGCCGAACTCCTGCCCGGCGACGGCCGCGATCGAGAGCACCTCCCGGGCGGAGTCGGGCAGCCGGTGCAGGCGGCGGCGGATGACGTCCCGCACGCCCGCCGGGACCTCGCGCTCCAGCCTGCGGCGGATGTCCTGGTCGCTGAGGGCGCGCTCGCTGCGCAGCATGCGGACGAGCTCGGTGACGAAGAAGGGGTTGCCGCCTGTGCGTTCATGGAGGACGGCCAGCAGTTCGGGCGACACGGCGCTCTCGGTGCAGTTCTTCACCAGCATGGTGACGTCCTCGATGTCCAGCGGGCCGAGCTGCAGCCTGCGCGTGCGGCGCTCCCTGACCAGGGACGCCAGCAGGCCGCTCACCGCGGCGGCGTGCTCGTCGTCGCGCAGCGTGGTGACGAGCAGGACCGGCGAGCGCCAGAGCTCGGCGGCGAGGTAGGCCGTGAGCTGTATCGAGGGCGGGTCGGCCCAGTGCAGGTCCTCGAACACCAGCGTGAGCGGCCGGCGTTCCGCCAGCTTGACCACGACGCGGGCGATGGCGTCGTAGATCGGGACGCGGATGTGCTCGGAGTCGGCGCGCCGCAGGTCCACATCGGCGGGGACGGCGCCCTCCACCAGCGTGGGGACCAGCAGGGCCAGCAGCGGCGCGTGCGGGCGGGCCGCCTCGGCGAACGCCTCGGGCTGCTCCTCGGCGAGCCGCCTGAGCAGCTGCACCCCCAGCCAGTACGGCGGCGTCGCCGCGTCCTCCACCGCGCGGCTCCACACCACCAGCGACCCGTGGGTCTCGGCGCGCGCCGAGACCGCCTCCGCCAGCCGGGTCTTGCCGATTCCCGGCTCGCCCACCAGCAGAAGGGTGCGTCCCTCTCCGCCGAGCGCGGCCTTCAGGTCGGCCTCGGCGAGGGTCAGCTCCAGGCCGCGGCCGATGAGCTGCTCGGCCGGCGGGGAAGGGGCGCGTTCCCGGAGGGTCACCGGCTCGGGCACGACCGGCTCGGGGTCCAGGGAGGCGGACTGGCTGAGGATCTCGTCGAACCGCCGGCGCAACGCCGGGCCGGGGTCGATGCCGAACTGGTCGGCCAGCGCCAGCCGCACCCTGTGGAAGGCGTCCAGGGCCTCCGACTGGCGCCCCGCCCGATACAGGGCGAGCATGTGCAGCGCCACCAGGCTCTCCCGCAGCGGATGGCCGGCCGTCAGCGTCTCGAGCGCCTCCAGCACCTCGTGGTGGAGGCCGAGGGCCAGCATGCTCTCCGCGTGGGTCTCCATCGCGACCAGGCGCAGGTCGCCGAGCCGCTCGGCCTCCTGCCGGGCGAACGCGTACTCGGCGAGGTTCTCGTACGGCGTCGCGCGCCACAGGCCGAGCGCGCCCGACAGGGCGGCGCGGGCGTCCTCGGGCCGCCCTTGCGCGAGCAGCCGCCTGCCCTGCTTGACGGCGTCCTCGAAGACGAGCGCGTCGACCTGGTCGCGGGCGACGGCCAGCATGTAGCCGGGCGGCTGGGTGACGATGACGCGAGGAGCCTCGCGCGGGCCCCTCGCGGGCTCGACGATGGTGCGCAGGTTCGACACGTACGCCTGCACGGTCCCGGTCGCGGTGGGAGGCGGGGAGCACTCCCAGAGCTCCTCGATGATGCGGTCGAGGGATACCACCTGGCCCGCGCGGGTGAGGAGCACCGCGAGGACCGCTCGCTGTTTCCGGGGACCGAGCGGCAGCGGCCGATCCTCCTCGGAGACCTCGAGCTGTCCCAGGACGCGGAACTTCATCGAACCCCCTTGGGCGGCCATACCGTTTGTGTCCATGCATAGGCGGTTCACGTCGCCGGAACAAGCGGATATAAGGCCATTCATCTGGACATGCCGCCTTTCTGTGGCGCCACAAGGCGGTGACCGGCCCTAACGAGCTACTAAAACTTTAAAGCGTCTTCCAAGGCGCCCCGAGCAGGCTCTGGTCCGGGTGCGCCACGCGCCCCTCGGGGACGGGATCGACCGACGCTACGGAGGAAGGCTGTGAGCGGGGCAGGGGCACAGATGGAGATGGCCCGGATCGCGGGCGGCGACCTGGAGTCGTCGTTGCGGGCCGGTGAACGCTCGCTGCACACCGAAGGCGACCTGCGGGCCGGCCGCCGATGGTTCGACACCGCCTACCGTGCGGCGCAGCACCGGGGCGACGGGGAGGCGATGGCCCTCGCCGCGCTCGGGCTCGGCGGCCTGTGGGTGCACGAGCACCGCACGTCCGCCGACGCGGCGACGGTACGGGTGCGGCAACGCCACGCGCTGTCACTGGCCGACCCGGCGTCCTTGCCCGCGCTACGCCTGCGGGCCAGGCTGACCGGTGAGGAGGACTACCGCAACGGCGGGCATTCCGCGACCCTGGCCATGGTCGCGCAGGCCAGGCGGGCGGGCGACCCCGTGGCGCTCGCCGAGGCGCTCAGCCTGGCCCACCACTGCGTGCTCGGCCCGGGACACGAGGCGCTGCGGCGCCGCCTGGCCCAGGAGCTGATCGAGGTCGCCTCGATCAGCGGCCGGCACGGGGACCTGCTGATGGGCCTGCTGTGGCGGACGGTCGACGCCTTCACGGAGGGGGACCCGCACGTCGAGCGCCGCCTGGAGGAGCTGCGGGCCCTGCTCGCCCGGCGCGACCACCTGGCCGTCTCGTTCGTCCTCAGCGCGATCGAGGTGATGCTGAGCATCCGCCGCGGCCGGCTCGACGAGGCCGAGACCCTCGCGGCCGCGTGCGCGGCCCGAGGCGCCGCCGCCGGCGACGCCGACGCGGTCGGCTGGTACCAGGCCCAGCTCGGCACGATCCGCTGGTACCAGGGGCGCGCCGCGGAGCTGGTCCCCGTGCTGACGGAGCTGGTCGGCTCGCCCGACCTCAGCGCGATGGACAACTCCACGTTCGCGGGCCTGGCGGTGGCGGCGGCCTCGGCGGGCGACCGTCACCTGGCGTCCGCCATGCTGGCCCGCCTGCGCGGCCAGGACCTGGCCGACCTGCCCCGGTCCAGCACCTGGCTGATGTCCATGTACGGGGTGGTGGAGACGGCGCACCTGCTCGCCGACACCGAGACCTCCGCCCAGGCGTACGCCCTTCTCGCGCCCTTCGCGCACCTGCCCGTGATCGTCAGCCTGGGCGTCGCCTGCCTCGGATCCGTGCGGCACTGCCTCGGGGTCGCCTCGCTCACCGCCGGCGACCTGGACCGGGCCGTGGAGCACCTGCGCGCGGCCGTCCAGGGCAACCTCGCGATCGGGCACCGCCCGGCCGTCGTCCTGTCACGGGCGCGCCTCGGGCAGGCGCTGGCGCTGCGCGACGGGCCCAGGGACGAGGAGGCCCACCGGCAGCTCGCCTTCGCCGCGCAGGACGCCGAGGCCCTCGGCATGACCGTGCCCGGCGGCGGGGGACGGGGCTTCACCGCCCGGCCCTTCTCCGGCCGGCGAACGACGGCGGCCCGGTGCCGGCGGCGCGGCGAACAGTGGGTGGTCGAGCTGGGCGGCCGCACCGTGGTCGTCGACCACAGCGTCGGCATGCGGCACCTTGCCGAACTGCTCGCCAACCCGGGCTACGAGATCCCCGCCGCCGACCTGGCCTCAGGTCCTCGCGACCGGGACGCCGAGTCGGCCAGGGAGTCCGACCAGCCCGTCCTGGACGAGGCCGCCAAGCGCACCTACAAGCAGCGGCTGTCCCGCCTGGCGGAGGAGATCGAGGAGCACGAGGCGATGAACGACCTCGAGCGCGCCGCCGCCGTGCGCGCCGAGCGGGACTGGCTGGTCGCCGAGCTGACCTCCGCCGCCGGCCTCGGCGGCCGCGGCCGCCGCCTCGCCGGGGACGACGAACGCGCCCGCATCGCCGTCGGCAAGGCGATCCGCCGCGCGCTCAACCGCATCAGCGAGGCCGACCCCGTCCTCGGCGGCGAGCTCCGCGCCACCGTCCATACCGGTCTCCTTTGCTCCTACAAACCCGGCTGACCACCCGCCAGAGCCCCGCCGGCGCGCTGTCGTGTCAGCGCGCCGGCGGGGCCCGGCCTTGCGCGCGGTCAGCCCAAAAGGGCGTACGGCTCCGCGCGCAAGGAGTGCGGCCCGGCCCGCAGGGCGGTGGCGAACGCCTCGCCGACGGCGCGGGCCGCGGCCTCCGGCACCTGGTCGGTCCGGTGGGCCAGGCGCACCTCGCAGCCGCCGCCGTCGTCCGGCCAGACCCCGGCGACCAGGTCGCAGGTGGCGTCCACGGCCTCGGGACGGCGGAACTCCGCCGCGCAACCGGCCAGCCGGAGCTCGGGCCTGCGGTCGTGCAGGCTGAACATGACCCGGTACAACGGGTTCGACGTGCCTTCCCGTACCGGGTTGACCAGCTCGACGACCTCGCTGAACGGCACGTCGGCGGCGGCGAGCGCCTCCCCTGCGGCGTCCCTGGTCTGCCTGATCAGCGTGCCCGGGTCTCGGGCCAGCCCGGGACGGAGCCGCACGCACACCGTGTCGATCAGGCAGGTCAGGGCGTCTTTGAGAACCGGGCCGCCGCGCCGCGCCACCGGGGTGCCGACGGCCAGGTCGCCCTGGCCCGTGAGCCGGTACAGGACGTCGGCGTACGCGGCGAGCAGCACCGCGAACCGGGTGGTGCCGTGTTCGTGGGCGGCGCGGTCCCAGACGGCCAGCTCGGCGGCGGTGACGCGCCAGGACAGCCCGGCCGCCGCGCCCACCGGCCCGGCGGGGGCCTCGGGTGTCGCCCGCATCCTGGGGACGTCCAGGGCCGCCGACGGCGACCGGCCCTCCTGAGCCGCCGAGACCACCGGTACCGCCGAGGCGGCCGGGATCGCCGGGATGGCCGGTCTGGGGAGTCCGCGCAGGGCGGAGCGCCAGTACTCGCGCTGGGCGGCCAGGTCCGCGTGACGGAGTTGCCGCCGATACTCGGTGACCACCCGCGCCAGCGTCGGAGCGGGCCGCTCCCACGGGAACCGGCCGCCGCCGGACCGCCCTGCGCTTCGCGGCCGGTCCGCCTCGGGACCGCCGTCCTTGATCCGGTCCGCCAGAGGACGGCCCGCCTGACCGCGGGCCTCGTCCAGCCGGAACCGGTAGGCGGCGGACAGGTCGGCGCACAGGACCTCCTGAGACCACTCGTCGAAGGCGACATGGTGCACCGCCAGCGCGAACAGCGTCCGCCCGGTGTCGCGGGCCCGCACGAGCCCGGCCCGCCACACCTCGCCTTCGTCCAGGAGCAACGGCCGGGTGAGCGCCGCGTCCAGCGCCTGCCAGGCGGCATCCTCGTCGGGCGCGCCGGTCAGCACCTCCCAGCCGGCGGGGATGCCGGCCCGCGGCGCGCGGCCGGTGGACGCGCCGGCGGCCACGACCGCCAGCGCGTCCTCTTCGACGACGTACCGCGCGCGCAGCGCCTCGTGCCGCTCGGTCACGTCCTGGACCGCGCCGGCCAGCGCCCACTCGTTCACCGGACCCTCCAGCCACCACGCCAGCCGGCACAGGCCGGAGACGTCGTCGGGGTCGATCAGGTGCCTGAGCAGGAACCCGACCTGCATCGGCATCAGGGGCACGCGGCGAGGGTCGACCGTGTCCCCCGGCTCGGCCCGCGCGGTCTCCGCGGCCAGGGCGCGGTCCAGCCACGCGGCGAGCGCGGCCACCTCGGGCGTGCGGAACAGCTGCGATATCGGGACGGTCGCGCCGAAGCGGGCCTCCACCCGCGTGCACAACCGCATCGCGGCCAGCGAGTCGCCGCCCAGCGCGAAGAACGGGACGTCATGCGGGACGGCGGGCAGATCGAGCACCTCGGCGTACACGGCGGCCAGCTCATCCCGCGAAGAGCCCGGCGCGGCGACCGGCCCCGGGTCACCGCCGGGCGCCGCGGCACCCGGCCCGTCACCCGCGGGGACGACGGCATCCGGCCCGATCGCCGCGGGGGTGGCGGCGTCCGCCCGGTCTCCGCCGGAGGCGCCGCCGCTCGCGGCGGCGCCCGCGCGGAGCCGGCCGGCGGAGGTGAGGTCCAGCAGGGCGCGCTGGTCGAGCTTGCCGGTCGGGGTCAGCGGGATCCGCCGGACCTCGCACACCTCGTCCGGCACCAGGTACCCCGGCAGCCGCGCACGGAGCAGCGCGGTCACCTCGGCCGGGCCGATGCCGTCGCCGGCGCCCGTCTCCACTCCCCCGGCGGTGCCGGCGCCACGCTCGGCGGAGCCGTAGGAGGAGCCGTCGCCGGCGCGGTAGAAGAGCACCATCCGCCGGAACGTCCCGCCTTCCTCCACCGGTACGGCGGCGCACCAGCCGACCTCCGCGATCTCGCCGGCCGCGCGCTCGATCTCGGCGGGCTCGATCCGGTTCCCGCGGATCTTCACCTGGCGGTCCGCCCGGCCCGCGAAGTGCAGCAGGCCGGTGTCCGACCAGTGGCCGAGGTCGCCGGTGCGGTAGACCCGCGTGGGGACGCCGTCGATGTCCACCGTGGTGAACCTGCCCGCCGTCAGGCCGGGATCGTTCAGGTAGGCCACGGCCAGGCCGTCGCCGGCGATGCAGATCTCGCCTCGCCGCCCCACCGGGCAGGGCCGGTCCCCGTCGAGGACGTGCACGGCGGTGTTGGCCACGGGACGGCCGATCGGCACCTGCGCGTGCGCGTCGAGGTCCTGCCTGGTGATCGGGTGGGTCGTCGCGAAGATCGTGCTCTCGACCGGGCCGTACGCGTTGAGCAGGCTGATGCCGGGGTGATGGTCCAGGAAGCGCCGCACGTGCGGGACCGACAGGCGCTCGCCGCCCGTCATGACCTGCCGCACGCCGTCGAACGCCGCCGGGTCCTCGTCGACGTAGAGGTTGAACAGCGACGCGGTCAGCCACAGGGTGTCGACGCCGTGGCGGGCCACCATCTCGCGGAGCCGCCCGGGCAGCAGGTGCTCGCCGTGGACGAGCACCGACGTCCCGCCGTTCATCAGCGTGCTCCACAGCTCCAGGTTGAAGGCGTCCCAGGGCAGCGGGGCCGCCTGGGGCATGACCGTGTGCTCGTCGAAGACGGCGAACTCGCAGTCCTGGAACAACCGGACGGTCCCGCGATGCGGCGACACGACGCCTTTGGGCGCGCCGGTCGTGCCAGAGGTGAAGAAGATGGAGGCGGGCGCGTCCCCGGACACGGCCACCGGCTCGTGGGTGCGCGCCGTGGCGGCCACCTCGGCGAGGCCGGCCGGCGGCGGCACCCAGACCGGCACGGGCCAGTCCCCGCCGCCGCGCCCCTCACGGCCGCCGGATCCTGCGGATCCGCCCGGCACCCCGGGTCCGTTCGGACCAGGACCATCAGGTCCGCCGGAACCATCAGGTCCGCCGGGGCCGCCGGGGTCGCCGGGGTCGCCGGGAAGGAGGGGGTCACCGGCGACCACGATCGAGCCGCACTGCCGTGCAAGGGCGGCCAGCCGGCCGGCCGGCCACCGGGGGTCCAGGGCGCCGTACGCGGCGCCCCGCTTGAGCACGGCCAGCAGCACCGCCACCAGCCGCGCCGACCTCGGCATCACGACCGGGACCATCGTCCCGGGCCCGACGCCCAGATCGGCCAGGCGCACCGCGTACTCGTCGGAGGCGGCGTCCAGCACGCCGTAGCTCACGTGGACCTCGCCGTCGATCAGCGCGACGGCGTCCGGACGCCGGGCCGCCTGCTCCCGCACCAGCTCATGGATGGTGTCCACGCGATACGGCCGCGCCGTCGCGTTCCATCGGGGGTCGGGCCGCATGTCAGCACTCCCATCCTTCCTGGCAGGTGCCGAGCAGCGTCGCCAGCCGCTCGGCGAGCACGGCGACGGCCGGAGGGCGCATGACCGTGTGGTGGTCGCCGGGGACCAGCTCGACGCTGAGCCGCGCGCCGGCGAGCCCGGTCCAGCCGAACGCGACGTCCTGCCCGGCGTCCAGCTCCCGCACCGGCCGGTACAGCACCACCGGGTGGTCCGGCGGAGCCTCGAGCGTGAACGTGCGCAGGTACTCGTGCACGGCCAGGATGTTGTTCTTGTAGACGTGCAGCAGCCAGCCGAGCTGCTCCGGTCCCGCGTCGTGCGGCAGCACGTCGTGGCGCCGGGCGAGGTCGAGCAGGTGCCGCAGCCGCTGCTCCTCGGTGAGGTCGGCCAGGTCGGCGCGGGTGTCCTCGATCCCGAAGTGCCAGGCGAAGCGCTTGAGCAGGGTCGTGTCGTCCAGGTCCCCGGCGTCGCCCTCCTGGGCCCGCAGGCTCTCGGCGGCGGTGGCCGGGGACTCGCTGTCGATGAGCACCAGCAGGCCGGTCCGCTGCCCCTGGGCGCGCAGCACGCGGGTCATCTCGTAGGCGATGATCCCGCCCAGGCACCATCCGCCGATGAGGTACGGTCCTTCGGGCTGGATCCGGCGCATGCGCTCCACGTAGCGGCGGGCCATCTCGGCGAGGGTCGGCAGGGGTTCTTGGACGCCGTCCAGCCCGAGCGACTGCATCGCGTGGAACGGCTGGTCGGCGCCCAGGTGACGGGACAGGTCCCGGTACCCGAGCGCGGTGCCGCCCCCGGCGTGGACGCAGAAGAACGGCCGCCGCGCGCCGAGGGGCTGGATCGGCACGGTGATCGGGTCCCCGGCGGCGCCGTCCCGGCGGTCCCGGCCTGCCCCGGCGTCCGCGCGCAGGAGGCGGGCCATCGCCTCGATCGTGCCGTCGGTGAACAGGGACGCGAGCGGAAGGTTGTGCCCCGTCCGCTTGCGGATCTGGGCGATGAGCCGGACGGCGAGCAGGGAGTTGCCCCCCGCTTCGAAGAAGTCGTCCGTGACGCCCAGCGGGCGGGTGCGCAGCGTGTCCTGCCAGATGGCGAGCAGCCGCGCCTCGTCCTCGTCCCGCGGCGCGACGACCGGACGCCCGTGCGTCTCCGCCGCGGGCGCGCGCTCGCGCAGGGCGGCCCGGTCGACCTTGCCGTTCGGGGTGAGCGGCAGCGCGTCCAGCGTCTCCGTCACGGCGGGCACCATGTGGTCGGGCAGGCGTTCCAGCAGGAACTCCCGCAGGCCGGCGAGCTCCACGGGGCCGGAGGCGCCGCACGCGCGGCGCGCCACCGTGTACGCGACGAGCTGCCGGTCGCCGGCGGCGTCCTCGCGGGCGAGCACGGCCACGTCGCGTACCCGCGGATGGGTCCGGATCACGGCCTCGATCTCGGCGGGCTCCACGCGGAACCCGCGCACCTTGACCTGGTCGTCGACGCGGCCGATGAACTCGTGCGCGCCGCCGGGCAACCGCCGGACGCGGTCGCCCGTGCGGTACATGCGGGCGCCGGGCGCGCCGCCGGCCGGGTCGGGGACGAACCTCTCCTCGGTGAGGTCGGGCCGGTTCAGATAGCCGCGCGCCACCTGGGGCCCGGCCACGTACGCCTCGCCCGGCACCCAGTCGGGGACGGGATTGCCGGACGGGTCGAGCACCAGCACCCTGGTGCGGCCGAGCGGCCGGCCGATGGGCACCGTGCGGCACCGCGGGTCCAGGCCGTCGGCGGTGACGGCGTGCGTGGTCGCGCCGACGGTCGTCTCCGTCGGGCCGTAGTGGTTGATCACCGCGCAGGACGGCGCGAGCGACTCGACCCGGTCGACCAGGTCCGGCTGGCAGGGTTCGCCGCCGAGCACGAGGGCGACGCGGGGCAGCAGGTCGCTCGGCCGCGTCGCCGCGTCCAGCAGGGCGCGCAGGTGGGAGGGGACGATCTTCATGCGGTCCACCTGCGCCCGCCGGAAGTAGGCGGCCAGCGCGTCGGGGTCCGAGGCCCGGTCCTTGGAGATCAGATGGAGCGTTCCGCCGTTGCACAGCGCGTGGAACAGCGCCGTGTTGCCCAGGTCGGAGGCGAGCGAGGAGACCATGGCGAAGCCGCCCGCGACCGGCGCGCCCAGGGCGGCGGTCACGCCGGCCACATAGTGCGCGAGCTGGTCGTGCTCGACGACCACTCCCTTGGGCGTCCCCGTCGTCCCGGAGGTGTAGATCACGTACGCGGGCCCGTGACGGTCCGGCGGCGAGGTGGCGGCCGAGTCCTCCGCCGGGCCCCGTGTCGCGTCCGGAGTGTCCCCGGGCTCCGCCGGTGCGAGAAGCGCGCCCGGAGCGGCCGCGGCCGTCGCCGGTTCGCGCAGACCGTCCAGCTCGATCGGGGACGATCCGGCGGGGAGCCGCCCGGTCAGGTGCGCCTGGGTCAGGACCGGTCCCCCGCCGGTGTCCTCCAGCAGGAAGGCGAGCCGTCTGGCCGGGGTGACCGGCTCGATCGGCACGTACGCGGCCCCGGCCATGAGGATTCCCAGCACGCCCGCGATGGCGTCGAGCCCTCGGTCGGCGAACAGCGGCACCAGGTCCCCCGGCCGGACGCCGGCGCCGGCGAGCCGGGCGGCGACGCGACGGGCGCGGCCGTGCAGCTCGGCGTAGGTGAGGTGGTCGTCCTCGAAGGCCACCGCGGTGGCGTGCGGCGTGGCGGCGGCGTGCCGTCCGAAGAGCTCGTGCACCAGTGCGGGGTCGTCGCCTGAGACGGCGGGGCGGGGCTCCGGCGCGCCGGTCAGCCGCAGCAGGCCGACGGGCGTCCCGGGCTCTTCGGCCGCGTGGGTGATCAGCGTGGCGAGGGCCGCCGCGAGCTGGACGACGTCCGCGCGGTCGTACCGCCTCGGGCAGTGGTGCAGCGTGAGCCGCGCCGTCCCGGGTAGCTCGACGCAACGCAGCTCGAGCGGGTGGTGACCCGGACCGAGGTCGAGCGAGCCGACCGAGAAGGCGGGGTCGCCGGGCGGCGGCGCGGCGACGGCGTGGTGGGCGAACGCCACCGGGTGTGCCGGGAAAGACTCCTCGCCCGCGGGCGCCGGCCGGAGGTCGCCGGCGCCGGGGAGGTACCGGGCCGTGCGCAGATCGGCCTCCAGCCGCGCGGCCTGGCGGGCCAGGTCCTCGAACGGAAGGGTCTCCGGAACCTCAAGGGTCATGGGCATGTCCCGGGTCAGCGGCCCGGCCACCCCACGCGCCTCGGCCTCGTCGCGGCCGTCCACGGCGACGGTCAGGACCATCGACCGCTGCCGGGTGTAGCGGTGGAGCGTCGCCGCCCAGCACGCGGCGAGCAGCGCCCGTACCGGGACCTCCAGCCGCTCGGCGGCCCGCCGGGCCCCGCTCCACGCCGCCGCGCCGATCGCCACGGCCACCTCGCCGGTCCCCGCGGGCACGGCCGCGGTGTCGGGGAGCGCGGTCTGGAGCTGGAAGGGCAGGCGGGGCGGTCCCTCCCCCGCCGGGCGCGACCCGGCTCCGGCGCCGGCCGCCACCGCCGCGCCGCCGGTGAGGTCCGCGCTGCCGGTGCGGGCGGCGGCGACCTGGTCGGTCATCCATTCGGACAGGTCCACGTACTGCCACCGCCCGGCCTCGTCGGCCAGAGGCTCACCCCGGTACAGGGCAGCGAGCTCGTGGACGAGGAGTTCCATGGCGGCGGCGTCGGCGCACAGCAGCGGTAATCGCAGCAGCAGCGTGTGCCGGCGCGGGGACCGCCGGCACAGGGCCGCCGAGAGCAGCCCGCCGGCGGTGAGGTCGACCGGGGTGCGGGCCCACCGCGCCACCGGGTCGTCGTCCCCGGGCACGGGCTCGCCGGGGTGGAGGTCCGCGAGGGGCACGCCGGCCGTGGCGCTGATCACCTGTACGGGCAGCGTCAGGCCGGGGACGGAGTGGAACCCCGTGCGCAGGATCTCGTGCCGGCGTACCAGCTCGGCGATCGCCCGGCGCAGCGCGTTCCGGTCGAGGTCGCCGTCGATGTCCACGGCGCAGGTGATCGTGGGCGCGCCGGCGACGCCCGTGCGCGGCCAGGCGTCGCGCTGGTGCGCCGAGAGGGGGAAGCCCTCCAGCGCGGCCGGGCGGGCGGCCTCGAATGACGTGGTCACTTGCTGTCCTCCTGCTTGTCGCCGTCCGCCGGGGACACCGGGACGGGATTGGGGTCGGTCATGGCCACGAGCACCTTCCGCGGCCCCTCGTACGGGCGGCGGCCGTGGGACATCAGCACGTTGTCGATCAGCAGGACCTCGCCGGCGCTCCACGGCTCGGCGACGGTCTCGGCGTCGAACGCCTGCCTGATCTCCTCAAGCGCGGACTCCTCGATCGGGGTGCCGTCGCCGTACAGCGCGTTGCGGGGCAGGTTCTCCTCGCCGGCCGAGTCCAGCAGCGACTCGCGGACCTCGGCGGGAAGGCTCGACGGGTGGAACAGGTGGGCCTGGTTGAACCAGGCGGCCTCGCCGGTCACGGGGTGGTCCACCACCGCCTGGCAGACCTGCCAGGTGCGCAGCCGCCCGTCGGCGAACCACTCGTAGGCGATTCCGAGGTCGCGGCAGGTGCTTTCGACCTCCTCGCGGCGTTCGGTCTCGAAGGCCTGCTGCCACGACAGGTCCAGGCCGCCGCCGTAGTTGCGCACGTACCGCACGCCCCGTCCGGCGAACCGCGACCGCAGGGCCGGGTCGATGCGGCGCAGGACCCGGCGGCTGTCGGCGAGCGGCGTCTCACCGCCCGCGGCGGCCGGGTACTGGCAGTAGAACCACAGCTTCATCGGCCAGCGCGTGGAGTAGGCCATCTCGTTGTGCTGGGGGATGGTCTGGTCCGGCGGGTACTCCGTGGAGGTGTACACGCCGCCCTTCTCGCGGCTGCGCGGTGTCGACCCGTACACGTAGTTCAGCAGTTCGGGGGACAGGGCGCTGGAGACGGTCTCGAAGCCGGCGGCGGTCGTGACGTCGAACCGCTGGAAGCGGATCGCGCCGCGCTCCGCCAGCAGCCGCTCCACCCGGTCGCGGTTGTCCTGGAGCCAGCGCGCCAGGTCGACGCCGGGGACGTTCGGGCGGACGAGCGCCGACGGTCCCGCCGTGGTGTCGACGGTCACCAGGTCCAGATCGGTGAGCTGGATCGCGCGGCGCCGCGGTCCGCGGGCCGGCGCGCCGGCGGGCATGGCCCTGCCGGTCGTCTCAGCGGTCATGGGGTTCCTCCAGAAGTCGTGATGTCGGAAAGCGGTTCGGATGACGCCCCGTCCGGCGCGGGAGGCGCCCCGGGCCGCGTCGGGTGGGCCTCGGCCGGCGGCGGGTGCGCCCCGGGCGTCGGCAGGCGCGTCTCGGACGGCGGCAGGTGCGAGCGCAGCCGCGAGAGCGGGGAGACCAGCACGATGACGACGGGCCCGGCCAGGCCGGCGCCGGCCACGAGGACCGCCGTCCGCAGCCCGGCGTGCTCGCCGAGCAGGCCGCCGGCGAGCGCGCCGAGCGGCATCGTGCCGAAGACGAGGAAACGCATGGTCGCGTTGGCGCGGCCGAGAAGGCGGGGCGGGGTGATGAGCTGCCTCAGGGTGACCACCGCGACGTCGAAGAGGGGGACGCCCGCGAGCAGCAGCATCATGGCCGCCACGGCCCAGGCCACGCGCAGCGCGTAGGGCCCGTCCACCGCGGCGAGGAGCAGGCCCCCCACCGCGGTCGTCGCCAGGCCCGCGGTGAGCGTGGGCCCGAAGCCGATCCGCCGGATCAGCCTCTGCGCGACCGCCGCGCCGAGGACGGCGCCGAGGCTGCCGAGACCGAGGACCAGCCCGATCATGGCCGGGGCCAGCCCGATCTCCCTGAGGATGTACAGCACCAGGATGGCGAGCAGGATGTTGCCGAAGAAGTTGGCCACCGCGGCCGCCAGCACGTTCCACCGCAGCAGGGGGTGGCCGAGGACGAAGCGCATCCCCTCTCGCACCTCGCCGGCGACCGACCCGGCCCCGGCCCTCGCTCCCGCCTCGGATCCGGTCCCGGCACCTGTCCCGGCACCGGACCCGGTCATGGCCCCGGCGCCGGCCCGTACGGTCCGCTCGTCCACCTTGACCCGGCCGAGCAGGACGGCCGAGAGCAGGAAGGACACCACGTCGGCGACGATCGCGAACGACGCGGTCACCGCCTGCACCAGGACGCCGCCGAGTCCCGGGCCGACGGCCTCCGCGGACGCCCGGCTGATCTCCAGCTTGCTGTTGCCGTCGGCGAGCTGGGCGGGCGCGGCCAGGCTCGGCAGGAACGACTGGGCGGCGACGTCGGACACGACGGTCATGGACCCGACGACGAACGTGACGGCGTACAGCTGTTCCATCGTGAGCACGCCGAGCGCGGCGGCGGCCGGGATCCAGGCCAGCGCCGCCGCCCGCACCAGGTCCGCGCCGATCAGCAGCGGGCGCCGCCGGACGCGGTCGGCCAGCGCTCCGGCGAGGAGCCCGAACAGCAGCCACGGCGCGCGGCCGAGCGCGGCCAGCAGGCCCACCTCGAACGATCCGGCGTCCAGCGTCAGGACGGCCAGCAGCGGCAGGGCGACGAGGCTGACCTGACCGCCGATCAGCGAGATCGTCTGCCCGGTCCAGAACAGGCGGAAGTTACCGTCCCGCAGCACGCCCTTCCCGGGCGGCGCGACAGGCCCCGTCTCGCCGTTCCCCGCCGGCCCCGTCGCACCGTTGTTCCCCGCCGGCCCCGTCGCACCGTTGTTCCCCGCCGGCCCCGTCGCACCGTTCCCTGTCGGCTCCGACGCGCCCTCCCCCGTGGGCCCCGTCGTGCCGTCGCGCGGCGGTCCCGTGCCGGCCGCCCAGGGCGCGCGCCGTTCCCCCTCCGCGATCACACGCTGGTCCGGTTCCGCGATGTCCATCGCCCCGCCTCTCCCCCTTTGACGCGCCGACCCGTGAGGTGACGCGCGGAGCGACGGGCACGCCGATTCGCGCGGCGATGCCCGTGTCCCCTTCACGCCCCCGGAGGCCCTGTCGTTCGCCTCCCTGGGATAGGCGTTCCACCGTGTTCCATCGGCGTCGGCGCGGCCGGGCCGAAGTCCCGGTTTTCTCCGGCGCGTAACCCGGAGCGGCGGCCGGCGAGGACGCGAGCCGGCGTCCAGACCCTCGTGAACGGCGGGTTCCGACCGGCTTTCCGCAGCTTTCGGCCCAGTGAAAACCCTCCCGTCCCCCGGACCGGCGCCCACGGCGCCGCCCGGCGGCTGCCACCGCGGGTCCGGGCGGGTCATCCTGCCGCTGGTGCCGACGTTCCGCCCCTTCAACTGGAGGACGACGGGACGACGTCGCCGAGGTCGCCGGCCGCGCGGAGGCCGGCGAACACGGGCCGAACCTCGAAGAGCGCGAGGCCGTGCACTCCGAGCAGTGGGCGAAGTCCCTGCCGGCCACCGGCTTCATCGCCAAGTACGGCGCCGCCTCCGCCTACTCCGAGTACAAGACGGGCCATCCGGCGGCCGTCAACGACTTCGAAGTGGAGGCCAACCTGTGGTGGGGCGACTACGTCAAGTGGAACCCGACAGAGTTCCGGGCGCCCTAGCGATGCTCCGCCGGTCGGCCTGTCGTGGCCGGCCGGCCGGGGCGTGGCGGTGTCCCGATGCGGTCATGACCCCCGAAGACCCGCCGGCCGCCGGAGACGTCCGACGCTGAGGTGTTCACCCTTTGGCCCGCTTGGACCGGCGGGCCAAAGGGATCACCTCTCCGCGGACGCTCGATGATCGCCGCACGTCGACGCGGCCGGCGGTGAAGCGGCCGACGGTGAAGCGGCTGGTGGTGGAGCGGCTGGTGGTGGAGCTCATCGACGGTCCGGGCCGCGGGACGCGAACCGGGCGAACGGCTGGGCGTGCCGCCGCATGCTCTCGATGTGCGCCAGGTAGGGAAGGGTCCGGCGGGTGTCGTTGAGGAACCAGCGGTCCGCGATGGTGTCCCCGGATGCGTCCTCGACTGACTGGACGATCGACTTCCCGTCGATGACGGCGTAGTCGCGGATCATCCCGAGGTCGGTCGGCACACCGCGTTCGATGTCGGGTATCTCCGCCTCGATGAGGACCAGGACCTCGATGCCGAGGTCGGCATGCCGTCCCATCATCGTCCGCTGGGCGTTCGCCTCGGCGGCGGTGGAGTACCGGAAGATCCGGACACAGGTGCAGTCCGGCCGGGCGCAGGCCTTCTCCAGCTCCTTGCCCTGGGCGGTGTCCCAGATGGAGATGAAGCCCGGCGTCGTCACCGCCTGGATGGTGCTCGAGTGCCGGTAATGGTCGACGAGCCTGGCGTGCGAGGAGGGTCTGCTCAGCACGATGCCGTCGCGGTCCCATGCCGCCACCTCGTCGGCGAACTCGGCGACCCGGCTGCGGACCAGCAGCTCCAGGATCGGGTCCTGCCCGTCGGTGATCGCGTGGAGCTGCGAGCTGAGCCGCATGAGCTGGTGGGAGGTGTCGGCGGCCGGCTCCCCGGCGGGCGCGAGGTCCTCGAAGGTCTCGAGGTAGCGGAGGCGCCATGCCCGCAGGTCGACGTGCCCGGTGACGTCTCCCGGATCGCAGATCTCCACGAAGGGGGCGATCGTCGACCAGCGGGGCGTACCGACGCCGTTGAGGAGGTTGCCGATCGTGGCGCTGGCGATTCCGGTGTTCTCGGCGAGCGTCCGGTAGCTCGGACGGCCGGCCAGCCGGTAGACCTCACGGATCGCCTCGAAGAACGCCTGCCGGGGATCTTGATCTTCGACATTCACCCTGCTCAAGCTAGCAGTGCGTTCAACAGGGTCAAGCCGACGTCCAGTTGTCCCGAGCAAACTGGACAGCGCAGGACTGGGTCTAGTGACTCAAATCCCTTGTCGAATGGGGTTTTTGCCAGCGATACTCGCTAAGTCAGCGTCTTATTTGATCTTCAAATGATTCTCTCCATGTACACATGAGTGCTTCGTGAGGCCGGGATGCGCCATGAGTGATGAGCCGGAACAGACCACAGGCATGCTGACCGGGACGGCCGTGCACGTCGCCGAGACCGTCATCGACACGGCGAAGGAGGCCGCTGACGCCGTCATCGTCACGGCCGTCGCGGCCGGCACGGTCGCCGAGGACGGCGCCCGGATCGCCGGAGAGGTCGCCGAACAGGTCGCGCGCGGCGCGGAAGCGGCCGCGGAGGCCACCGAATCGGCGGCCGGCAACCTCGCGCGTTCCGCCGACCGGGTCGCGGAGGACGCCGCCGACGCCGCGCGGGACGCGGCGGCGGCGACCGCCAGGCTCGCCGAGGACACCGCCCGGATCACCGCGGCGGCGGCCGGGATCCTCGCGAGTGGTGCGGACACCACCGCGAGGCTCGTCCACGAGGCAGGGCGGGCCGTCGCCGGGGCCGCGACCGCGACCGCCGAAGCGGCGACGACGGCGAAGGACGCGGTCGCCGAGGCGACGAACCGCGCCGTCGACGGTGTCACCCCGGCCGATCCCCCCGCTCAGGGACCCGTCGCCGATCTCGGCGCGATGGAGGCCCGGCTGGCCGGCGCCGAGGTGGCCGTCGCCGCCGAAGCCGGCGCGGAGGCCGTCAACGGCGCGGCCCGGCTGGTGGTGGAGGGGGTTCGGGAGGTCTCGGAGGCCGCCGGCGGAGTCGCCCGCGGCGTGGCCGAGGAGTCCGCGAGGGCGGCGGCCGAGGCGGACGCCCTCCTCCGGGCGGCGGGCGACGCCGCCGCCGGGGCCGCGGAGACCTTCGCGGCGGCGGCCCACGACGCCGCTGACACGGCCGCCTCCGTCGCCTCCATCGGGGCCGGAGCAGCCGCTCTCCTCCGCGCCGCCGGCACGGACGCCGGCGCCATGGCCGCGGGCGTCGAGGCCGCCGGACGGGCGGTCGCCGACACCGTCAGGGAGCAGGGCAGGGCCGTCGCGGGCGAGATCGAAGACGCCGGCGCGGCGATGGCCGACGACCTGATCCTCGCCTCCCTCCCGGACCACGGGACCACCTCCTCCCACCACGCGATCTCCTGTACGCCCGGCGACCTCTCCGATATCGAGGCGCTGGACGCCGCGAACCGCAGGGCCCTCGCCGACGTGTTCGACCGGGACGTCGCCAGGGCGAACGCGGCCCGGTTCGAGTACGAGCAGGTCGTCGAGCGGGCCGCCGCCGGTCTCGAGCCGACCCCCGAGGACGAGAAGGCCGCGCTGCGGCTCGTCACCGCCGAGCGCACGCGAGAGATCGTCGCGTCGGTCCGTGACGCGGTCGGCCGTCCGATGGTCGTGGAGGGCGGAGGCGTCTCGCAGGAACTGCCGGTCCGGATCGTGGAGATGAATCTCCGGGACAACCGGATCGCGGTCGTGATCGGTGACCCGCGCACCGCTGACCGGATCGTCGCCCGCGTCCAGGGGATGAACAAGTCGATCATGGACACGGCCGAAGAGCTGGAGCGGACCCGCCTGGAGCTGAACGCCATCGCCGACGCGGATCCGGGGCGTACGACGGCCGCGGTCTACTGGCTCTACGGCCCTCCGAACGGCCTCATCGCCGCCAACTCCACCCAGATCGCCAAGGCCGCCGCGCCCGAGCTCACCGAATTCGTCGCCAAGCTCCGCGCCCAGAACACCAACCCGGGCCTCGAGGTGATCCTGGAGTCCCACAGCTACGGCACGGTCCTCGCGGGCGACGCCCTCGCCCATGACGGCCTGTCGTCCCTGGTCGACCGGGCGATCTTCCTGGGCTCACCCGGCCTCGGCGTGGACTCCCCCGAGGCGCTGCACATGCCCGCCGAGGACATGTGGGCCGGCACCATCCAGGGAGACTTCATCGTGCACAGCGGCACGCTCAAGCAGATCGACCACGGCCTCAACGGCGGCATCCCGCCCGGTGTCCACGAGCTCGCGCACGGCGTCGATCCCACGGAGTTCCTCCAGCGGCTGCCCGCCGACGAGCACACCGCGCACGGGATGGTCGATCGGCACGGCGACTACTGGATACCCGGATCGACCACGCTGCAGAACCGGGCGAACGTCATCGTCGGCCATCCCGAGCGGGTGGTTCCGGCCCGTGTGGTGGACGACCCCGACCCGGAGACGCCGCGGCCGAGCTCCACCGGCGGAACCCACCACCCTCTCACCACGATCCGAATGAGGAAGAGCCGATGACGGTATCGGAGTCCCCCAGGCCGGCCCTGGAGAAGCAGCCGCACGTCACGAGCCTGATCCCCGAACTGCTGTCCTGCCTCGGGCGGCTCGAGTCGGAGATCAGGAAGATCGCTCCCGACCACTCCATGGAGGACACCCTCCGCTCCCTGGCCCTCATCGACCTCGTCACCCGCTGGAATCTGGCGTCGATCGCGGGTGACCAGGGCATCGGAAAGACCGAACTGGCGTCGCGGCTGTTCCCCGCCGCCGCTCAGTGGCTGGTTCCGGCCCCCGGCCAGGGTGAGAGGGTGCCGGTCGCCATCGTGCACCGGACCGGTGCCGGCGCGGTGTCGGCCTCGACCTATCTTCAGGCGCCGGGTCCGCAGAGCTACCGGCGCGAGGCGGTCGACAGTGTGGAGGCGTGGCACCGGGCGGTCCGCGGGCAGGACGAATCGACCCTGATGTGTCTCCTGGAGCTTCCGGCCGGCGACGGCTGGCAGGACGGCCAGGGTGTGCTCCTGCTACCCGGGTTCGAGCGGGCCGACGATCGTCGGAACCAGCCGTCGCGGAACGAGCGGTGGCAGCGGTGGATGAGGGAGGCGCTCGGTCTCCTGCCCGTCTGCGTCGCGGTGACCGGAGAGCAGAACCTCGCTCTGGACAGCGAGGCGATCATCTCGCTCGCGCTCATCGAGGCGTCGATCGAGCGTCAGGTCGTGGTGGCCCGATACGACGACCCCGACGACCTGGCGACGGTGCGCGAGCGGGCGGCGGCCGTGTACGACGTGCGGCCGTCGAGCCTGTTCGTTCTGAGCGGCGACGAGGAGCTCGGACGGCTCCGCGCGAACGTCCAGGAATCGCTGGGACGCCTGGGCCGGTCGTCCGCGCTGTCCCGGCAGGCCGGCAGGCGGCTGCGCGACGCGCTGTTCGCAGAGGTGAAGACGCATCTGGACGAGGCCGCGCGGCGCTTCCACGCGACCCCGCCGGACGACTGCTCCAAGGTCCGCCTGTACCAGAAGGAATACCAGAGTCGCTTCGTCACCGTCCTGCGAGGACTGGGGGAGAAGCTGCCCCACGCGCTCGAGGGTTACATGCGGGGACGGGAGGAACTGCTCGTCGCGGAGCTCAAGCGGACTCGTTTCGACGACTGGAAGCTCTGGCTCAGCGGGTCGCCGGAAGCGGCGCTGCGGTTGCGGCTGCTCTGCGAGCGGGTCTACCCACCGGCCGACGTGCGGGCCGTGTGCGACGACGTCATCGCCTCCGTCGCCGAACTGGAGGGGCGGTCCATCAATTTCGCCGCCTCCGCCGACACCATCCAGCAGACCTTGAACCGGCTGGCGGCCGGGAAGACCGAGGGGCTCGCGCTGACCACCACCGCCCGGGCCCTGCCCTACCTGGCGTTGAACGCCCAGCGGATGACACGAGCGGCCGCGGACCAGCGCCCCACGAGCTCCCTCCCGCAGGGAGCGATCGCGGGGTTCGACGCCTTCAGCGTCTTCCTGTGGCCGGACCACCGGCCGCCTTCCGGTGATGAGCCGCCGCGGGCCGCCGCGCCCGACCTGTCGTGGATCATGGTCATGCTCGGCGCCGCCGGCGGAGGGCTCGTGCCGGTCCTGCTCAGCACCCTCCTGCCCCAGGTCATCGGCATGATCAAGAAGACGGGCTGGAACCGCGGCCACGCGGCCCGTTCGCTCCTCGCGGGCTATCAGGATTCCGTCACCGAAGCGACCATCGGCTCGGTGCGGGAGCTCCTGGACGTCACTTTCACCGCGTTCGAGAGCCTCTACCGGCAGGCGACCGGCCTCGACGCCCAGGCCGACCAGTCCCTGCATCATCTGGCGGTCCTCAACAAGGCGCGCACCATCCAGGACCGCATGTTGATGGAGGCGTCGTGGCGGTAGACCCGTGGAACGGGGCGCTGTGGAACTCCCACCAGCGGGCACGGTGGGGGTGGGCCGACCATGCCCTCGACGACGCCTTCGAGAAGCTCACCGGCCGGCCGATCGACAGGGCGTCGCGGCATGTGACCACGATGCTCGTCGGCGACTCGCAGGCCGGGAAGACGTGCCTCGCCATACAGGTGCTCGGCGTGGTCGATCCCGAGCATGCCGAGGAGGTCCACGACGTGCTCCGCGCCGGCCGCGAGGTGGGGCGGTCCTCGACCTCCTTTCCGGTCCGCTACGGCTGGTCGTCCGACGAGACCGGTGAGTTCTGGGAGTTCACCGACCAGGACGGGCCCGAGTTCCTGGACTCCACGGCGCTGACCGCGCGGCTGGCCGGATTCCGTGACCGCGACGGAGGCACGCTGTGGGACGTGGAACGTGCTCCGGTGGCGATCGGCGTTCCCCGCCGGTACGGCCACCGCGAGCGGGCCGTCGGAGCCGAGGTGCTGGATCTGCTCGGGTTGTTCGCCCAGAACCCGGACGAACGCGCCCTGGCCCGCCGGCTGGTCGACCGTTTCTCGCCCACGGTCTCGCGCGTGGCGTTCGTCGTGTCCGTCAACAAGATGTACGAAGCGTTCAAGGACGCGGCCATCCAGGACAACCACCACCTGGCCGACTGGAAGGACAACCCCGAGCGGTACATGTTCGTCTTCACCCGTTCCTTCACCGACACCAACGGCCAGGACATCCTTGCCGGACTGCCCTCCGGGACCGGAACGGACGAGGCCCTCGCCCTGCTGCGGGACTGGCAGGTCACCCAGTTCGCCGGCACACACGCGATCTCCGACCGCGCCCCGCTGCTCGACCGCTGCTTTCCGATCGAGCTCGGCGGATCGTGGCGCGGCTACCCGTCCAAGCACCCGGACACCCACGAGATCGCCGGCCGCGTCAACGCGGAGTCGCTCGCTCAGCTGCGGTCGATGATGGAAAGCGGGGCGGACACCTCGTCGTTCTACCGTGCCGCCATGAACGTGCGAGGACGGGTCGTCCTGCGGGTGCGCCGGGCCGAAGCCGCACGTGAGCAGCGGATCGGCGTGGCCATGGGGCGGCTGGAGCGAGCGGCCGGCGACCTGCGGCTGGCTCAGGACGCCCACGCCGAACGCGAAGCGGAACGCGTGGCGGCCGCCACGGCGCTCACCACGTGGAAGACCGCCGTCTCGCGGCTGTCGGGCAGGTCGCCGCGCAGGCTGCCCGACCTGCCGATCGCCGGTGTCGTCACCAGGCTGCCGGACCGGCAGCTCGAGGAGAAGGCCGCCTACGCCGAGGACGCCCGGGCGATCTGGCAGAGCTGGTACGACGAGACCGCTGCCGCGCTCCAGCCGGTGGTCATGCCGGTCGAGCCGCTCCTGCCGGTGAAGGCGTCGGAGATCAGGGACAAGTACGACTCCTTGATGTTCTGCCGGATCTTCTGCTCCTGGTGGTGTTCGAGCCGGGTGCCGGCGGTCCCCTGCTACAAACGGATGGTCTCGACGGGGGTGGCCACGCGAGCCTGGGTCACCGAGCGCTTCACGGCGCACGCCCGGGAGGGAACCCCGCGGCTGGAGGCCGGACATCAGGTCGCCCACACGGCCGCGCATCGGGCGCGGGCGCTGGCGATGGCCAGGGTGACACCGGTCGAGGAGGCGGAAGCCTCGCTCGATGAGGAGCGGCGGGAAGCCGCCGCCGAGCGCGAGAACGACCGGGACGCCCTCGCCATGGTGAACCGGCTGGCGGGCGAGTTGCACGCGGCGAACCACGCGTCCGTCACCGAGATGATCGGCTCTCTTCCCGGAATGACGGAGGCGGACCAGATCGTGACGGCCGTCGCGGCGCTCCGGCTTCTGATGGATCTCGATGACCTGGTGGGAAGGCGATGACGGACAGCGGGAACCCTGGCTTCCTGACCTTCCGCTCCGTGGTGGAGGCGGTCATGCGGCCTCCGGTCGAAGCGGTGCGGCAGGAGATCGACGGTCGGCTGGAGGAGCTCACCGACGGGCTCGCCGACCGGGACCGGATGATGGGCGGCGCGATCGACCGGGTCAACGGACGCCTGGACGAGCTCATCGAGGCCCAGTCGGACTCCGCGACCGAGTTCTCGGCGGGTCAGGGCGATCTGGCCGAGCTGCTGAAAGGGCTCGCGGCTGAGACGCGGGCGGCGCGGGCCGAGGCATCGGCGGGACAGGGCGATCTCACCGAGCTGCTGAAAGGGCTCACGGCTGAGACGCGGGCGGCGCGGGCCGAGGCATCGGCGGGGGCGGAGTCGTCCGGGCGGCAGGCGGCCGGGTTCGACGCGAAGCTCGACGATCTCGGGTTCCGGTTGAACTCGACGCTCGTCGGGCTCGCGAGCGACGTGTACCGGCTGGCGGAGGCCTCGCCCGCGACCGTCGAGCGGCTTGACGGGGCCGAGAGGCGCATGACGGGCCTGGACGGACATGTCGTGGGGATGCGGGCGGCGCTCGCGCAGATCCAGGTGACGCTCGAAGCCCTCCGGCAGGAGACCACGGCGTTGCGCGTCCGGGCCGACCAGAAGCCCGGCCGGTTCGCACCGGGGTCGGCGGGGCGGCTCGCGCTCGGGGTCTTCGCCGCCATCGCCGGTGGTGCGCTCGGCGCCGTCCTGGCGTGGGCCGCGATCCTCAGCGGCTGGATCGCCTGAGATGCCGGCGCTGTTCGAGGTGGTCGCGGTGCCGCGGTTCGATCTGGTGCGGGCTCCGCGGCTGGCCGAGCGGGCCAGAGAAGGCTACGCCGGGTTCACCCGGTTCGCTCTGTCCCTGCACGATCTCGCGATCCGGATGTGGAGCGACGGCGACGGCCGGGCACGCTTCGGCTACGAGGTGCCGGACGGCTACGACCTCGGCGACGAGCTGGGCGACGCCGCCGAGTTCCTCCGGCTGGCCGGACCGGTTCCGGTGACGTCCTGCGCCTGCGCGGGCGATGGTTCACAGGTCTACCGGAGGATGCGCGCGGTCGTCGTCGGCGGTGGGACCGCCCGGACGGCGCTGCTGCCGGAGAAGCCGGAGGACGGCGTCCGCTACCGGGTCCCGATCGCCGAGCCGCTGGTCGCGGAGGAGCGGTCGACCCGCTGGGCCCCGACCCTCCAGCGCCTGGCCGAGATCGGCGGGTGCGTCCACGTCCGGTTCGCCCGGCAGTGGTCCGATGAGTTCGAGCAGTCATACTCCGGCGTCTCCCTCGACGCTTTGGACGCGATGCCGGCCGCACGGCTCGACCCCGCGTCGACCGGTCAGCTGCGGTCGCTGGCGGTCGGGGCGCCACTCGTCGCGGTCACCGTGTCGACGTCGCCGTCGATGCGGGGGCGGAACGGCGCGCTGCTGCGCGATCTGCCGCTGACGCCCCTGACCGTCGACGACGCCGGCAGGCAGCTGGGCCTCGGCGGCTCTCCCTCCGTCGACGGTCACCTCGAGCGGCGCGCCTCCGGGTTCGCGCCCGAGGAGGCCGGCCTGCTGGCGTTCCCGCCCTATCTCCGGATCGACACGCCCTCGCGGATGCCCTCCTACGCGGCGACGGGAATACCCTTCGCGATGACCGGCGGCGCGGCCGGTGCGCGGGAGGTCGTCATCGGATTCGTCCTCGGACGGCCGGTGACGGTGCCCGCGGTGAGCCTGACCCGGCACATGTTCGTGACCGGGACGACCGGTTCCGGCAAGACCACCACGATCGGCAACGTGACCGAGGAGGTCGCCGCGTTCGCCGAGCCGGCCGTGCCGATCACGCTGATCGATCCGCTGCAGGGCCGCTTCGCGCGGGTGGCGAAGGCGATCGGGGCGGTCCGGATCGACTTCGCGTCCGGTGATCAGTCCGTCCGGTTCAATCCCTTCCTCCCGGCACCGCAGGGCAGCGCCTACCAGCACTGCGAGCTCGTCACCCAGGCGCTCGCGCTGATGTTCCCCACCAACCGGGTCGCGTTCGACCTGCTCGGCTCGATGGTCAGGCACCTCTACCGGGACCGCCATTTGAAGGCGTGCCCCGAGTGCGGCGACGAGGAGCGCGCCTGGAACCACTTCCTCGGGGTGACGGGCGAGCACCTGCTGCGGCACCGCGACCAGATCCCGGTCATCGACGACCTGATCGCGATCTCGCCTGAGTTCCTGAAGACGATCAAGGGGCCGGAGGAGTTCTCCACCGAGTGGTTCCGCGACACCGAAGGGCATTTCGCGCAACGTTGGGAAGGGCTGCGCAAGAGCGCCCTCTACCGGGTGTTCGGCGGCGGCGAGCCGGAGGCGACGCGCGGGCTCACCGCGGTGCGGTCCGCCAGGAGATGGTGGAACCGGCGGATCCTGGTCGAACTGGGTGCGGGTTTCTGCGACGACGAGCGCGTCACCCTCACGCTCCTGCTGTTCGCCTTGTTGTGCGGGCACTACCGCAGCGAGGCCGTCGAACGGGCGGCGCGAGGCGATCAGGACGAGGATCTGCGCCACCTCGCCGTGATCGACGAGGCGCACCGCCTGGCACCCGCGGGAGCCGTCCCCGGCGGCGAGTTGCTGTCGGCCCGCGATGCCCTCACCACCTTCGTCGACCAGATGGTCGCCGAGGCGCGCGCGGACGGGCTTGGCCTGGTGTTCGCCGACCAGAGCCTGCTCGCCGTCTCCGACGGCCTCATCGTGAACACCGGCACGAAGATCATTCAACGGGTGGTCCACGGCGGGGAACGCGCGGCGGCGGCCACCTCGATCGGCCTGGACGCCGAAGGCACATCCCACCTGGCAAGGCTCGCCGAGGAGACCGACCGCCGCGAGGTCGTCTTCATCAGCCCCCGACACCCCGAACCCACCCGAATGGAGATCGTCGAACGGACCTCGCCGGCCTGTCCCGCCGGACGTGATCTCACGCCATGACGGCGACGAAACGCCAGTCGAGGACGCCGGAGGGTTCGGCGCCGGGCTTTGTGACCAGGGAGCGCAGGTGGACCAGCCCTCCGCCGCCGGGGAGCTCCTGGCGGCGTTCCACGCTGATCTCGCTGGACAGCGTGTCGCCCTCGTGCACCGGGCCGAGGTGGTCGCAGCCGTGCCAGGCCACGACCGTGACGAGGTTGGGCAGGGCGCGGGCGGCCTGGGACAGGGCCAGGCCGATCGTGTGCCCGCCGTAGACCAGCCGCGCGCCGCCCGCCGCCCGCGCGTCGTGGTGCACCTGCGCCACGTTGCCCGTCAGTCTGGCCAGTTCGGGCGCGCAGGACACCACGTCCCCGCCGCCGACCTCCCACCGCTCGCCCTCGGCCACGTCGGCGAAGTGACGGCCTCCGGCAAGTTCCCTGAACCGGCCGGGCCGCCAGCCGGCCAGCAGCCGACCGGCGGCCGCGAGAAGGCCGGCGTCGCCGGCCTCCTCGCCCACCCGGCCGAGGTCGGCGTCGTGGCCGGTGCGCGTGTCAGGGTCGCGCAGGGGGATCATCGCGCACCGCCAGAAGTCCAGCACCGGCCGGCCGTCCTGGTCGGCCGTCGTGATGCGCAGGGCCGCGAGGCCGGTGGGGCGGCGGCCCGGCCTCGGCCGGTTCTGCCGCAGGGCCACCACCTCGGTGGAGGTGCGCAACGTGTCGCCGATCAGCGGCATCCGGCGCAAGACCAGGCCCCGGTAGAACAGGTTCGCCTTGACGTGGTGGGTGACCAGGGTGGACTGGCCGATCGCCACGTCCCACACCAGCGCCGGATGGGCCGGCGTCCCCGCGCCCGTGACCTCCCGGGCCAGGTGCGCGTCCAGCGGCAGCCTGAGCCGGTCGCCGACGATCGCCTGGTGCGCCGCCGCCAGCCCCTCGGTGAGGGTCACCCCCGGCGCGTCCCCGAACACCTGTCCGGCCGCCAGCTCCTCGAAGTACGGCCCCTCGCTGATCCCCGGCATCGTCCCCTCCTCCGGCCCCACGGTAGCGCCGGCGCCGAGCCGGGGGCCGTGGGCGCCCGGAGTCAGGACGATCGCGGCGGGGACGGGCGCCCGGAGGCCGGGCCGCGCGAGGGACGCCGGGGCGGCGCCGGGTCTTCGGCGGCGAGGTCCTGCGGCCGGGACGGGCCTTCGGCGGGGCGAGGGGAGGAGGGGCGGGCGGCCAGGTGGGCGAGGAGCTGGAGGCGCTCGTGGGAGGGGGAGCCCGGCTCGGCGTGGTAGGTGACCAGCATCTGGCCGGAGGTCCCCGGCAGCGCCAGCTTCTCGTAGTGGAGGTCCAGCGGGCCGACCTGCGGGTGGAGCACTCGGCTGACCCCGCTGGTCTTCTGACGCACGTCCTGGCGGGCCCAGAGCGTCCGGAAGCGCTCGCTGCGCAGGCTCAGCTCGCCGACCAGCTCGACGAGCCGCGGGTCGTCGGCGGCGCCGATCACCGAGCGCAGGTAGGCGACCGCCTTGGCCGTCATGTCGTCCCAATCACGGTAGAACTCGCGCATCTCCGGTTCCAGGAACGCGGCGCGCAGGCTGTTGACCCCCGGCGCGAAGAAGCGGCTGAGGGCGACGGCGATCGGATTGGCGGCCAGCGTGGTCATGGACACGCCGTGGACGAGGGCGGGCGTGGTCGCCCACTGGTCGATGAGGCCCCGGACGCCCGCGCCGACCCGCTCGGGCCGGGCGGCGGGACGGCGCTGGGCGGCGCGCACCGGCCGCGCGAGCTCGCGCAGGTAGGCCTCGGCGTCGGCGTCCAGGTGCAGGGCGCGGGCGATGCCGTCGAGCACCTGGTCGGAGGGGTGCTGGTCGCGGCCCTGTTCCAGGCGCAGGTAGTACTCGACGCTGATGCCCGCGAGCAGCGCGACCTCCTCGCGCCGGAGCCCGGGCACCCGCCGGCGCGGCCCCGCGGGCAGGCCGGCGTCCTGCGGCCGCAGGCGCTCGCGGCGGACGCGCAGGTAGTCGCCGAGTCTGCTGCTGGTCGCCATGGCCCCCAGGGTAGGCGACGGCGCGGAGTTCATCCCGTCCCCGCCGGCACCGGTGTCACCAAGGCCTGACCGTCCGTGACGGTCAGGCGGAGTTCATCCTGTCCCTGCCGGTACCAGGGCCGGCAGGGTCTAACCTCCGGTGACGGCCCGGCGGCAGGATCGGCCGCATGACTCAGAACTCCATGACGCAGACCTTGCGCACACCCTTCGGATTCGCCTCGACGGCCGACGAGGTCCTCTCCGGGGTGGACCTCTCCGGCGCCCGCGCGCTGGTCACCGGCGCCACCTCGGGCGTGGGCGCCGAGACGGCCCGCGCCCTCGCCGCCGCCGGAGCCTCCGTCGTGCTCGGCGTGCGCGACGTCGCGGCGGGCGAGCGGGCCGCCGCCCGGATCTCGGAGGCGACGGGCAACAAGGACGTCGCCGCCGGCCGGCTGGACCTCGCCGACCTGGCCTCGGTGCGGGGGTTCGCCGCCGCCTGGGACGGGCCGCTGCACATGCTCGTCAACAACGCGGGGATCATGGCGCTGCCGGAGCTCACCCGCACCGCCGAGGGGCGCGAGATGCAGTTCGCGGTGAACTTCCTCGGGCACTTCGCCCTCACCACCCGGTTGCACGGCGCGCTCGCCCGGGCCGGGGGCGCACGCGTCGTCTCCCTCAGCTCGAACGCCCACACCTACTGCCCGCTGGTCTTCGACGACCTGGACCACCGCTTCCGCCCCTACGACCCGATCGGCGCGTACGGGGAGTCCAAGACGGCCGACGTGCTGCTGGCGGTGGAGGTCACCCGCCGCTGGTCCGGCGAGGGCATCTTCGCCAACGCGGTGAACCCCGGAGCGATCGCCACGAACCTGCAGCAGCACACGGGCGGGCTGAGGACGCCGCCCGAGCGCCGCAAGACCCTCGCGCAGGGCGCGGCCACGTCGGTGCTGTGCGCGGCCTCGCCGCTGCTCGCCGGGGTGGGCGGCCGCTACTTCGAGGACTGCGCCGAGGCCCCTGTGCTGCGGGAGCGCCCGCCCATGTTCGGCGGCGGCGTCGCCCCCTTCGCCCTGGACCCGGCCGGCGCCGGACGCCTGTGGGAGATCGCGACGGCCATGATCTCGTGAGCCGGCATGATCGCCGGGCGCTCACCCCCCTGGCGCCGGGCGGCGGCGTCGCGTGGACGGCCAGGGCCTTCGCAAATGCGACATGGCACAAATGCGCCAGAGCCGAACAGGACCGAAACCTCCGGCGGCTGTCCACAATCTAGGGATCTCGCTGCACTCTTAGCATTGGGGTTCCCTTGTCCTTCCCTCCCTCACGGGGACGCGCGCTGGTGGCGCTGGCCGCCGCGCTCGCGGCGCTCGCTGCGGTCCCGCCCGCCGGCGCCTCCACCGCCGCGGCTCCCGCCGCCGCGCCCGAGCCGGCCCGCACCGCCCCCGGGCGCACGGTCACGCTGATCAACGGTGACAAGGTGACCGTCGGCACCGCGCCCGACGGCACCGAGACCCGCACGGTGCTGAGCCCGGACGGCCGCCCGGCCGACGTCGTCACCCACGCCGACAAGGGCGAGGTCTACGTCTACCCGCGCTCCACGCTGCGCTACGTGGCCGCCGGGCTGCTGGACCAGGGCCTGTTCAACGTCACCCGGTTGCTGGCCGACGGCTACGACGACGCGCACCGCTCCCGCCTGCCGCTCATCGTCTCCTACACCGACGCCGCCACCCGGTCCCGCACCGCGGCGCTGCCCCAGGGCGCGCGGCAGGTGCGCGCGCTGAGCAGCATCCAGGGCGCGGCGGTGGACGCCGACCGCTCGGCCGGGTTCTGGGCCTCGCTCACCAAGGGCGCCACCCTCCCCTCCCCGTCCGAGCGCGCCGCCGGCCAGGGCTCCCTGGCGGGCGGCATCGCCAAGGTGTGGCTCGACGGCAAGGTGCGGGCCGACCTCTCCACCAGCACCGCCCAGATCGGCGCCCCCAAGGTGTGGGCAGGCGGCAACACCGGCAAGGGCGTCGAGGTGGCCGTCCTGGACACCGGGATCGACACCGGCCACCCGGACCTGGCCGGCCAGATCATCGACAGCCAGAGCTTCGTGCCCGGCCAGTCCGTCGAGGACGGCAAGGGCCACGGCACGCACGTCGCCTCCACCATCGCCGGCACCGGCGCCGCCTCGGGCGGCGAGGAGAAGGGCGTCGCGCCCGGCGCCCGGCTGCACATCGGCAAGGTGCTGGACAACGACGGCGGCGGCCTGGACTCCTGGGTGCTGGCCGGAATGGAATGGGCCGCACGGGATCGGCACGCCAAGATCATCAGCATGAGCCTCGGCGCCGGGCCCTCCGACGGCACCGACCCGCTCAGCATGGCCGTCAACGAGCTGAGCGCCGAGACCGGTGCGCTGTTCGTCATCGCCGCGGGCAACGCCGGCGGCGACTACACCGTCTCGACCCCGGCCGCGGCCGACGCGGCCCTGGCCGTCGGCGCGGTCGACTCCTCCGACGCGCTCGCCTCGTTCTCCAGCCGGGGACCGCGCCCCGGCGACGGCGGGCTCAAGCCCGAGCTCACCGCCCCCGGGGTCGACATCCTCGCCGCGCGCTCGCAGTACGCGATCGAAGGCGAGGGCTTCTACCAGACGATGAGCGGCACCTCCATGGCCACCCCGCACGTCGCGGGGGCCGCCGCGCTGCTCGCCGCCCAGCACCCCGACTGGAGCGGCCCGCGCCTGAAGGACGCCCTGGTCAGCACGACCAAGCCCACCCCGGCCTACTCCGTCGCCGAGGCCGGCAGCGGACGGCTGGACATCGCCGCCACCACCAGCGCGACCGTGTTCGCCACGACCGGCGCGTACGCCGGCTTCCACGGCTACCCGACCGCGCCCGGCACCACCGGCGACAAGGAGGTGACCTACACCAACACCGGCGACGCCCCGGTCACCCTCGACCTCGCCGCCCGCTTCACCGGCGCCCCGCAGGCCGCCTTCACCCTGTCGGCCTCGAAGATCACCGTGCCCGCGCACGGCACCGGCACGGTGACGGTGACGGCCCACCTGGACGAGGTGCCGGTCGACGCCAGGGTCTACGGCACGGTGGAGGCCACCGACGCCGGCGGCACGGTGCGCGCCCGCACCATGATCGGCGTCGCGAAGGAGGGCGAGCGTCACACGCTCACCCTCACCGCCAAGGACCGCTCCGGCCGGCCGCTGAGCGGCGACCTGATCCTCACCGGCGAGCACTTCTTCGCCCCGATCTGGCTGGACGAGACCGGCACGCTCGACCTGCGCATCCCGGACGGCACCTACACGGCCTGGTTGAGCGCCGAACTGGAGGGCGCCAACGGGCCGCACTCCAAGGGCCTCGGCATGCTCGCCGTCACCGACATCCGGCTCGACCAGGACCGCACCGCCACCTTCGACGCGCGCAAGGCCCGCCGGATCACCGCCGTCGCCCCCAAGGCGACCAGCCTCAGCGGCGTGCGCCTGGACCTCTACCGTGGCCTCGCCGACGACGACTACACCGCCTCCAGTGTGTGGCCGGACAGCTCCCATGACAGCGCCTGGGTCCTGCCGACCGCCAAGGTGCGCGCGGGCGTGTTCGAGATGGGCGGCCACTGGCGGCTGGAGCAGCCCGCGCTGACCGTCGCCTCCCCCGACGGCGCCTTCGACGACCTGATGGTCCAGCGCGGCGCGACCCCGCTGCCCAAGGGCCGCCGGACCCTCTCGGCGGTGTTCGCCGGCGACGGCGGCGCGGCCGCCTACCGGTCCAGGCCCGTCAAGGGCGCAGCCGTCGTGGTCAGGAACGGCGGCGTCGTCACCCGAGAGGAGCAGGCCGCCGCGGCCGCCGCGGCGGGCGCCGAGCTGCTGCTGGTCGTCAACGACGGCGACGGCCGCATCGTCCCCTGGAACGACGGGCCCTACCTCCCGTCCAACCCGGCGCCCCTGACGGTGGCGACGCTCACCCAGGACGAGGGCGAGAAGCTGATCTCCCGCATCGAGAGCGGCCGGACCACGCGGCTGGAGGTCACCTCCAACCCGGTCACCGAGTACGTCTACGACCTGGTCCACCGCTTCCAGAAGGCCGTCCCCGCCGAGCCCGTCCACCGGCCCCGCCAGGACGAGCTCGCCCGCGTCGAGGTCTCCTTCCGCAACGCCCGTCCGGGCAAGGCGATGGAGAACCGCTCCGACTTCTGGCGGTTCGGCTACAACACCGCCAGCAACATCGGCGGCTGGACGGCGCCGGCCGTCGGCGAGCGCACCGACTGGGTCACGGCCGGCACGCGGTGGCACGAGGAGGCGCAGATCATGCGCGAGGTGCAGCAGCACGCCGTGGGCGAGGTGAGCTACCGCGCGGGGACCACCACCGCCTCGCGCTGGTTCGGCCCCGTCCACCGGCCGCGCCTGGAGGCCGAGACCGCGCCGCTGCGGCTGGACGACACCCTCCAGGCCGTGGTGCCCGGCTGGGGCGACACGGGATCCGCGCACGTCGGCCGTACCCTCTACAACGGCCAGGTGTCCAACCAGCTGAAGATCTACCAGGGCGACACCCTGCTCGGCGAGTCGGCCTATGACGCGATCGCCGTGTTCGGCGTGCGCCCGGAGCGGCTGCCGTACCGGCTGGTGTCGGAGAACTCCCGAGGCGAGTGGGCGAACCCGTACTCGACGGCCACCCGGACCGAGTGGGGCTTCACCTCCGAGGCGGGCAAGCCCGGCGAGGTGGCGCGCCTGCCGCTGATCCAGCTGGACTACGACGCCGACACCGACGCGGCCGGCAAGGCCCGCCGTCACGACGCGATCACCCTCACCCCGTCGCACCTGGACGGCGTGACCGGATCGGGCGCGATCCGGTCGGTGACGCTGGAGGTCTCCTACGACGACGGCGCCACCTGGCACAAGGCGGGCCTCCGCAAGGACGGTGCCGGCTGGAGCACCCGTCTGGACGCCCCGGCCCGGGCCTCGTACGTCACCCTGCGGGCCGCCGCGGCCGACGCGCGGGGCAACACCGTGGCCCAGACGATCACCCGCGCCTTCGGCCTGAAGTAGGGCGCGTGCCGGGAGGGCCCCCGCTCCTCCCGGCACGCCCCTGTCCGACGGCCCTTCCACACGGCCACCCCCGGCGGCGATCCACTCCCCGCCGCCGGGGGTGGCCGCCCGCGTTCCTCCCTCAAGCCCCGGCGAGCCTCGCCCTCAGGGCCCCAGGGCCTCGTCTTCAGGCCCGGGAGCCTCGCCCTCAGGCGCCGGCGGTTCCCTCCTCGGACGCGGGAGAACCGCGCAGGGCGGTGAGCAGGGCCAGCGGCGCCGCCGCGGCCCAGGCCTGCGGGGAGGAGGAGTGGGGGTAGGGCACGGGGGCGGGGTGCTCCTCGCGGCCGTACCCGGCCAGGACCTCCGGCAGCCGCCATCCGTGCGGGGCGGCCGCCTCCACCAGGCCGCGCGCGACGGCGGCGGCCTGCTCGGCGAGCCCGGCGCGCGCCAGGCCGAGCGCGATGACCGCGTTGTCGTGCGGCCAGATGCTGCCCCGGTGGTAGGACAGCGGATGGTAGGGGGCCTGGCCCGCGGCCAGGGTGCGGACGCCGAAACCGGAGAAGAAGTCCGGCGCCAGCAGCCGCCGGCCCACCGCCCGCTCCTGGTCGGGGTCCAGGATGCCCGACCACAGCAGGTGCCCGGCGTCGGAGGCCAGCGCGTCGGCCTGCCGGCCGTCGCCGTCGAGGGCGAGCGCCGGGAAGTCCTGTCCGGGCATCCAGAAGTCGCGGCGGAAGCGCGTCCGAAGGTCGGCGGCGGCCTCCTCCAGGCGGCCCGCCTCGCGCGGGTCACCCCACACCGTGCGGGCCAGCCGCGCCGTGCGCACCAGGGCGTCGTAGGCGTACCCCTGGACCTCGCAGACGGCCAGGGCGCCTTCGGCCTGGCGTCCGTCGGCGAAGCAGATCGCGCCGGGCGAGTCCTTCCAGTTCTGGTTGGCGAGCCCGCCGCGCGCCGCGTCGGAGGTGTAGCGCAGGTAACCGTGCTCGCCGAGGCCGCCGTCGCGGAACATCCACGCGACCGCCGCGCGCGCGTGCGGCTCCAGGCGGCGGGCGAGGGAGTCGCCGGTGGCCGCGGCGTGCGCCTCCAGCAGCACGAGGAACAGCGGGGTGGCGTCGGCGCTGCCGTAGTAGCGGCCATAGGGCACCTGGCGGAAGTGCGCGAGTTCGCCGTGCCGCACCTCGTGGACGATGCGTCCCGGCTGCTCCAGGCGCGACGGGTCCTCTCGCGTCCCCTGCGTGGCGGCCAGGGCGAGCAGCGTGTGGCCCGCGAGCTCCGGCCGGTAGGGCAGGGCGAACAGCGAGGTGAGCAGCGCGTCGCGGCCGAAGAGCGCGAGGAACCAGGGGATGCCGGCCGCGGGCGCCCTGAGCCGCTCGCCGCCGGGCCCGGCGGCGGGGATGCGCAGGCGGTCGAGGTCGGCCAGGCCCTGCTCGCAGGCGCGGGCCAGCCCCTCCCAGGTGGTGAGCGAGCCGGGCGCGGGGTCGGCGTGGACGAACGCCCGCGCGCGGGCCCGCTGACGGTCGCGCACGGCGGCGGGGTTCTCCGGGCCGGGCGGCTCGGGGGCGCCGTGCGGGACGGCCACGACGGTGAGCGCGAGGTCGGCCGTGCCGTGGGCGGGCAGCTCGAACCGCCAGGTCAGGACGCGGCCGGTGCCGCCGTCCTCCGCCGGGCGGATGTGGCCGGGCGCCGGGCAGGCGGCGACCACGGTCCTCGACCACCAGCTCCCGCCGTGATGGCCACCGCCACCGCTCTCGCCGGGGCCGGTCTCTGCGGAGCGGTGGCCGGGCTCGTCGCGGTGGTAGTCGAAGGCGACGCCGTCCGGGGTGTCGCGCACGGCGCGGCGGACGCCCGGCTTGGCGTAGGCGCGGTGGTCGGCGCGCAGCTCGAACTGGTCGGCGAAGTCGGCGTCCACGTGGACCTCGACCGTCACGACCGTGGGTTCGCCCCGGTTGCAGACCACCTGGAGGTGTTCGGTGAACGCGCTCTCGGCCACCGCCTGGCGGCGGAACAGCGTGTGGGCGGGCGGCGCGTCGCGGGTGCCGGGCGGGGCGAGCACGCAGCCGTCGTCCGTCGAGGTCAGCAGAGCGGGGGACGCGCCGTCCGCGGTGAGCCGCCAGCGGCTCAGGTGGCGGGCGTCGCGCACGAACAGCCCGTCGGTCGCCGTGCCGCGGCCGCCCTCGACGTCCCCGGAGGCGGTCAGGGCGGCGAAGGTGCCGTCGCCGACCAGCAGGCGCCGGCCGGTCATGGCGCGCCCCGCCGGGAGCGGGCGTTCATCGGGCGGGGCCCTCCCCCGCGTGGGTGTGGAGCAGGTCGAGTGCCAGGGCGGCGGTCCAGCTGAAGTTCCGGATGCCCCGCCCATCCCCCGTGTACGGCTCCAGGTACTCGGCGAACCGGGAGCGGTGGGCCGCGGTCAGCGTCTGCTCGCGCAGCCGCCCGGCGGCCTCGTGCTCGCCGTGCCGCACGAGCCCGCGGTGGATCAGCCAGGCCGTGTTGAACCAGCTGGGCCCGCGCCAGTAGCGGTTGCCGTCGAACTGCGCGGCCGTCAGGTCGTAGCTCGGGACCAGATGCACCCGTCCCAGCCCGAAGCGCGGCCCGTGGAGGGTGCGCACCAGGCCCGCCGCCACGTCCGCGGGCAGGCCGGGGACGATCAGCGGCACCAGCCCCGACACGCTGTACCCGGGGATGGGCGCCCCGGTCGCCAGGTCGCGGGCGAGGAAGACGCCGCCGGCCGGGTCCCACAGCCGGTCGACCAGGGCGGCGGTGGCCGCCTCGGCCCGCCGCAGATGGACGCCAGGGTCGGCGCCCACCGCCCGGGCGATCGAGGCGAGCGCGTGCTCGGAGGCGATCAGCAGGGCGTTGAAGCACGGGTCCTCGACGGCGAAGCCGTGCGGGGTGCGGGCGTCGTCGTAGGCGTGGTCGCGGTAGGAGGTGGCCAGGCGGACGTAGCGCGCGTAGTCCAGGTCGGTGGGCCGGTCCGCGGCGGGGCTGTGGTCGAGGTCGGTCCGGGTGAACGAGCCCGGCGGCGCGGGTTCGACCCGGGCCAGCGCGGCGTCCCAGACGGGGCTGTTGTCCAGGCCCGGCTCCCAGGGGTGCACGACGGCGGCCAGCCCGCCGCCGGCCAGGTCGCGGGCGCCGGCGAGATAGCGGTGCCAGGCGGCCAGCCGCGGGTACAGGCGCGGCAGGAAGCCGCGGCGCCGCGACTCGGCGGGGTCGGCCAGGTGCACCTGCCAGGCGGCCAGGGCGTGGACGGGCGGCTGGACGATGCCGGAGGTATGGACGGCGGGCGGCGCGCCGGCGCCGCGGCCCGCGGCGGCGGAGCGCCAGAAGTCCGGCCCGGGGAAGTAGGCGCCGGCCGGCACGGCGGGGTTGAACACGATGTGCGGGACGCGGCCGTCGCCCCATTGCGCGCCCAGCAGGGTCTCCAGCTCGCGCTGGGCGCGGCGCGGAGAGATGTGGCGCAGCCCGAGGGCGACGAAGGCGGAGTCCCAGCTCCACTGGTGGGGGTAGAGGGCGCGCGAGGGGACGGTCGCCGCGCCGGTCCAGTTGGTGAGCAGGACCTGGGCGGCGGCCCGGCGCAGGCGTGCCCGGCGGCCGCCGGCGGGGGCGGCGGCGGCCGTTTCGGGGAAGGTGATCACGTGGCGGCCCGGGCGATGAAGGAGGGGATGGAACGCACGGCCTCGATCGGGTCGCCGGTGAGCCGGCACTCGACGGCGAGGTACCCGTCGTAGCCGATGGCGTCCAGGGCGCCGAGCCAGGCGGGCCAGTCGAGGTGGCCGGCTCCGGGCTGGAAGCGGTTGGAGTCGCTGACCTGGGCGTGGCCGATGAGCGGTGCGGCGGCGAGGATGGCGGCCGCGGGGTCGGCCTCCTCGATGTTCATGTGGTAGCTGTCGACGCCGATGCGGACGGAGTCCAGCCCGGTCGCGCGGATCAGGTCGGCGGCCTGCTCAAGCCGGTTGACCATGTGGTCCTCGTAGCGGTTGAGCGGTTCGAGGAAGAGGGTGACGCCCTCCTTGCGCGCGTGCTCGCCCATCTCGGCGAGCCCTTCCAGCAGCACCTCGCGGTCGCGCTCCTCGTCGCGCGGCGGCTCGAAGGGGGGCAGGCGGCGCGAGAACATGCCGTAGGAGGCGGGGGTCTGGGCGCCGAGCCCGCCCAGCTCGGCGATGACCGACAGCTGGGACTTCATCTGCTCGACGGCGTCGCGGCGCGGCTCGTCGTCGAAGGCGCCGAAGAAGTGCAGCATGTCGACGCACACGGTGGGCATGACGACCCCGTCGGCGCGGGCCTTGCGCAGCTCGGGCAGCCGGTCGCGGAAGTGGAAGCCGCCCTTGGCGCGCAGCTCGATGCCGTCGTAGCCGGCCTCCCGCGCGAACTCCCACTTGTGCTGGAGGGTCTCGCCGGGAAGCAGCTGCTCCTGGCAGGCGATCTTGAACATGGACATGACCTCTCAGAACTCCAGCACGACCTGGAGGGCGTCGGCGGGACGCTCATCCAGCAGGACGTAGGCCTCGGCCGCGTCGGCGGCGGGGACGACGTGGCTCACCAGGGACGCGACGTCGACGAGGCCGTCGGCGACGAGCCGCAGGAAGGTGCGCTGGAGCCGCTCGACGCTCCAGCGCCCGGCGAGCTGGGGCGGGACCCCGCCGATCTGCGAGCTGACGAGCTGGACGCGGTTGTGGTGGAACTCGTCGCCGAGCCGCAGGCCGGCGCCGTCGCCCTGGTAGAAACCGGAGGCCACGACGCGTCCGCCGACGGTCACCGAGCGCAGGGCCTCGTGCAGGGCCGGGTAGGCGCCGCTGATCTCGATGGCGACGTCGGCGCCCTGACCGGCGGTGGCCTCGCGGATGCGCTCGGCGACGGCTTCGGTGCGGGCGTTGAGAGTGTGGGAGGCGCCGTACCGCACCGCGACGGCGAGCCGGGCGTCCAGCGCGTCGACGGCGGTGACGCGGGCGCCGCTGAGCTGGGCCAGCCGGGTGGTGAGCAGGCCGATCACGCCCTGGCCGAAGACGGCGACGTCCTCGCCGAGGTGCAGGTCGCCGGCGAGGACGGCGTTGTAGGCGATCGCCCCGACCCGGGCGAAGGCCCCGGCGAGCGGCGACAGGCCGTCGGGCAGCCGGTGGCCGGCCATGCGCTCGGCAGGGACGAGGCCTTCGCTGCGGTGCCCCCAGATGCCCCACACCAGGTCCCCGGGCTCGGGCATGCCGGGCGCGCCCTTGAGTTCGGGCGAGACCTCGACGACCTCGCCGACCTCGGAGTACCCCCACCCGGCCACGGGGTAGGCGATGCCGGGCCCTCCGTCGCGGAACAGCCGCGCGCCGGCGTCCCAGGTGCGGGTCAGGTAGGGGTTGGTGCCCCGGTAGGCGGTCAGCTCGGTGCCCGCCGAGATGCCGGAATACCGCGTGCGGACGCGGAGGTGGCCGGGGGGCAGCGGGACAGGCTCGGCGGGGACGACCTCCACCTGGCGGGGGCCGGTGAACTGGACGACACGTTCCACAGGAGACTCCGTGGGGTGGTTCTTACGGTGGATCGATCAAATTTGCCGGGGTTATGTCGAAGATATCCCAGAGTTAGGTCTTGTCAACAGACAAAAGTGGTGTTCTGATGCAACACACACGAAACATGAAGGCGGCAGTGAGGACGGTTCATAGATGTGGTCCCGAAGGTGGAGGGCACTGGCGGTGGGTCTGGCCGTCATGGCGGGAGCCGGGCTGTCGTCCGGCTGCGCCGCGCAGGGCAGAAGCGCCCCGGACGGCACGATCACGGTCTGGAGCCTTGAGAACCTCACCCCGCGCATGGAGGCGACCAAGAAGGTCGTCGCCGCCTTCGAGAAGGAGACCGGCGTCCGGGTGCGGCTGGTCGGGGTCGACGAGGGCCAGCTCCCCCAGCTGATCATGTCCGCGGCCGCCGCAGGAACGCTGCCCGACGTCATCGGCGGCGTCCCGCTGGCCTCGGCCTGGCAGATGTACACCAACGGACTGCTCGACACCGCCGCCGCCGGGAAGGTCGTCGACGCGCTCAGCCCTGCGACCTTCAACGGCAACGCCCTGAAGCTCACCGCCGACGGCGCCACGCGCCTCGCGGTCCCCAGCGACGCCTGGCTGCAGATCCTCGTCTACCGCAAGGACCTGTTCGCCAAGGCGGGCCTGCCCGCCCCCGACACCTACGACGCCATGCTCAACGCCGCGAAGACGCTGAACGCGGGCGGCGTCAGCGGCATCTCGCTGGCCACCGACCCCAGCGACGTCTTCACCCAGCAGAGCTTCGAGGACCTGGCGCTCGCCAACGACTGCGAGCTCGTCGGCTCCGGCGGCGCCGTCGGCCTCGGCAGCCCGCAGTGCGGCCGCGCCTTCGACACCTACGACAAGCTCGCCGCCGACTACGGCGCCGCCGGCACCCAGACGGTGGACTCCACCCGCGCCACCTACTTCGCCGGGCGCTCCGCCATGATCGTCTGGTCGACCTTCCTGCTGGACGAGCTGGCGGGCCTGCGCGCTGACGCCCTGCCGAGCTGCCCCGAGTGCGCCAAGGACCCGGGGTTCCTGGCCGCCAACAGCGGCATCGTCACCTCCCTGAAGGGCCCGGACGCCGCCAAGCCCGCCCAGTTCGGCGAGATCGCCTCGTGGGTGATCAGCAAGACCGCCGAGACCGCGCCCGCGGAGAGGTTCGTCCAGTACATGATGAGCACCGGGTACGAGGGCTGGTTCGGCATGGCCGCCGAAGGCAAGATCCCGGTCCGCGACGGCACGCCCGAGGAGCCCGGCAAGTACCGCAAGGCCTGGCGCGCCAGCGACATCGGCGTCGACACCCGTGAGCCCATGCAGTCGGCCTACTCGGCCGAGCTCCTGGACGCGCTGGCCGCGGGCGTCGGCGACATGCGCCGCTGGGGCATCACCCAGGGCCAGGGAGCCCTGGTCGGCGCGACGCTCGGTGAACTGCCGCTGCCCAAGGCGGTCGGAGCCATGACCTCCGGCCAGATCCCTCCCGGCGAGGCCGCCCGGCAGGCCGCCGAGGAGGTCGCGGCCCTGCGGAAGTCCCTCCAGTGAGCCGCCCTTCGGCTCCGTCCCCAGAGGAACCCACGATGAGCACCGTACGAGGCGCCGAGCGGCGCCCCTCCCCCGCGACCGGCCCCGGACGGCCGCCGGCCCGCGCCGGAGGAAACCTCACCCTGGCCCAGCGCGAGAACCGCACCGGCCTGGCCTTCGTGTCCCCGACGGCGCTGGTCGTCCTGGTCGTCGTCATCCTGCCGATCGCCTGGACCGTGCTGCTGGCCTTCCAGCGCGCGCGGCTGGTCGACATCCAGACGATGAGCTTCCTGTCCGGCTGGACGTGGGACAACTTCGCCGAGGTCCTCACCTCGCCGGGCTTCTGGTCCTCGCTGTGGACCACCCTGGTCTACACCGTGGGCGGCACCGCGGGCTCGATCGCCCTCGGGCTGGTCGCGGCGCTCGCCCTGCGCCGCCCCTTCCGCGGCCGGGCCCTGCTGCGCGGGTCGATGCTGCTGCCCTACGTCGCGCCGGTGGTGGCCGTCACCTTCGTCTGGGAGATCGCGCTCAGCCCGCAGTTCGGCATCGTCAACGAGTGGGGCGCCAAGCTGCTCGGCTGGGAGAAGCCGGTCGCCTTCCTGTCCACCCGCGCCCAGGAGGTCTCCTTCCTCGGCTGGGACGTGCAGGTGCCGCTCGCCCTGCTGACCGTCATCGCCTTCGAGATCTGGCGCTACTTCCCCTTCGCCTTCCTGTTCCTGCTCGCGCGGCTGCAGGCCGTGCCGGCCGGGCTGGAGGAGGCCGCCACGGTCGACGGCGCCACGCTCACCCAGCGCTTCCGCCACATCCTGCTCCCCCAGCTGATGCCGGTGATCGCGCTGCTGACGGTGCTGCGGTTCATCATGACGTTCAACAAGTTCGACGACGTCTACCTGCTCACCGGCGGCGGCTCGGGCACCGACGTCGTGGCCGTGCGGGTCTACGACTTCCTCACCGCCCGCTACGACGTGGGCGCGGCGGCCGCGCAGGCCCTGGTGCTGGCCGTCATCCTCGCCGTGCTGCTCGGCGTCTATTTCACGTTCTTCGCCAGGAAGGTCCAGGAGGAGGAGTCATGAGCCGCGCGCAGGTCGAGGAGCGGGTCTTCGGGGCGCTGCGATGGGTCGTCATCGCTTTCCTCGCGGTGATCACGATCTTCCCCTTCTACTACATGCTGCTGCTGTCGGTGAAGCCCATCGACCAGCTGCTGCTGGCCCCAGGCAAGCTGTGGGTGGGCCTGTCGGAACTGACCTCCGCCACCTACCAGGAGGTCCTGCGCTCGACCGACGACGGGGGGCAGGGCTTCCTGCGGATGCTCGGCAACTCCGCGCTCGTCGCCCTGGCCACGGTCGCGCTCACGCTGCTGGCCTCGGTGCCGGGCGCCTACGCCATCAGCCGGCTGAGGTTCTTCGGCGGCCGGCAGGTCAGCGCCGTGTTCCTGGCCGTCTACCTGTTCCCCGCGACGCTGCTCGCGGTGCCGCTGTTCGTGATGTTCGCGCGCATCGGCCTGCAGGGAAGCCTCGTGGGGCTCGCCATCGTGTACATCGCGCAGACCGTCCCCGTCTCCATCTACATGCTGAAGAACTACTTCGTCACCATCCCCCGCAGCATCGAGGAGGCGGCGGCGCTCGACGGCTGCTCGCGCGTCCAGATCGTGCGCCGCATCGTGCTGCCGCTGTCGGCGCCGTCGCTGATGGCGACCGGCCTGTACGTCTTCATGATCGCCTGGAACGAGTTCCTGTTCGCGCTGCTGTTCCTCGCCGCCGACCCCGACAAGTGGACGGTGTCGCTCGGCCTGCAGCAGCTCGCCAACGGCATCGAGGTCTCCAAGACCGTGCTCATGGCCGGGTCGGTCGTCCTCACCATCCCCGTGGTACTTCTTTTCTACGCCGTTGAACGCCTCCTTACCGAAGGCCTGACCAGCGGCGCCGACAAGAGCTAGAGGAGACATCCCCCAGATGGCGACGCCCTGGAGCACGGCCGGTCACCTGCTGGAACTGATCCGCACCGGTCAGGCGAACACCCGCACCGAGCTCCAGAGCGTCACCGGCCTGTCACGCTCCACCGTCGGCCAGCGGCTGGACCAGCTGTTCGCCGCGGGCTGGCTGCGCGAGGCCGCCGGCGGCCCGTCCACCGGGGGGCGTCCCTCCGTCCGGCTGGAGTTCGACCCCGGGCACGCCGTCGTCCTGGCCGCCGACCTGGACACCACGCACGCGCGCGCCGCCGTCCTGGACCTGGCCGGCGGCGTCCTGGCCGAGCGCGCCGGGGTCCTGCTGATCGACGACGGCCCCGAGCCGGTGCTCGACCGGCTCGCCGCCTGGTTCGCCGGCCTGCTTGCCGCGGCCGGCGCCGCTCCGTCGGCGGTGTGCGGGGTGGGCCTGTCGCTGCCCGGCCCCGTCGACTGGACGTCCGGACGGGTGGTCCGGCCGCCGATCATGCCCGGCTGGGACGGCTACCCGGTGCCCGAGCGCACGCAGGAGTCCTTGAACCGGCACGCCGGCGTGGACACCGCCGTCCCCGTCCTGGTCGACAACGACGCCAACCTGATGGGGCTCGGCGAGCAGCGCGGCGCGTTCGCCGACTGCTCCACGTTCGTCCTGGTCAAGGTGTCCACCGGCATCGGCGCCGGCGTCGTCATCGACGGCGGGGTCTTCCGCGGCGTCGACGGCGGCGCCGGCGACCTCGGCCACATCCGCCTGCACGACCAGCAGGACGCCCACTGCATGTGCGGCTCCTACGGCTGCCTGGCCGCCGTCGCCAGCGGCCGGGCCCTGGCCGGGCGGCTCGCCGCCCTCGGCGTGCCCGCCGAGTCGGCCGCCGACGTCCGCGCCCTCCTCGACGCGGGCTCCCCCGACGCGGTGCGCCTGGCCCGCGAGGCGGGCAAGCGCTGCGGCGAGGTGCTCGCCACCGTCGTCACCCTGCTCAACCCCGGCGTCCTGATGATCGCCGGGGATCTGGCCGAGACCCATTTCGTCACCGGGGTGCGCGAGCTGCTGTACCAGCGCGCCCTGCCCCGGGCCACACGCAACCTGCAGGTGGTGACCTCCCGGCTGGGCGAGCGCGCCGCGCTCGCCGGCGCCACCGCGATGGTGGTCGAGCACCTGTACGCCCCCGACCAGGCCGACGCCCGTCTGGCGGCGGCCCGCCCATCCCGCCCCACCGCTGGAGAGAACCTGTGAGCACCACCACTCCCGTCGAGGTCGGCCTGGTCGGCGCCGGCCCGTGGGCCCGCGCCATGCACGCCCGCATGCTGGCGGCCGGCCCCGAGACGCGGCTCGCGGCCGTCTGGGCGCGCCGCCCGGACGCCGCCCGCGAGGTCGCCGCGCCGTACGGCGCCGCCGTCGCCGGCACGCCGGAGGAGCTGTTCGACCGCTGCGAGGCCGTCGCGTTCGCCGTCCCGCCCGCCGTGCAGGCCGAGCTCGCGGTGCGCGCGGCCAAGGCCGGCAAGGCCCTGCTGCTGGAGAAGCCGCTCGGCCCCGACCTCGCCGCGGCCCGCGCCGTGGCCGACGCCGTCGCCGCCGCGGGCGTCGTCTCGCAGATGGTGCTGACCAAGCGCTACCACCCCGCCACGCGCGAGTTCCTGCGCCGCGCGGCGGGGTTCGAGACGACCGGCGCCCGCTCGTGCTACCTGCACGGCGCCTTCCTCGGCGGGGAGTTCGCCACCGGCTGGCGGCTCCAGGAGGGGGCGCTGCTCGACCTCGGCCCGCACCTGCTGGACCTGCTGGACACCGCCATCGGGCCCATCGTCTCCATCAGGGGCACCGGCGACCCGCGCCGGTGGGTGGAGCTGACCTGTGAGCACGCCGGCGGCGCCGTCAGCCAGGCGTCGCTGTCGGGGTGCGTCCCGCTGACCGGGGCGCGCACCCAGGTGGAGCTGTTCGGACCGGCCGGGACCCTGCTCTACGACACCTCCGGCATCGACCACGAGCAGGGCTGGCCGGTGCTGCGCGCCGAGTTCGCCGCGGCCGTGCGCGCGGGCCGCTCCGGTGAGCTGGACGCGGCCCGGGGGCTGCGCCTGCAAGAGCTCATCGAGGCCGCCCGACCCTCCTGACAGGCGCCGGCCCGCACGCGCGGACGTGCGGGCCGGCAGGAGCTCATCGAGGCCGCCCGGCCCCTTGTGAACGGCCTCCGGCGGCGGGCCGTCGCGCCCGCGCGTGGCGGGCCGGCCGGTGGCCGGTGCCGGCGCTCCTTCACGACACCTCACCCGGCCGTGTGCGCGAGGATGCCGCGCCGAGCAGGGCGGTCTTGCCCGCGCCCGCCTCGCCTCGCAGCACCACCGCGCCGCCGAACCCGTCGCGGGCCCGCACGATCACCTCGTCGAGGGCGCTGATCTCCGCAGATCTGCCGTGAAGCACGAACACCCACTGCAGGAGGCGTCCACGCCGTCCCCGCGGATCTCCGCTTCTCACGGACGAGCGGACCGGTCGAGCCGTGGCGTCACCGCGGGTGAACGAGGAACACCGCACAGGGAGTGGACCCCTCGTCGCGACCACCGCGAGGCGACATCGTCGGCCGGACGGCGAAGCGGTGGCCGGTTCTCAGCCGGTGACGCTGGGTCGGCCGTTCTCGATGTGGCCCATCAGGCGCCGGGCGAACGCCGGGTCCTGCTCACAGGAGACCTGGACGTCGTACCAGCCCCGCGCCGCCTTGGCGGGCCAGGGGACCTCCCGGCACTGGCCCGGCCGAAGGACGACCGCCATGTCGCGGTCCTCGTAGGCCAGCGCGTGGACGCGCAGCTTGACCCGCTCGCTTCCCGCGTTCTCGAACACGAGGGTCAGCCGCTGCGCGCCGCCGTCGATCCGGGTGGAGACCCGCAGGCCCGCCGCCGCGCCGGCGAGCGAGCCGCCGAACTCCCTGCGGAAGCCGTTCGGGCCGGTCAGCACCAGGTCGTAGCGGTCGCCGGGCACCTGGACGGCCCGGGTGGTCTCCCCGAGCACGTCGAGGTGCAGCGGCGCGGCGAGCTCGCCCGCGTAAGGGTAGAGCGCCATGTGCACGCTCTCGGCGCCCCGGTTGGCGAAGGCCAGGTGCAGCGTCCTGCCGCGCAGCCGCGCCGAGGCGTCGGGCTGGTACGGCAACGGGCGGGCCGGGCGGGCGCCCTCCTCCTGCACGGGCATCCGCTGGTCGGCGGGCGGGGACGGACGCCAGCGCCCGCTGAACGCCGGCACCTGCGCCGGGTGCGCGGGGGCGGGCCGCCGGCCCGCCGTGGTGAAGTCGAACGCCGAGGTGAGGTCGCCCGAGACCGTGCGCCGCCAGGGCGAGACGTCGGGGAAGCGCACCCGCAGCCAGCTCTCCAGGAACCGCACCGTGGAGGAGTGGTCGAAGACCTGCGAGCAGACGTACCCGCCGACGGTCCACGGCGAGACGACGGTCATCGGCACCCGCATGCCGAACCCGACCGGGTTGCCCTCGTAGTACTCCTCTGCCCGCTCGGCCGGGGGGCGCGGCGGCGGCACGTGGTCGAAGAAGCCGTCGTTCTCGTCGTAGGTGATGAACAGCGCGGTCGAGCGCCAGACCTCCGGGGTGGAGGCGATGGCGTCGAGGATGTCCCAGGTGATCTGCGCGCTCTGGATCGGCGAGGACGCGCTCGGGTGCTCGGAGTCGGCCGCCGACGGCACGATGTAGCTCACCTCGGGAAGCCGGCCCGCCTCGACGTCCGCGCGGAAGCTCGCCGCCAGCGTGCCCGGCCGCACCCGGCGCAGCGCGCGGTCGTACAGCGAGCGCTCATGCGGGGTCAGCGCGGCGGCGCCCTCGTCCAGGCGGGCCAGCATCTGCTCGCGCTGCGCGTCGCTCGCCCGGCCGAGCGCCGAGTAGAAGGAGTCCATGCTCTGGAAGTCGCCGCGCAGCGCCTTGCGGGCGACGCGGCGGAAGGTGGCGAAGAACTCGAGGTTGTTGTCCTCGTAGTTGTCCCACTCCTGGTAGACCTGCCAGGAGCGCCCGGCGGCCTGGAGTACCTCGCCGGCGTTCGCCCAGGTGTACCCGGCGTGGGTGTCCTCGTCGTACGCGCTGTTGTCGATCGCCCGCTTGGCGGTGCCGGGCTCGTAGCCGGTGTGCCCGCTCACGTGGTAGTTGCGGTTGGGGCTGGTGGAGGACAGCACCGAGCAGAAGTACTGGTCGCAGACCGTGAAGGTGTCGGCCAGTTCGTACTGCAGCGGGATGTCCTGGCGCTCGTAGTAGGTCATGGTGGCGCTGCTCTTGGCGGGGATCCAGCCGTTGTGCCAGCCGCCCGCGGCCGCGGCCTGGCCGTCGCTCCAGCCGTGCGCCAGCGCCGAGATCCACTGCAGGTCCTTGCCCACCGCGCCCGCGGCCGCCCGCACCGGGAAGGGCAGCACGTGGCCGGCCCCGTCCGGCTGCTCGAACACCGATCCGCCGCCGGGCAGCCTGATCGCGTTGCGGTCGCCGAATCCGCGCACTCCGCGCAGCCCGCCGAAGTAGTGGTCGAACGACCGGTTCTCCTGCATGAGGTACACGACGTGCTTGATGGCGGACAGGCCGCCGGAGGGGGCCGGCATCGCCATGGCCGCGTGGACGGAGGGGGGCAGCAACGACGCGGCGGCGGCGCCGGCGCCGGCGGCGAGGAACCCTCGGCGGGACAGGCCCTGGGACATCATGGTCCTTTCTGCTTGGGCCGCCGATCTTTCCGGCGGCCTCAGCATCCCAGTGCCTGCGCATAGCAGGAGGACGACGCACAACGGCATTTCCGGTTAACCGTTGACGAACCTCGGCCGCACGGCGAAGCGCCGGGCGCTTCGCCGGGGCGCCCGGGAGCGTGTCGCGCCGGGGCGCGGCATGCCCGCGGGGAGGGCCGCCGCTCGTGGCCCTCCCCGCGGTGCGATGCCCTCTGGGATCAGTACACGAAGACGCTGCCCGCGTTGAAGGTGAAGCTCGGGTAGCTGCCGGGGTAGATCGGCAGGGGGGTGCCGGTGCAGTTGGTGTTACTCCACAGCGTGGCGATCTGGGTGGCGGTGTTGATCGCCGAGTGGGCCCGCCCCGAGCCCCAGCCGTGTGCGACGAGGTCGACGCAGACGCCCGCCGGAGGAATCAGCGACAGCGCGGTGAACCTCGCGCCGGTGTACCCGGCGCCCTCGAATAAACAGAGGGTGCGGGTGAACTCGCATGTCCCGGCGAGCGCCGAGGACGACGAGGCGGCGGCGGGGCCGGCGGTGAGGCCGCCGGCGAGCAACGCGGCCGCCGCAAGCGACGCCGCGACCGCGAACTTGCCCTTGAGGTTGATCCTGGAAGCGTTCACTTTTTCTCTCCCTTTTATGCGCGATTAAACCTGGCAGTGGCGAAGAAATAGATTTCCTTCACCCGGCGCATAACGCGACGAGCGCATGCGCGCTTTACTCGGGAAGTGTTTTCAGCCGCGCGGAACCCGCGGAACGAGTTCCGATGCGACAGGCGGCCGATTGCGACGGGGATCCGCGCGCGTCCCGCGCGGCGGGACACGCGTAAGCGCGCCTCACCGGTCATGTGACCGGCGCGGACACGACTACGTTAAGGTTCGGACGGGAATTCGGGAGGACGGGCGCGATGAAGCGATGAGCGGCCGCGCCGTGCCCCCCGACGGTTCGATGGAAAGCGGTCCGGATGGCCCATGGCTCGCCAGGGCACCGGCTTCGTGGCTCTGAACAGTGCCTTTCTCACACTCACGGCGTCCCCGTACGCAGTCGAATGGCGGAGAAACAGGAATCACTTACCGAGCAGTCGAACGCGCAGAAAAGTAACACATCATTGACGACATCCGCAACACCCGGAACAAGCGGCCATTCGCGGTAATTGCGGAATTGCGCGCCGTACATGAGGTCCGCTCCGGCGACCGGAAGGTCTCCTCGCGCGCCCGTACGCGTCCCTCCGCCGCCGAAGGGTCGCACCGGGAGAGGCGGTGCGACCCTTCGGCGGCCCGGCGGCGGAGAGTGGATCTCAGGCGGTGGCCGGGGACGCCGGGGTGAGCGCCACGGCCGCCTCGGCGGTGTGCACCAGGAAGGTCAGCGTCTCCTGGAAGTAGAGCTCGATGGTGGTGGCGTCGTGGGACAGGTAGCCGATGGACAGGTCCTGCCCGATGCACAGCTCGAAGTCGCCGCCACGGCTCGACAGCAGGAACGCGCCGTCGATGGCGGGCGCCCAGATGATCTGCCCGTCGAGCAGGCGGGCGATGTGCTCGATGACCGGGTAGCCGTGCACCGCGGTCTCGCTCACGGCGGTGTAGGCGTCGGCGCTCAGCGCCAGGTCGTACGGGCCGCCGACGCCGGCCAGCCGCAGCGCGGAGATGGCCTGGCTGACGGCGTCGGGGTAGTCGCCCACCTCGGACGGCAGCGTGAGCGCCGGGTTGGAGGAGCTGTCGCGGATGCCGGCGATGCCCGCCGCGGCGTATCCCTGGAACACCGCGCGGTCCTCGGCGAACGCGACGCGCTTCGCGGCGTCCTTCACCGGCTGCCAGTCGGCGTCCTTCGCGCCCCGCTCGACGTCGTCCACCTGACGCCGGTCGACCGTGAACGGCACCCGCAGCTCCAGGATCGGCTGGGACCTGCGGGTGCGGGCGACGACCCCCGACGCGGGCGGCTCGATGGCGTCCAGGTGCCCGGTCGCGACCGCGGCCAGCTCCAGCCCGGCCGGCTCGGGGACGTCGACGACCCGCCGGCCGGCCACGTGACGCTTGAACGTGCGCCGCGCCTCCTCGGAAAGGTCGGCCCACGCCGCGTCGGAGATGGGTGCGAGCTCGCGGTGCAAGTTGTTCATCGGGACGTGCTCCTCTTGAGATCGCCGACGCCCAAAGACCCCTCGTTCCGGACCTGGACCTCGGGGTTCGTTCCGGCCCCGGCCACGACGCCGGCGCCAGGGGGATCGGGAAGGTCGTCGAGGAAGTCGACGGTGGGCACGAAGAACAGGGTGCCGGTCACCGCCGTGGAGAAGTCCAGGATCCTGTCGTGGGAGGCCGGGGCGTCTCCCAGGAACATGTTCTGCAGCATCTTCTCGGTGACGGCGGGCGTGCGGGCGTACCCGATGAAGTAGGTGCCGAACTCGCCCTTGCCGACGTTGCCGAACGGCATGTTGTCGCGCAGGATGCGCCGCTCGGTGCCGTCCGGGTCGGTGATCGTGGTCAGGGCGACGTGCGAGTCGTCCGGCTTGACGGCGTCCTCCAGCTCGATGTTGGACAGCTTCGTCCGCCCGATCACCTTCTCCTGCTCGTCCACCGGCAGGGCGTTCCACGTCTGGAGGTCGTGCAGGTACTTCTGCACGATCACGTAGCTGCCGCCGGCGAACTCGGCGTCCTCCCCGCCGATCAGGACGGCCTCGCTCGCCACCGGGCCGACGGGGTTCTCGGTGCCGTCGACGAAGCCGAGCAGGTCGCGCACGTCGAAGTACTTGAAGCCCTGCACCTCGTCGCGGACCACGACGGCGCCCCGCAGCCGGTCCATGATCTGGGAGGCCAGCTCGAAGCACAGGTCCAGCCGCATGGCGCGGATGTGGAACAGCAGGTCGCCGGGGGTGGACACCGCCCGGTGCCGCGCGCCGTTCAGCTCGCGGAACTCGTGCAGCTCGGCCGGGCGCGGCCCGGCGAACAACCGGTCCCACGCCGTGGAGCCGACGCCCGCGACGACGCTCAGCCTGCCTTCGGGGGACCGGAAGCCCACGGACCGCTGCAGCGCCGACAGGTCGCTCAGCAACTCTCTGGCGACCGGCTCGCCGCCCGGGGCGACCGTCACCACCAGGAAGATCGCCGTCGTCGTCAGCGGGCTCAGCACCGGCTGCGGGACGGCCGCCCGCACGGCGGGCCCGTCGGGCACCTGCTGCGTCATCTCCAACGCCTCCCACGCTCGCGCCTCGAAGACACAAGCCTGTCAGCCCCGCACCGAGGTGCCCATCCCGGGGGGTGGTCCCCGTCCCTGGCCACGGCCGCTCCGGGCCGCTCGAAGCAGGCGGCGGAGGGAGCGAGCCGGCTCGTTGCCGGCGCTCTCCGGACGGGGACCACCCCGGGGGCCGGGCGTCCGAGAGGTGGTCATGCAGCTCACGATGCCGGAACTGGTAGGCGATCCCCGCGACGCGCATCAAGCCCGCGTCGTAAGCCCAGTGGAGGAAACGCCCGAGGCGCCACGGCAGCCGGACCGGACCCCGGCGCCCGATGACCGCGCCGAGAGGATCGACGTCTTCGACCGGGAGGCGAGCAGCACGGGGATCGCCGCGACGAGCGGCAGCGCCGATCCGCCCGCCCTCCAGAGCCACGGCGGCCGCCTGCCACTACGTCTCATGCCTCGATGATGCCAACCGGACCTGACGGCCACGCGCCGATGGACCCGTCGGTGCGAGCTCGTGATCCGCTCGGCCCGGCCCGGCCCGTCCGCCGTCCGCCGGCCTCGCGGACGACCGGGCGCCGCCGGGCTAGACGACCTCCGCCTCGGCGCGGACCTCGCCGCCGGGGGCCAGGCCGTCGCGGGTGAGCAGCCTGTTCACCGCCTGCTGGGCGGTCATGACGTCGTCGAGGGCGCCCAGCACTCCGGTGAGGGGCGGGGCGCCGAGGGTGACCATCTCGTGGAAGGCGACGAGCTCACGTTCGAAGGACGGGGTGACGTCCTGGAAGGAAAGGCGTCCCTCGGCGCTCACGTCGGTGAGCCGGGCGGCGGCGCCCAGCAGGTACGGCGTCGGGAAGACCACCTCGAACGAGCCCGCGGCGTGGTGCACGGCCACGGTCTCCCGGTAGCCGGGGTAGTCCTCCAGGTAATGCCAGTGGACGGCGTACCGGCCCCCGGCCCGCAACGGCCCCGACAGCTCGACCGAGCGCCCGCCCGCCCCCGGCCAGGTCGTCACGTGGTCGACGCCGCCGGGCCCGCCCGCGAGCAGCCGCAGCAGCGACAGGTCGTGGCAGATGCTGTTGAGGATGGTCATGTAGAGCCACCGCGCCTCGGGCTGCGCGTCCCCGATCGCGGCGCGGACCAGTTCGTCGTGCTGCGCGCGCAGCCGGTCGGCCACCTCTGCGGGCACGTCGGCGGGCGGCGCGGGCAGCCGGGCGAAGGCGAGCTGCGAGCCGTCGCTGGGGTGCAGCACGGTCACCTGGATGGCGCGCACACCGGTGAGCCGGCCCGCCATCCGCTGGACGGCGGGGTCGTACTGCTTCATGTACCCGACCATCACCCGGGGCCGCTCGGGGTCCTCCAGCGCGGCGATCTCGTCGATCTCGGCCCGGGTGTAGGCGAGCGGCTTCTCGCACAGGACGGCGAGACCGCGGCGCAGCGCGTCCGCGACCACGTGCCCGTGGGAGCCGGAGGTCAGCACCACCAGGGCGTCGAAGCCGCCGGCGTCGAGCATCTTCGTCACGTCGGTGTAGCGCCGGGCGACTCCGTACCGGTCGGCCATGCGCCGGGTCAGCGAGGGCGAGATGTCGCAGAGCGCCACCACCTCGAACAGGTCGCCGCGCCGCTCGAGCAGCGGCAGGTGCGCGGTCTGCGCGATGGCGCCGAGCCCGGCCACCGCCACCTTGACCGTCACAGGCCGACCTCCTCGCCGTTCACCACCGCCATAAGAATAGTGAGGGGATGCGGCCGGGTCGCGACGGTCGCGCACGCGGGATCATGGATCCGATGAGCGGCGCCGCGCCGCGCGAAGCCGGGACAGGGGTGATCGAGACATGAGGCTGACCATTCTCGGCGGCGGAGGCTTCAGGGTCCCGCTGGTCTACCGGGCGCTGATGCAGGATCAGGGGGAGGGCCGGGTGACGCACGTCACCCTGCACGACCTGGACGCCGCCCGCGTCGCGGCGATCGGCCGCGTGCTCGCCGAGCAGGGGCAGGGCGTCCCCGGCGCCCCGCGGGTCGAGGTCACCGCCGACCTCGACGAGGCGATCACCGGCGCCGACTTCGTGTTCTCCGCGATCCGCGTCGGCGGGCTGGAAGGGCGCGCCGTGGACGAAAGGGTCGCCCTCGGCGAAGGCGTGCTCGGCCAGGAGACGGTGGGGGCAGGCGGCATCGCCTACGGCCTGCGCACGCTGCCGGTGGCGGACCACATCGCCCGCAGGGTGGCCGCCCTCGCGCCGGACGCCTGGGTCATCAACTTCACCAACCCGGCCGGCACGGTCACCGAGGCGATGTCCCGTCACCTCGGCGACCGCGTCATCGGCATCTGCGACTCGCCGGTCGGGCTGGGCCGCCGTGTGGCGCACGCGCTCGGGGTGGACCCGGCCGCCGTCCGGCTCGACTACGCCGGCCTGAACCACCTGGGCTGGCTGCGCGCCGTGCGCGTGGGCGGCCGCGACCTGCTGCCCGGACTGCTCGCCGACGACGAGGCCGTGACCTCCTTCGAGGAGGGCAAGCTGTTCGGCGGCGAGTGGCTGCGCACGATCGGCGCCATCCCCAACGAGTACCTGCACTACTACTACTTCACCCGCGAGGCCGTGGAGGCCGCGCGCGCCGCCGGGCGCACGCGCGGGGCCCTGCTCATCGACCAGCAGCGGCGCTTCTACGGCGAGACCGGCGGCTCCGCGCCGGCCCTCGAGACCGGCGGCTCCGCGCTGGCCCTGTGGGAGAGCACCCGGCTTGAGCGCGAGACCACCTACATGGCCGAGAACCGCGAGGCGGCCGGCGCCGGCGAGCGGGCGTCCAGCGACCTTGAGTCCGGCGGCTACGACCGGGTCGCCCTCGCGCTCATGCGGGCGATCGCGCTGGACGAGCGCACGACGCTCATCCTCAACGTCCGCAACCGCGGCGCCATCGGCGCCCTTGACGACGACGCCGTGGTCGAGGTGCCCTGCTTCGTGGACGCCAACGGCGCCCGCCCGCTGGCGGTGGACCCGCTCCCCGGCCACGCCCAGGGCCTGGTCACCAGCGTCAAGGCGGCCGAACGCGCGGTCATCGAGGCGGCCGCCACCGGGTCGCGCCGGGCCGCGCTGCGCGCCTTCGCCGTCCACCCGCTCGTCGACTCCGTGGCGCTCGCCGCACGGCTGCTGGAGCGATACGAGCACGAGCTCCCCCAGCTCGGCTACCTCCGCGGAGGCGCCTGAACACCGGCGCGCGGCCGCGAGCTCGTCACGCCATGGCGTGGGCCGGCGTCCAGAGGCCGTCGATGGCCTGCTCGGCCGTGGCGAGGCTCTCGGCCGCCAGCGGGATCAGCTCGGCCATCGCCGGCTGCACCTCCGCGAGGGTGAGCTCGACGGTGATGAACCGCGGCGCGAGTCCTGTGAGCGAGACGCCGTGCGGAAGCCAGGGCTGCGCGTGGTCCCAGCCTTCGCGGGGCGTGCCCTCCCCGTAGCCGCCGCCGCGGGAGGCGATGACGACGAAGTCCGTGCCGCCGAGCAGGCCGTCTCCCGTGGCGCTGTCGATCGAGAGCCCGGGGGCGATCAGGTGGTCGACCCACGCCTTGACGGAGCTCGGCACGCCGTAGTTGTACAGCGGGAGCCCGAGCACGATCGTGTCGGCGTCCCTCACCTCCTTGACCAGCTGCTGCGTCAGCGCCCACGAGGCGGCCTGCGCCGGGGTGTGCTGGCCGGGCGGCAGCAGCCGCGCCGTGCCACCCGCCTCGTCCAGGTGCGGCACCGGATGGCGGCCGAGGTCGCGGTAGGTGACGGTCCCGCCCGGATGCGCGGCACGCCACCCGGCGACGGCCCGCGCGGTGAGCTTGCGGCTGACGGAGCGCTCGCCCTGGATGCTGGCGTCGAGGTGCAATAGATGAGCCATGGCTTTGCCTCCACAAATAGTTTGCGTAGGACAAAGGATTAGCGCGACATCGACAGTTCGTCAAGTGGACTAGAATCCTGTCCATGACCTCCGAGCCGGTAGTCGAGGAGTCGACGCATCGACTGGGGCCGCTGCTCGACCACCTGGCGCGCCGCATGCGGCTGCGCTCGGAGACGGCCCTGGCTCCCCTCGGCCTGCGTCCACGCCATCTGGTGGCGCTGACGGTGCTGCGCGCCCAGGGCGACTGCTCACAGCAGGCGCTGTCCGTCATGCTCGAGATGGACGGGACGAACGTCGTCGGGCTGCTCAACGAGCTCGAGGCGCACGAGCTCATCGCCAGGCGGCGCTCCCCCCAAGATCGGCGCCGGCACATCGTCGAGCTGACCCCCACCGGCGTCGAGGTCCTCACCAGGGCCGAGTGCGCGCTCGCCCTCTCGGAGAACGAGGTCCTCGGCGCGCTCGGCCCGGAAGAACGCGAGAACCTCTACGCCATCCTGCGAAAGGCCACCACCGGCGCCGAGATCCGCTGCACCGGCGACCACGACTGATCGGCGTCCAGGGCCGAGGGCGGGCCGCGCGCGGCCTTCGCCGCGGCCGAGGGCGGGCAGGCCGGGCGGCGCGAGCCGTCAGCCGGCGTGGACGGCGTCGAGGTAGGTCCAGGCTCCCTGGTCGCGGGTGAAGCGGCTCTTCTCGCGGAGTTCGCCGGGCCTGCCCCGGAAGGTGTAGCGGGCACGGAAGGTGACGGTGCCCTCGGTGTGGACGAGGCTGCCGCCGGAGACCTCCTCGACCTCAAGGCCGGTCCACCGCATGCCCCGCTCGAACTCGACGCGCGCCGGCCGGGTGGTGGGATGCCAGGTGCGCAGCAGGTAGGCCTCGTCCTCGACGGCGAACGCCGTGAAACGCGAGCGCATGAGCGCCTCGGCCGTCGGCGCGGCCCGGCCGGCGTGGAACCGGCCGCAGCACTCGTCGTAGACGGCGGGCAGGCCGCACGGGCAGGGCCGCCGCGCGTCGGCGCGCTGCGAGGTACGGCGAGGACGGGAACCACCGGTCACCCCGCGAGACTATCGGGCACGCGGCCGGCGCCCGCGACGGCGGGACCTCCGGCCCTCACGCGCGGGCTCGTCGCGCCGGCCGGTTCAGGGCGCCGGGATGTCCGTTTCGGTCAATGGCGGGAATACGTCATGCCCGCGGAGGCCCGCGCGCGGCCAGGCCGACATCCTTCGCAGCCGCGGATGTCGTCGCAGCTCATCGGCCGTCCGCCTCGCGTGTGCCCACCGGGCTATCGGCCATCGTCCCGATACGCACGCTAAATCCTGGTAAACACGCTTTGTCCAACTCTTGCCAATAAAGCCAAGATCCCTCCACGATGCTCCCCGTGGGTCCGCAAGATCCCCTATTGCCCCTTTTGCTACCCCGCACGGGTGCCCCACCGCCCGTGAAGGAGATCGTGTGTCCATCCCCCGCCTCTGGCGAGCGGCCCTGATCGGGACAACCGCACTCGCCCTGCTGGCCCCCCAGAGCGTGGCCTACGGCGCCGCGCAGGCCGCACCCGCGTCCGACAAGATCGATCGTGCGGTCCGGGCCGACCTGTCCAAGGACGACAAGGCCACCTTCTGGGTGCGCCTGAAGGACGGCGCCGACCTGCGCGCCGCGCGCGCCGCCAAGACCAAGGCCGACAAGGGCAAGCAGGTCTACCGGCTGAAGACGGAGACCGCCACCGCCTCCCAGGCCGGGCTGCGCAAGCTCCTCAAGGCCGCGCACGCCGACTTCACCCCCTTCTGGATCGTCAACACGGTCAAGGTGACCGGTGACGCGAAGCTGGCGGCCGAGATCGCCGAGCTTCCCGAGGTGACGGCGATCGAGCCGTCCAAGGTCGTCGCGTTGCCCGACCCGGAGCCGGGCACGGCCAAGGCCACGGCCGCCTCCGTCGAGTGGAACGTCGACCGCGTCAACGCTCCCAAGGTGTGGGACGAGCTCGGCGACCACGGCGAGGGCATCACCATCGCCAGCATCGACACCGGCGTGCAGTGGGACCACCCCGCGCTCGTCTCCCAGTACCGCGGCACCAAGCCCGACGGCACCGCCGACCACGACTACAACTGGTTCGACCCCTCCGGCGCGTGCCCGGCCAAGGCCCCATGTGACGACCGCGGCCACGGCACCCACACCGTGGGCACCATGGTCGGCGGTGACGGCGGGGCCAACACCATCGGCGTCGCCCCCGGCGCCAAGTGGATCGCCGCGAAGGCGTGCCTCCTCGTCGGCGGGTGCCCCGACTACACGCTGCTCGCGGCCGGGCAGTGGATCCTCGCGCCCACCGACCTGAACAACCAGAACCCGCGGCCCGACCTCGCCCCCGACGTCGTCAACAACTCCTGGGGCGGCGAGGGCATCGACCTCTGGTACACGAGCATGGTGGAGGCGTGGGTCGCCGCCGGCATCTTCCCCGCGTTCTCCAACGGCAACGCGGGCCCGTCGTGCGGCACCACCGGCACACCCGGCGGCTACGTCGCCAGCTACAGCGCCGGCGCCTTCGACGCAAGCGGCAACATCGCCTACTTCTCCTCCCGGGGCCCCGGCGAGAACGGCGAGATCAAGCCGAACATCGCCGCGCCCGGCGTCGACATCCGCTCCGCGCTGCCGGGCGACGGCTACGGCCTGAAGTCCGGCACCTCGATGGCCAGCCCGCACGTCGCCGCGACGGTGGCGCTGATGTGGTCGGCGTCCCCCTTCCTGCGGGGCGACATCGAGGCCACGCGCGCGCTGCTCGACGGAACCGCGGCCGACGTGGACGACCAGGGCTGCGGCGGCACCGCGCAGGACAACTTCGTCTTCGGCGAGGGCAGGCTCGACGCCTACGCGGCGGTCAAGGCCACCCCTGCCGGCGAGCTCGGCGCGCTGACCGGCACGGTCACCTCCGGCGGCTCCCCCGTGGCCGGCGCGACCGTGAGCGTCTCCGGGCCGCTGAACCGCTCGGTCCCCACCGCGCAGGACGGGACGTACACGCTGCCCCGCCTGCTCAGCGGCGAGTACCGGCTCACCGTGAGGAAGTTCACCTACGACGACGCCACGGTGACCGTCACCGTCTCCACCGACCGGACCGTGACCACGGACCTGTCGCTGACGGCCCAGGACATGAGCACCGTGTCGGGCACGGTCACCAGCGTGGGCCTTCCCGAGGCGGGCGCCACCGTGGCCGCGGCCGGCACCCCGGCCGCCACGGTCACCGACGCGAACGGCCGCTATGAGCTGCGGCTGCCGCACAAGACCTACGACCTGCAGGTCACCGCCACCTCGCTCTGCGCCGAGAAGACCACCGTGCCCGTCACGGTGACCGGTGACATGACCGAGGACGTCGAGCTGAACAGCCACATCGACGCCTTCGGCCACACCTGCAGGAGCGGTTCCGAGGCCTACGTCGAGGGCACCCACCTGGAGCCGCTCGCCTGGGACGACGAGACCCAGACGCTCGCGCTGCCGTTCGCCTTCCCGTTCTACGGCAAGACCTACACCAGCGGCATCGTCAGCACGAACGGGTTCATGTCCTTCGGGGGCGACCACTACGCCTTCCCGACCCACGAATCCCTGCCCTCCGGCGACGGGCCGCACCCGGCCATCTACCCGTACTGGACCGACCTCGGCATCTTCGACGAGGGGGCCGGGCTCTACACGGCCACCATCGGCACCGCGCCGAACCGCACCTTCGTCGTCGAATGGCGCAAGGCGCGGTTCTACGGCGTCGACGCGCTCATCTCGTTCGAGGCGCTGCTCGGCGAGGACGGCTCCGTCGGGTTCCGCTACCGCGGGATCGACAGCACCTACGCGGCCGGCGAGAAGGCCACGGTCGGCATCGAGAACGGGGACGGCACCGACGCGTTCCAGTACTCCTCGGACATCCCCGCCCTCCGCGACAGCCAGAGCCTGACCTTCGCCGCCCGGGCGCACGGGCTCGTGACCGGCACCGTCACCGACGCCAACGACGGCGAGCCCCTGGCGGGCGCGACGGTCAAGGTGGGCGACGCGGCCTCCTTCACCACCGGAGCCGACGGCGCCTTCCTCGGGGAGGTCCCGGCCGGCGACCACCACGTGGAGGTCTCGGCGGAGAACTACGGCACCCTCGCCAAGGAGGTCACCGTCACGGCCGGCACGCGCAACCGGCTCGACACCGCCCTGGCGACCGGCCGGGTGACCGCGTCGACGGGCCAGGTCACCCTGGTGATGCCCGCCGGCGCCACCAGGAAGGGCGCCTTCGAGCTGTCCAACCTGGGGGCCGGCACGACGTACACGATCGAGAGCGACCCGGCGCAGACCTGGCTGAGCGTCACCCCGGCCGGCGGGCGCATCGAGGCGGGCAGGTCCGTCACGTTGCGGGTCACCGCGTCCAGCGTGGGCGTCAAGCCCGGCACCGTCCGCACCGGCACGCTGGTCGTGCGCTCGGCGAGCGGCCGCAACCCGGCCTTCCCGGTCTTGGTGTCGGTCGTGGTGCCGAAGCTCCAGGTCGCCATCGAGGCCGGTGGCGGCAAGAAGGTGGTCGACGCCGCGGGTGACACCTGGGTGGCCGACCGTGAGTACTCCCGCGGCGGCTACGGCCATGTGGGCGGCGGCCATGAGAGCACCACCGGCAAGACGATCGCCGGCACCACCGAGCAGGCGCTGTTCAGCAGCGCCCGCGAGGGCATGCGCGAGTACCGGTTCGACAACGTGCCCGACGGCGTCTACACCGTCGAGCTGGGCTTCGCCGAGACCCGCGGCAAGCACGCGGGCAAGCGGGTCTTCGACGTCCGCGCCGAGGACGTGCTCCTGGCACAGGCGCTCGACGTCGCCCGCCTGGCCGGCCAGAACACCGCGCTCAACCGCCAGTACACGGTGAAGGTCACCGACGGCCGGCTGAACGTGAAGTTCTGCGCGCGGACCGGCGACCCCATCGTCAACGCCATCCGCATCACCGAGCGCCCCGACAAGGCCGCTCGGTAGGCGCCACCCGCTCCTGTCAGGTCACCGGCCCGTCGCGATCGCGACGGGCCGGTGCGCGTTCGGCGGTCATCGCCATCGGATTCCGTGCGGGACGGCGATGGTGAGACCTGAAGCGATATTCCCCTGGACGAGGTATTCGGCGTGGCGCATTCTGTATTCATCATCATCCACGTCATATGCGGAGCGATGCGCACGAAGAACCGCGCAAGAATCCAGAAAAGGGGACATGGCGATGAGAACGACCCGCAAGGTGGTCGAATTAGGCCCAAATATAAGACAATTCATGATTCATCCACTACTGGCGCTGTTTGTCGCTATTTCGACGGTTGTCGGTTGCGGGAGCGCGTCCGCCGTCGCGGGCGACACCGCCGGCGGGGCAGCCCGCGAGGCGGAGAACGCGCAGGTGGGCGTCGCCCCCGCCGCCTGGTCGCGCGCCCCGGATGCCTGGTCGCGCCCCTCCTCCGGCGAGGCGACGGTCGCGCGCGGCGCGGCCAAGCCGCGCATTCCCAAGGGCCTGGTGGGCAAATGGGAGGCCGCGAGCGGTGACGCGACCCTCGCCTTCGGTTTCGGCCGCAGCGGGCGTTACCGGCAGGCATGGCTGCTGAGCTATCCCACCGCCGCCGGCACGGTCGAGTTCTTCCGCTACTCCGAGGGCAAGGCGCGCGTCCGGGGAAACCGGCTGACCCTGACGCCGAGCAAGGTGACCTCGACCCGCCGGGATCCCAACTCGCCGCACGAGAACTACACCAACCGCAAGGAGCCGCTGACACCGCTCCGCTACACGATGCGGCTCAGCCGTACGACCCTGCGCCTCGTCGACCCGACCGGGCTGAAGCTGACCTTCACGAGGCAGCGGTGACAGGCGCCGACGTCCCAGACGAAAAACCCGCAAAGAACGAAAACGACGACAAAAACGAAAACGGGCACGAGAACAGGGACGGGGACGGGGAGGCGGCGGCACCGCCGGAGACAGGGGTGCGCGTCCAGGAGGGCCGAGCACCGGAGCCGGATCCGCCGCTCCCCGCGCGACCAATAGCGGAAGCGCCGGCCCCGCCGCCTCCGGCCGAGGAGGCACCCGTCCAGCACACGGCCGCCCCGCCGCGGGAAGCACCCACCGCACAGGCCGCGGCTCCGCAGCAGGAAGCGCCGGCCTCGGAGCTCCCGGGTCCCGCCCGGGAAGAGCGGGCCCGGAAGCCTTCTGGAGCGTCCGAGGCGGCGCTGCGGGGGGTCGCCGGCCATGGGCGGGGGCGGCACGGCGGAGCGCGGACGCTCCGCCGGCACCGGCCGACGGTCCGCGGCCGCCTCACCCTCCGCAGCTACATCCAGCTCGCCGTGGTCGCCGCCCTCGCGGTGACCACGGGGCTCGCGGCGTGGAGCTTCAGCGAGGCCGGCGGGCTCTGGCAGGAGTCCGCCCGGCAGGAGACGGCGCGGATGGGCGCCGCCGAGGAGGACGCGCGCACCGTCTACGGCGATGAGGCGCCGCAGGCCTTCCAACTGGCCGCGCTGGAGGCGAGGGCGGCGGGCCTGGTCCCGGCGATGGCGCGCGGCGGCTCGGCGTGGGCGGAACACGCGATCGCCGCCGACAGCGCGTTCGCCCTGCGTGGGGCGGCGAGCCGGCTGGGGCCGGACAACCTCACCACCACCCTCTACGCGCTGGACGACGGCGGGTACGACCTGCCTCGCAGGCTCGCGAACGTCCGCGCCGCGCACCCGGCTCTGCGCGACCTCGACCCGGACGTCCCCCGCGCGCGAGCCGACCGGTTCGCCGGCCGTGGCCGCGGCTTCGCGCTCGCGGGCGTCGTGCTCGGCCTGCTGGCGCTGCTGAGCGCGTTCACCCGGCACCGTCGCCTGGACGTCCCGCGAAGCGCGGAGAGCGCGACCGACCTGTTCCCGCAGCCGCTGCTGGAGCCCGCCGGCCGCCGGACCGCGGCCGCGGTGGCGGTGCTGGCGTGGGCGTCGCTCGTCATCCTGCCGTCGGCGCAGCTGATCGCCGCCGGCGAGGAGCAGCAGGCCCAGGCCGCCGCCGCGCGGCAGGCCACCCGCCTGGCGGCGAGCATCATCGTCAGCGGCCAGCGCACGGCGTTCACCACGACCAGCAGGCTGACGGTCCTGCGGGAGAGCATCAAGGCGGACGCGAGGGAACTCGCGTCGCTCAACGCCGTCGAGCCCAAGGAGGCCGGAAGGCAGGCCGCACTCGCGACGGCCGAGCGCGGCATCGTCTCACGCCTGGAGCGCGTCGCCGACGTGATGGGGCGGCTTCCCACCGCCGCCGGCGGCGTCGACCCGGTCATCGCCGCCGCTCTGCGGTCCGGCGAGGCGGACTGGAAGCGGATGGGCGAGGAACAGCGCCGGCAGGTCGGGATCTCGGAGGACGCGAGTGGCCGCGGCCTGCTGCTCACGATCGCCACCGCGCTGGCCGCGCTGACCACGGCGGCCGCGGCGGCCGCCATGAAGGGCACCGACGGGCGACGCCGCCCGCGCGTGCGGATCGCGCTGGCGATGCTCGCACTCACACTGCTGGTGTCCGCGGCGCCCTTCCTGCCCTGAACGCGCGGAAGGGGCCGGGCCCGTTCGGTGGGGCGATCTCGCGGCTCCTTCGGTCAGGGCTGCTCGCCGATGTGCAGCCGGGCGATGAGCCCGTCCCTGAGCGTGAAGCGGAAGGTCAGCTTCACCTCCCCGCCGGGGAAGTCGCCCCGCACGAGGGTGTGCGCCTTGTACTCCTGCCCGCCGAGGTGTTCGGTGTCGAGAACGGTCACCGTGTAGGTCCACGTGCCCGCCGTCGCCTCGCGCCAGCCCTGGATCTCCGGCCTGCCGCGGTAGGCGCGCCCCTCGTCGACGACGACGCCGTCCTCGCTGAAGCAGGCCGCCACTCCCTCGTGGTCCTGCCTCTGCGCGACCTGGAAGTAGCGCTCGATCACGTCCATCGCATGCCTCCTCAAACGGCTGCTACATTGGATACATAACGAATATAGCACTCCTCGCGCGACGGAACGACGGATGGGCGGCCTCCCGGAGCCACGCCGGTCCGGTGGCGGCCGTGGCGCTACAATCGGTATATGGCTTCTCGTACCGACGCCCGAAGCAAGGTGGGCGCGAGCGCACGCGACCGGCTGCTGCTCGCCGCCGGCCAGTTGCTGAACGAGTCCAAGGACAGGCAGGTCTCGACCCGCGCCATCTGCGAGCGCGCCGGCGTGCAGGCGCCCACGCTCTACCACCACTTCGGCAGCAAGCAGGGCCTGATCGACGCCGTGGTGAACTACGGGTTCACCCAGTACGTCCAGGCGCCCGGCGGCGCGGACGGCCCGGCCGACCCGGTCTCGGCCATCCGCGAGGGCTGGGACAGGCACGTCCAGTACGGGCTGGAGCACCCCTCCTTCTACGTCCTGCTCTACGGGCAGATCGAGCCCGGCACGCCCTGCACGCTGACCTCCAGCGCCGAGGCCATGCTGCTGGACCTGCTCACCGCGGTCGCACGCCAGGGGCGGCTGAGAACCGGCCCGGCGGACGCGGCCCGGCAGATCGCCGCCGCCAACGCCGGCGTCACCCTCAGCCTCATCGCCCAGCCCGAGGGCGAGCGAGACCTCGCGATGTCCCGGCAGGTGCGTGACATGATCCTCGGCTCGCTCATCACCGCCGAGGCCGACGACGGCGAGCCGGGGCCCCGCCTGGCCGCGCTCGCCTCCGCCCTGTCCGCGGCGCTCGACGAGGACGGCGCCGCCTCGATGACCCCCACAGAGAAGCTCATGCTCAAAGAGTGGCTGCGGCGCCTGACCTGAGCCGCGCGTCCCGGCCGCCCGGCAGGGGGTGCTACAGTCGTTATATATCGAATGTAGCACCCCCCTCTGGCCGCGATTCCGAGGACACCATGGTCACACCACTCACCGATTCCCTGCGGGGCAAGCGCGCCCTGGTCACCGGCGGCACCAAGGGCATCGGCGCCGCGATCGTCGCCCACCTGTCCGCCCTCGGCGCCCGGGTGGCCACCACCGCCCGCTCCGCCGCCGGCACTCCGGCCGAGCTGTTCGTCAGGGCCGACGCCGGCACCGCCGGCGGCGCCGAGCAGGTGGCCGACCAGGTGCTCGCCCGGTTCGGCGGCATCGACATCGTCGTCCACAACGTCGGCGGCCACGTCGGCGAGCCCGGCCCGGCCGCGTCCGTCCGCGACGCCGACTGGCTCGGCACCATCGAGCTGAACCTGCTCGCTCCCGTGCGCCTTGACCGGGCCTTCATCCCGTCGCTGGTCGAGCAGGGCTCCGGCGCCATCGTGCACGTCACCTCGATCGCGCGCATCATGCCGACCACCGCTCCCCTGCCCTACGCCACGGCCAAGGCCGCGCTGACCGGCTACAGCAAGGGCCTGGCCGCCGAACTGGCGCCGCACGGCGTCCGTGTCAACGCCGTCCTGCCGGGATTCGTGGAGTCCGACGGCGCCCGGCACCTGATGGAGTCCATCATGGCCGCCACCGGAGGCGACCTCGCGTCGGCCCGCGCCGAGATCATGCGATCGCTGGGCGGCATCCCGATGGGCCGGCCGGGACGCCCCGAGGAGGTCGCGGAGCTGGTCGCCTTCCTGGCCTCCGACCGCGCGTCCTGGATCACCGGCGCCGAGTACGTCATCGACGGCGGTTCGATCCCCGCCGTGCACTGAGGACGGCCGCCGGGCGGCGGCCGTCCTCAGTCGCGGGTGAGGTGCCCGTCGACCAGCCGCCACAATCCCAGGGGGTTGCCTGCCGCCAGCGCGCCGGGCAGCAGCGCGTCCGGGAAGCCCTGGTAGGTGACGGGTCGCAGGAACCGGTCGATGGAGCTCATGCCGACCGAGGTGAAGCGGCTGTCCGTGGTGGCCGGGAACGGCCCACCGTGGACGGTGGCGTGGCCGACCTCCTGCGGATGGGCGAAGGCGTTGACCACGATGCGGCCGGTGCGCCGCTCCAGGATCGGCAGCAGCCGCGCCGCGTCGGCGTGGTCGGGCTCGTCGAGGTGCATCGTCGCCGACAGCTGGCCGCGGAAGCTCCGGGCCACCTCCATGAGCTGGTCGACGCCGGTCACGCGGACCAGGAGCGCGGCAGGCCCGAAGACCTCCTCGGCGAGCGCGGGGCCGGCGAGGAACCGGTCACCGCCGACCTCGAGCAGCCGCGCGCGGCCGTCCCAGGTCCCTTCGGGTTCCGGGCCCTCGGCGAGGAGCGTGGCGCCGGAGTCGCGCAGCCGCTGTGCGCCTCGGACGTAGGCGTCGTGGATGCCGGGGGTCAGCATGGGGCGCGCACCCATCGCGCTCACGCGAGCGGCGGCCGCGTCGCGCATCTCGGCGTAGCCCGGGCCGTCGACGGCGAGCAGGATGGCCGGCTTCAGGCAGGCCTGGCCGACGTTGACGAGCATGCGCTCGGCGAAACCGTCGCCGATCTCGCCGCCGCGCGCCGCCAGCGCCGCGGGCAGGACGAAGGTCGGGTTGACGCTGGTCATCTCGGCGAAGACCGGGATCGGGTCGGGGCGCAGTTGGGCCCGGCGGTACAGCGCCATGCCGCCGCCCTCGGAGCCGGTGAACGCCACCGCCTTGATCAGCGGGTGGTCCACCAGGGCCGCGCCGATCTCGTCGCCCGCTCCGCGCACCAGGGAGAACACGCCCTCGTGCAGTCCTGAGTCGGCGACCGCGCTCTGGATGGCGCGTCCCTCCAGCTCCGACGCGCCCGGGTGGGCGTTGTGGGCCTTGAGGACGACCGGGCAGCCCGCCGCCAGCGCGGCGGCGGTGTCGCCTCCGGCCACGGAGTAGGAGATGGGGAAGTTGCTCGCGCCGAAGACGGCGACCGGGCCGATCGCGATCTTCTGCATGCGGTGGTCCATGCGCGGCCGCGGCCGCCGCTCCGGCAGCGCCGGGTCGAGGGTGGCCTGGCGGAAGCGGCCCTGACGGACCACCTCGGCGAACTGCCGGAACTGGACGGCCGCCTTGGCGGCCTCGGCCTCGAGCTGGGCGACCGGCAGGCCGGTCTCCAGCGCCGCCCGCTCGGCCAGTTCCTGGTTGATCCCCTCCAGCCGGTCGGCGATCAGTTCGAGAAAGGCGGCGCGTTCCTCGGGCCCGGTGCGGTTGTAGCCGTCGAACGCCTCGTCGGCCAGTCGTGCGGCACGGTCGACCTCGGCCGGGCCGCCGAGCGCGAAGCCGGGCTCGATCCGCTCGCCCGTCGCGGGGTTGAGCGCCTTCATCGTGCCATCGGACGCCGCCACCGCCGACGCGCCGATCAGCAGGTCTCCGGTCAGGGGCATCTCACTGCTCTCCGTTCTCGAGCGTCCGGCGGAGTTCCGCGGTGGTGGTGATGGTGTGGGCGTAGGTGGGGCCGTTGAGTTCGTGGGCGGCGTGCATCATTTCGGGCGTGAAGGCCGCGGTGGCGTCGCGGACGAGGGTGACGTGGTACCCGAGTTCCATGGCGTAGCGGCCGGTGGATTCGATGCAGGTGTTGGCGAGCAGGCCGATGACGATGACGTGGCCGATGCCGTGCTGCCTGAGCTGGTGGTCCAGGTCGGTGCCGGCGAAACCGCTCTGCGCCCAGTGCTCGCGGGCGACCACGTCGCCCGCGGCGGGCTGGAAGTCGGGGTGGAACTCCCCTCCCCAGGTGCCGAGCGCGAAGGTGTGGCGCTCCTGGATGGCGCGCTGGGTCGGGTTGGGGTGGTCCCAGCCCTCGTAGTCGCCCTCCTGCCAGCGACGGTGGGGAACGAAGACGACGCGCAGGCCGGCCCGGCGGCCCGCGGTGACGACGGCGCGCAGGTTGTCCAGCAGGCCGACTTCGGTGGCCACGCCCTCGAGCCGGGGCCAGAGCTTGCCTCCCTCGGACAGGAAGTCGTTGTAGGGGTCGACGAGCAGGACCGCGGTGCGGCCGGGGTCGTAGATCTGAGTCATGGTGCGAGTCACTTCCCGAGCATGGATTATGTTCGTCATCCACATTCAGGATTATGCGTATCATCCTGGGATGTCAAGCCGGACGCGCCCTTGCGAAGGACGTGTGTATGATGACCATCATCCACATATGGCCGGCGGAGCCTGTCGCGTATCAGGAGGTCAGGAGATGGGTCACTCTCGGGCGGCCAAGGCGGAGTCGCGTGAACGAGTCCTGCGGATCACCGCCCGGCGTGTCCGCGAGGAGGGCATGACCCGCCCGGGCGTCGCCGACCTGATGAAAGAGGCGGGTCTCACCCACGGCGGGTTCTACAAGCACTTCGCCTCACGCGACGACCTGATGAACCAGGCCGCGGCGCTGGCGCTGGCCGACGGTGAGACCAAGATGGCGGAGGCCGCTCGGCAGAACCGCGAGGAGCCCCGCACAGGACTGATCGACTCCTACCTCAGCACCCGCCATCGCGACGCTCCCGGAACAGGCTGCGCCCTGGTGACGCTCGGCGCTGCGGCGGGCCGCGGCGCCGCCGAGGTGAAGGAGGCGTACGAAACGCAGGTACGGAGCTATCTGGCGCTCATCGGCGAGACGGGCGACGGCGATGACCCCGATGAGGCGCACGCCGACGCCATCCTCACTCTCAGCGCGATGGTCGGGGCGTTGCTGATGTCCCGCGCGGTCGCCGACCCGCGGTTGTCCGATCAGCTTCTGCGGACGGTCGCCGAGCGGCTCAAGCGCCCGGCCGTGAACGACTGACCCGGCCGGCGGCACGACGCCGGTGACGGACGCGGCTCAGCGTGCGTCGCCCGCGCGGGCGGGCCCGGCGTCGAAGCGGATCTCGCGGAGCCGGTCGGCGGCGTCGCGGTCCAGCACGGTGACGGTCGCGGCCGGCGGCAGGCCGCCGGCGCGGGCGCGGTCGACCAGATCTCCCCAGCGGCGGCAGTGCCGGGCGAAGGTGGAGGCGGTGACGACCCGCCCGCGCGCGTACTGCCCGGCACGGGCCGCATGAGGCGAGATGTCGAGCAAGATCATATGTGTCGCGGCGCCCTGTCGCCGGGCGAGCCAGGCGAACCCGTGCAGGATGTGCGGCCAGGTGCCCCTGGTGTGCGCGACGACCGCGTGGCCGCGCGACACCGCGCGCGCGATGCGCAGCACATGGGTCGCGTGCACGAGCGGGGTGCGCATCCGAGGGGGAACCGGGCCGAGGAAACGCGCCCACCAGTTGCGCGACTGGCGGGAGTCGATCACCCGCACGTCGCCCGCCGGCAGCGGCCCGGTCTCGGCGCCGTCCAGACCGTACAGGCGTGCGAGCAAGGTGCTCTTGCCCGCGCCGGGCAGCCCGGCGAGCAGCACCAGAGATCCGGGAGGATAACGCAGACGCTCGGCCGAGGCCACGACCCCCACACGGTGCGGCTCGCCTTGCGGTGACGGAACGCTCTGCTCGGAAATCATCGACCTCTCGCCCTCCGATCGGGAGCCCGACGGAAGCCAACGGAGATCATCGATCCACCAGGGCACGCTGCCTTGACCAACGCACGGGGCCTACCGGGAGTTCCATCCCCGAGCGGAAGATGAGTGATGCTTCTGCGACCTCCCGCCCGGGGTGCTCTGGCGGGACGAGTGCACGCGACCGTGTGAACGAGCAGTCAAAGGTGGCCGCCCGGCATGTTCCGCGCGCGATGATCAGAGTCCATGCTGGGGGTACGAGCGGGAGCATCGCCGTCGCGCCGGCCGCTCCCACGCCGGACTCCGCTCCCCGCGCGCCTCGGTCGCCCCGCGAATGAGAACAGGTCCTTTCATGAACACCGACGATGGAGAAGTGTGGATCGACATCGATCATCTCCCCCCGTTCGACCGCGCATCGATCTGGTACTACACGATCGCCCGCGCGAGAGCGGATTTCTGGGATGAGGTCGATGAGATCCGGCGTCTCTACTGTGTCGTCGATCTCGCGACGGGCCGCCCACCCACGTATCGTTTACGCGCCTCGGCCGCGGACGCGGCCCGCTGGTCGGCCGCCACGAGGGCGATGCGGTTGGCCATTGAGACCGCGAACTCCGAACTGGGTCAGGCTCTGAAATCCCTGACCCCTCCTCCCCGATGGGGCCATCGGGTTCTTTGGAGGTTTCGCGAGAAGCGGCTGGCCGCCGCCTACGAAATCAGCACGCAGCGCGTCCACGACGATCTGCACGGCGCCTGCCTGGACTTTCGTGCACAGGTGAGCGATCTGCCCGCGCACATCGAGGCCGAACAGGCGCGAGAGGCGCAGGAGCGACAAGGAAGAGCCACAGTGCTGGCCGGCGGGCTCAACGAGCCGGCATGGGGATACTTCATACATGAGGGCACCAGCCGAATCCTGAGCATCTTCTTGCAGACCCTCGAACCCGCCGAGACGCCTTCCCCAGAATCCGCGAGGGTGAGGACCGGCCTCACTCTGGAGCAGATCCTGTCCGCGGTCGCCGAAGAACTCTCCCTTCATCGCCAGACCTTGATCTCCTGGGAGAATGGCACCGAGCGGGCACTGGCGGAGCAATCGCCATCGCCCGGATGGTCGCACTACATCGCGGAGCGGCTGATGGCGATGGCATGTGAGTCCGACGCGCCCCTATGGGCTTACACGGTGACAGAGGAAGACGGAAGACGGTACTTCGAGATTCAACTGCTCTGTGACACCATATTCGGGATCGAGGACCGAAGCCTGATAAGAGAAGAAGCCGGGGTCACCCTGGACCGGATCCAGGCCGCGCTCGCCGAGGAACGCGCCCACCATCCGCCGACCATCGTCCTTTGGGACTGGGAAACCTCGGAGGTGCTGGAAGAGTGGCAGGAGGGCGGCTCTGAGGAGGATGCGTGGCAGGCGCTCACGGGGCAGTCGATCGTCGCGCATCCGCCGCAACCCTGCCACGAGCGGAAGGCGTCACCGCACTCCTACGGGCCGTCCGGCAACTACTACGGGCCGTCCGGCAACTACGCGGATGGGCTTCCCCCTGGCGGTTTCGACTCCGGGGGCCACTCAGGCGGCTTTGACTCCGGGGGCCACTCAGGCGGCTTCGGCACCTCGTTCTGAGCTCAGAGAATCCTCGGGGACACCGCTTTCACCGGGTGACCGTCCCTGTTCGAGCAGCGGCGAAGTCCACTCCTACGGTCCGCTTCCGCACAGAACGTCTCCGTCATCGGTGGCCGGCGTTCACCTCTCGGCACGTCATGGCGGCCTCGAGCGGCCCACCCACTTCGACATTCTTCGCAAACACCGCGATAGAGGACTATCACCCATCTAGTGACATTTAGCGCCTTTGCCTCATAACATCGAGCGGGCCCGCCTTGACGGTCCCTTTACCTTCGCTCGCGGCCGTTTCGCGGCCTCGGGCACCGATCGTTGGGGGAATTCGCCGATGTCCATGCCGCGCCAGGCGAGGGGCCACGCGGCTCCGCCTGCCGTCCGCCGTCCCGGGTCAGCACGTCGCAGCGCCGCGGCGCTGGGCCTCGCTGTCGCCACCGCCCTCACGGGGCTCGCCGCCACCCCGGCTCCCGCCATCGCGGCCGCTCCCGTCGGGCCGGTGTTCCAGGACGGCCTGGCCCAGCCGGTGTTCTCGTCGAACCGGGCCGACTGGATCCGCCAGGAAGTGTGGGTCGAGACCTCGGTCGACAGCGACCGCGACGGGCGGAACGACCGGGTCCACGCCGAGGTCACGCGGCTGCGGGAGACCGAGACGGCGGGCCTGAAGTCGCCCGTCGTGTACGAGGCCAGCCCTTACTACGCCGGGGGCAACGACGTCGCGAACCACGACGTCGACCACGAGCTCTACCAGCCGCGCCGCCCGGGCAGGGGCTGGCTGAACCGCGGCGGCCCGGTGCGCGACCCGGCGACCGACGAGCGGCTCACCGCCGCGGCCGCCGACGGCGCCGGCTCCGACGCCAAGATCACGGGCACCGGCCCGCAGCCCGCCATCAGCACCAGCCACGAGGCCAACTGGCTGCCCCGCGGCTTCGCGGTGGTCCACGCCGAGTCGCTGGGCAGCGGCGGGTCCGACGGCTGCCCGACGACCGGCGGGCGCAACGAGACCCTCGGCGCGAAGTCCGTCGTCGACTGGCTGAACGGCCGCGCGAAGGCCTATGACGCCACCGGCGCGGAGGTCAGGGCCACCTGGACGACCGGCAAGGTCGGCATGATCGGCACCTCCTACAACGGCACCCTGCCCAACGCGGTCGCGAGCACGGGCGTCGCGGGCCTCGAGGCCATCGTGCCGATTTCGGCGATCTCGAGCTGGTACGACTATTACCGCGCCAACGGCGCCATCGTCGCGGCCGGCGGCTACCAGGGCGAGGACGCCGACGTGCTCGCGGAGTACGTGTACACCCGCGCCGACAGGCAGATCTGCCGCGGCGTCATCGAAGGGCTCGAGAAGGCGCAGGACCGGGTCACCGGCGACTACAGCGCCTTCTGGGACGAGCGCAACTACATGAACGACGTCCGCAAGGTCCACGCCGCGGTGCTGGTCGCGCACGGGCTCAACGACTGGAACGTCAAGACCAAGCAGGCGGCGCAGTGGTACGAGGCGCTGAAGGCGCGCGGGGTGCCGCACAAGATCTACCTGCATCAGGGCGGGCACGGCGGCTCCCCCAGCGTCGACGTCCTCAACCGCTGGTTCACCCGCTACCTGTGGGACTACAGGAACGGCGTGGAGAACGACCCGCGGGCTCTGATCCAGCGCGAGGACAAGAGCCTTGTGACCTACCCCGAGTGGCCCGACCCGGCCGAGGCGGACACCGAGCTCAACCTGACCCCCGGCGCGAACGGTGCGGCGGGCGTCCTCACCCCCGGCAGGCCCCGCCACGGCAGGCCGGTGACCGAGACCATCGTCGACGACGTCTCGCAGACGGCCGAGACGCTCGCCGGCGCGATCACCTCTCCCAACCGCCTGGCCTACAGGTCGGCGGCGCTGATCGGTGCGGCCAGGCTCAGCGGGACGCCCCGGGTGTCGCTGCGGATCTCCTTCGGCCAACCGGCGGCGAACGTCACGGCGCTGCTCGTCGACTACGACCAGAACGGCAAGGCGAAGATCGTCACCCGCGGCTGGACGGACCCGCAGAACCGCAGGTCGATCTGGAAGAGCACGCCGATCAAGCCCGGCAGCCCCTACGGTCTCGACTTCGACATGCAGCCGCATGACTACGTGTTCCCCGCGGGCCACCAGATCGGCGTCGTGCTGCTGTCGAGCGACTACGACTACACCATCCGGCCCGCACCCGGCGCGAGGCTGGACCTCGACACGGCCAGGAGCACGGTCATGCTGCCGCTCGTGGGCGGAGCGAACGCGCTCCCCCCGGCGAACGGCTGACCCCCCGAGGCAGTGCGGGCCGCCGCCCCGCCGGACGTCCTGTCCGGCGGGGGACGGTGACCGCGCTGCCGCGGCCGGCGTCGAGTGCGCGCTGCGCGACCTCCTCGACCGCACCATCCGCGTGCACAAGGGCGTCGGCCGGGCGGGCGAAGCTCCCCGATAGGCGGCGCCCCACGCCTCCGCCGTCGCGGCGTTCGTGCCGTTCCCGTCCGCTCATCCGTCTGTCGGCAGGCCCTCCGATGCTCGCTCACGCGCTGGAACTTCACGGAGATTCCGGGCGCTTCCGGTCAACCTGGGATGGGACCCAGGGAGTGTCAGGGGTGGCTTTCAGCGACGAGAGGAGACCGGGTGGATGCCGACTTCGCGGATTTCGTACGGCACCGGGGAGACCATCATCTGAGAACGGCGGTCCTGCTCACCGGCGATTGGCACACGGCCGAAGATCTGGTGCAGTCCAGCCTCGGCAAGTTACACCGGGTGTGGAACCGGCTGGACACCACCAGTGAGCCCGACGCCTACCTGCGCCGCATCCTGGTCAACACCTACCGGTCCTGGTGGCGTGCCCGGTGGCGTCGTGAGATCCCGCGCGCCGAGCTGCCCGAACTCCCCGGTCCCGGTGACCTGGGAGACGCCCGGGCCGTCGCCGAGGACGTTCGCAACGCGCTGGCGCGGCTGCCGGTCAGGCAGCGCACGGCCTTGGTGCTGCGCTTCTTCGCCGACCTGCCCGAAGCGGAGGTCGCCGATCTGATGGGCTGCTCGGCGGGGACGGTCAAGTCCCACACCCATCGCGGTCTTCAGGCGATGCGGCGGCTGATCTCGCCCGACACCGTTGTCAACCGATCCGAGCAGGAAGGGAGTGGGGTCCGGTGAGAGACCGACACGAGGAGCCGTCCATGAACGAGAATGAACTCCGCACTTTGCTCGTCAGAGCCACCGAAGACCGGCCCGCCGGCATCGATCTCATGCCGAGGGTGACCCGAAGGCCCGAGCGCACCCGATCCCTGGTGCCGGTGATCACTACGGTGGGCGTCGTCGCCGCGGCGGGGGCGACCGTGCTGGTGCTCCTGCCCGGGAGCCAGCCCTCGGCGCAGGCCCAGGTGGCCGCCGCCGTCGAGAACACCACCGGGGAGAGTTACCGCATCCACGTCGACGCCGGCGTCAGGACGTTCGACGGCGCCTTCGACCCCGTCCAGCGCGTCGGCACCATCACCGGCCACGGAGGCGGGACCGACACCCTCTTCATCGGCGACCTGATGTACATACGGGAGCAGGGCGCGGCGAAATGGACGGCCTACCCGCGCAGCCAGGCGGTGGTCAAGGACGCGCCGGCGGCCATCGCGCTGGTCAAGCTCGCCCCCCAGGACCCACAGGCCGCCCTGCAGAAACTCCGTTCGGCCACCGACGTCCGTGAGGGCGGCCCGGCCTCCGGCGCAGGCTGGACCGGTCAGCGGTTCACGTTCTCGCTCAAGGACGAGAACTGGCCGGGCACCCACGGCTCCAAGGCCGAGCCGCTGGATGTCACGGGCGCCGTGGACGTGGACGATCAGGGACGGGTCCGGCGTCTGGAGGTCACCTTCAGTGACGACGGCCAGCGTGATGTCCTGAACTTCGGCGACTTCGGCACCCCGGTGACGGTCACGGCCCCGCCCGCGGACCAGGTGCAGCAGAAGCCGGACGACACGCAGGACAAGAAGCCGATCGGCAAGCCCGGCGACGCGAACGGCAAGCCCGGCCGCGACCCGGGCGGGAAGCCCGAACCGAGCGGCAAGCCTGGCGACCCGGGCGGGAAGCCTGGCGACCCGAGCGAGAAGCCGGCCGTCGAGAACCCCTGACCAGCGGCCGGCACTCATCGATCATGACCAGGGCCGGGGCGGCGTCGCTCCGGCCCTGCAGGTTCCCGATCAGCGTGAGCACGGTGAGGCGTGCGGGAGGCGCTCACCCCAGTGATCTGTCAGGCGTCGACCCAGCCGTGGGAGCGGGCGAGTTGCAGCAGGTGCTGCCTGATCTGGGTGATCTGGGCGCCGGTCAGCGTGGGGACCTTCGTGACGAGCAACTCGGTGACCTCCGAGCTGAGGTCCTCCGCGGCCAGCACGTCGCACAGGCCCTCGTCGTCCTCGAAGTCCCCGGACGCGGGGACGGAGGCGGCGGACGACGCCTGGGGCGCCGTATGGTGGGCGGCCCGCTGCTCGTGGACGCGCGCCGGAGCCCCCGAGTGGCGCGCGGGCTCCAAGATGCGCACCGCGGCCACCTTGAGACCGCGGTCTCCTTCGGCGACCTCGTACGACACCCGCAACCCGGCCTGCAGCTGGTGCCGGTTCTCCCCGAAGTCATTGGCGTGGAAGAACACGTCCTCGCCACCGGCTGACGGGGCGATGAACCCGTATCCGCGCACCTCGTCGAATCGAAGAATGGTACCGACAGCCACGCCTACCCCTGCCACACGTGTGAACGAATTCGATCGTCAGGCTACCCGGCCGGTGTACGAGGTGGGTCCCCGTCCCCTTCTCCCGCTGACGCCCCGAGGAGATCAGGTCCGCCCCGGATGCCCGGCCGGCCCCGTCGCCGGGCTAGACCGCAGAGTATCGCGACCGCCTCCGGACCCTCACCGCGCGTCCTGTGCGCGCGCCGGTCCGCCCATGGCGCACGGCCGGCGGCCCGCGGTCCCGCGGGCTATCCCGGGTCGCGAGGCACCGTCACGGACGTCGCGATGATGCCGCCGGCCACCGTCCACCGGCCGGCGAAGCCGGTCAGCATCCTGCCGTCGACGCTGGGGCCGGAAACGAGCAGCGAGGCCGCGAAGGCGCCGTCCCCGTCGATGCGGATCAGCGCGTCCTCGAAGTTCAGCCACCGGCGGGCGAGCGGGAACCACGCCTTGTAGACGCTCTCTTTGGCGCTGAAGAGCACCCGGTCCCAGTGCAGATCGCCTCCGAGCGCGGCCAGCATGACGCGTTCCTCGCGCAGGGAGATGGCGTCGAGCACCCCTGGGGGCAGCGGCAGGTAAGGCTCGGCGTCGATGCCGACGCTCAGCACGTCCAGCGAGACCGCGGCGGCCCGGTATCCGGCGCAGTGCGTGATGGACCCCACCACGCCCGGCGGCCAGATCGGCGATCCCCTCTCCCCCGGCGGGACGGGCACGTGCGGGAACCCGAGCTTGGCCAGCGCCGTCCGGGCGCAGTGGCGTCCGGAGGTGAACTCTCTGCGGCGCTTGTCCACCGCCTCGGCGATGTGCGCCTCTTCTTCGGGGAAGAGCTCGACGTCCGCGGGGTCGTCGAACAGCTCGGCCGCGACCACGCCGTCGGGCAGGATGCGCTCGATCACGGGACCGGCGGAATCTGACGCGGCCGGCCGGGCGGCGCGGCCCGGTGCTTCCACTGACTCGGGTATCCCAACGAGACCTCCTCGAAGCGGACTCCGTCGTACCAGGTGGTGGACGGTGTGCGCAACCTCCCTCCATGACGTCCTCACGCCCGCGGCGGCGGCCCGTCTCCCCATGCCCCGCCGGGCGCCGCCGGCGGAAATGACGGGCGCGGTAACGATGCCCGCCAGAAGGGTGGTGTCCAAGTGACCGAAGTGTGACCATTGGAGTCGTTTGCCCTCTATTGAGCGATAGGTGAGACATGAGTGATCACGGTCGTCGGGTTCTGGTGGTGCGGGGCGGCTGGGAAGGGCATGTCCCGGTCGAGGCCACCGAGCTCTTCGTTCCCTTCCTCGAGAAGCACGGGTTCGAGGTGCATCGGGCGGACTCGCCGGCGCCGTACGCCGACCCCGCCTTCATGTCCGGCATCGACCTCATCGTGCAGTGCTACACCATGGGCACGATCGAGCCGGAGGAGCTGCGCGGACTGGAGAGCGCGATCCGAGCCGGCACGGGCATGGCGGGCTGGCACGGCGGCATCGCCGACTCCTTCCGCAGCTCCTCCGATTATCTGCACCTCATCGGCGGGCAGTTCGCCTGTCATCCCGGCAAGCACCCGGACGAGCGGGACGGCTCGCCCGCCGACAACTTCATCCCCTACACCGTCACCATGCGGCCCGGGGCCGGCGACCATCCCATCACCGCGGGCATCGCGGACTTCGACCTGGTCACCGAGCAGTACTGGGTGCTGGCCGACGACTACAGCGACGTGCTGGCGACCACGACGCAGAAGGTCCGCCCGTGGGACCCCTGGCACAGGGAGGTCACCTCGCCGGCGATCTGGACCCGCGAGTGGGGCAGCGGAAAGATCTTCGTCACGACACCGGGACACAGCCTCGACGTCCTGCGGAACGACAGCGTGCGCACCATCATCGAAAGGGGAATGCTGTGGGCCAGCCGGTGAACATCGGCGTCGTCGGATGCGGTGTCATCTTCGCCCAGTACCGCAAGACCATCGAGCGGCTGCCGGAGCTGCGGCTTCTCGCCGTGGCCGATCTGGACCTCGAAAGGGCCAGGGAGGCGGTGGGACCGGACGCCGACGTCGAGGTGCTGAGCGTGGCGGAGCTGATGGCCGACCCGCGCGTCGACGTCGTGCTGAACCTGACCATCCCCGCCGCGCACGCCGAGATCGCCTCGCGGGCCATCGCCGCCGGCAAGGACGTCTACTGCGAGAAGCCCCTCGCCGCGACCACCGCCGACGCCGCGCGGGTGCTGCGCGAGGCCGCCGCCGCCGGAGTGCGGGTGGGCTGCGCGCCGGACACGGTGCTGGGCACCGGTACGCAGACGGCGCGCAAGGCGATCGACGACGGCCTGATCGGCAGGCCGGTCGCGGCGACCGCGACCATGCTGACCCCCGGTCACGAACGCTGGCACCCGAATCCCGACTTCTACTACGCCCCCGGCGGCGGCCCGCTCCTGGACATGGGCCCGTACTACATCACCAGCCTGGTCACGCTGCTCGGACCGGTGACGACGGTCATCGGCGCCGGCACCCGCACGCGGCCCAAACGGACCATCGGCTCGGGCCCCCGCCGCGGCGAGGAGATCCCGGTCACCGTCGACACCTACGTCACGGGCGTGCTGGTGCACGCGTCGGGGGCGCTGTCCACACTGGTGATGGGCTTCGAGGGAGCGGCCACGAAGGCGCCCAACATCGAAGTGCACGGCGAACGGGGCTCGCTCGTCGTCCCCGACCCGAACCACTTCGACGGCTCCGTCCTGCTGGCGAGGGCGGGCGGGCAAGGCTGGGAGACCATGCCCGCCACGGCCGGTCATGCCGAGGCCGGGCGCGGCGTGGGGCTGCTGGACTTCGCCACGTCCCCATCGGACCAGGAGCCCCGCGCGGGCGGGACACTGGGGTACCACGTGCTCGACGTCATGGAGTCGCTGCTGTCCTCGGCGCAGTCTCGGAGCGCGGTGACCGTCGCGAGCACCTGTGAACGACCCGAGCCCGTGGCCCTGCTTCCAGCCGAGTGACGAACCGCACGCCTTGACCACCGAGATGTCCCGTTGCGGGGCGATATCGCCCCGCAACGCCACCTCAGCGACCGCCGCACAGGCGACCATCGGCGGAAAACCGTTCGCTCCCTCCGCCTGCCCCGCGCCACCATGGCCATAGTGGTGGGCGATCGGAGGGGGTGGGGATGGCTGTGCTCGAATCGCCTGTGTCCTCGGGGGACGGACCGTCCGCCCGGAAGTCGGCCGTGCTGCTGGCGCTGCGGCACTACATCGGCGAGCTGCTGAACCAGCGGCGGTTCGCGGTGCCCGCGCTGATCCTTCCGGCGCTCGGGAACATCTGCCTGTTCTACCTGGCGCCGCTGGCGGTGGCCGGCATCGTGGGGCATCTGTCGAAGGGCGGGGACGGCTCCGTCGCCGTGCTCATGCCGTACGTGCTCGGCTTCGGCGCGATGCTGTTCGCGGGCGAGGTGCTGTGGCGGGCGGGCCTGCACTTCCTGAACCGCGCGGACGCCCGGGGCATCGAACACCTCGGCACGACGGGCATGGAAAGGCTGCTGGCCAAGGACGCCGCGTTCTTCCACGACAACTTCGCCGGCGCGCTGACCAAACGGGTGCTGAGTTTCTCCAGCGGGTTCGAGGGCTTCATGGACACGCTCGCGTTCTCGATCTTCGCCAAGCTGGTGCCGCTGGTGTTCGCCTCGGTGGTGCTGTGGCGGTATCACCCGCTGCTGGTCTTCGTGCTGCTCGGCCTCATCATCGTCACCGGCCTCGTCGTCGCCCCGCTCATCCGCCGCCGCCAGAGGCTGGTGGATCGGCGTGAGGCCGCCAAGGTGCGGGTCTCCGGGCACGTCGCGGACGTGCTGGCCAACATGGAGACGGTCCGCGCGTTCGCCGCCGAGGACCGCGAGGGGGCGGAGCACCGGGCCCGGCTCGCCGAGCAGCGCAGGCTGTCGCTCCGTTCCTGGGACTACGGCAACCTCCGGGTGGACACCATCGTCGCACCGTTCTCGATCGTCACCAGCACCGTCGGCCTGCTGCTCGCCGTCGGCCTCCGCGGCGGCCTGGGCGTGGAGGCGATCGTGGTGACGTTCACCTACTACTCGAACACGACCGGCCTCATGTTCGAGTTCAACCAGATCTACCGTCGCATGGAGAGCGTGGTCACCGAGGCCGCCCAGTTCACCGAGCTTCTTCTCACGCCGCCGAGCGTGGTCGACCCCGAGGACCCGCAACCGCTGCGCCCGGCCGACGCGAGCGTCCGGTTCGAGCGGGTGGCGTTCGCGCACTCCGGCAATTCGCTCCTGTTCGACGGCCTGGACCTGGACATTCCCGCCGGCACCAAGGTCGGCCTGGTCGGCCGGTCCGGCGGCGGCAAGACCACCCTCACCCGGCTGCTGCTCCGTCTCATGGACATCGACGACGGCCGCATCCTGATCGGCGGCCAGGACATCAGCCGGCTCCGTCAGGCCGACCTGCGCAGCCTGATCGCGTACGTCCCCCAGGAGCCCGCGATGTTCCACCGGTCGCTGCGCGACAACATCGCGTTCGCCCGGCCGGGCGCCACCGACGACGAGATCCACCAGGCCGCGCAGGCGGCGCACGTCACAGAGTTCGCCGAGACCCTGCCGGACGGCTTCGGCACGCTGGTCGGAGAGCGCGGCGTCAAGCTCTCCGGCGGCCAGCGGCAGCGCGTCGCCCTCGCCCGCGCCATCCTGCGCGACACGCCGATCCTGCTGCTGGACGAGGCGACGAGCGCGCTGGACTCCGAGAGCGAGATCCTCGTCCAGGAAGCCCTGTGGCGGCTGATGCGCGACCGCACCGCCATCGTGGTCGCGCACCGGCTGAGCACCGTCGTCCGCATGGACCGCCTGATCGTCCTCGACAAGGGCCACGTCGTGGAACAGGGCGACCACCACGAGCTTCTCCAGGCCCAGGGCCCCTACGCCCGCCTGTGGCACCACCAGTCGGGCGGCTTCCTGGTCGAAGAGGACGCGGACGCTTCAGTCCTGTAGACCGGCCGGCCGCGCGTGTGGCGGCCGGCCAGAGACGTGGTCGTCGCCGGGCCGGTCGAAGACCGAGACGCGGGTGCGGCGGTGCCGCGGCGTGTCGATCTCGTCGATCACCGCCACCGCGAGGTCCGCGTAGGACAGACGCGCGGATGCCGGCCCCGGCGCGGTCTCCCCTCCGATCCCGTAGCGGCCGGTCCGCGGACCTGCCGCGTCCAGCAGCGCGGGCGGGGTGAGCATGAGCCAGTCGACGGGCGAGTCCTTCGCCGCCCGGAGCCTTTCCAGGCCTGCCGTGTGCGCGACGGCGAACGGCCGGATCTCGGCCGGGAAGACCGAGGGGTCGTCCATCACCGGACGCCCACCGGCATCGTTGAGGTTCGCGAACAGACCGATCAGGACGAGCCTGGGCACGCGTGCTTCCGCCAGGCCGCCGAGCAGCGCGTCCGCCGCCTTGACGAAGAATCGGGGGTCGAGGGCGTCGAAGCCCTGCTCCGGTCCGGAGAAGGGGCTCACGGCGTGAACCGCGGCATCATGACCGGGCACGATCGAGGAGACCGCCTGCAGGTCCGTGATGTCACCCCGCAGCACGCGGACGCCGTCCGCGGCGATGTCGCGGTGCTTGTCCGGATCCCGGACCACGGCCGTCACGCGATGTCCCCGGTCGAGCGCTTCGGCCGTGACCGCCCGGCCGGCCCGGCCGCCCGCTCCGAAGATGACGATGCCGCTCATGTCTCTCCCATCTGGCCCGCGCGTGTCGCTGCCGGATAGGACGGTATCCACGAGATACTCGTTACCTCAAAGATACTGGGATAGCCTCACGCCATGGCCGACCCCTTGGACCCGCGGATGTTCGACCCCGTCTGCCCGTCCAGCGCGATGCCGATACAGATCGGCGACAAGTGGACCGCGATGGTCGTGCTCTGCCTGGAAGGCGGCCGGCGGCGGTTCACCGAGCTCCGGGCGCCGCTACGCGGCATCACGCCGAAAGTGCTCACCCAGACCCTGCGGGCGATGGAGCGTGACGGGCTGATCACACGCACCGCGTACGACGAGAACCCGCCCCGCGTCGAATACGAGCTGACGGCACTGGGGCGCAGCCTGCTGGCCCTGATCGCGGCCGCACGCGCCTGGAGCAAGGACCATCTCCCCGCGCTGCTCGAAGCCCGCGAGGCGCACGACGACTCCCCGCGGGCGCGTCGCCCCCTGAGGTGAACACCGCCCGATCCGGCGGCCCGACGCCGCCCGGTAGCGGTCAGACCCGCGTGCGGGACGCGCTGACCACCTCGTTCTCCGGGACGCGAAGGCCTTTGAACGACGTCCTGCGCCGCAGGGAGAAGCCGAGCGATTCGTACAGGCGGATCGCGTCGGTGTTGCTCGCCGCGGCGTGCAGGAACGGGATCTCCCCTCGCGCCCGGATGCCCGCGGCGATCGCCAGGACCAGGCGGGAGGCCAGGCCCTGGCCGCGGAACGCGGTGTCGGTGCAGACGGCGCTGATCTCGGTCCAGCCGGGCGGGTGCAGCCGCTCACCCGCCATGGCGACCAGTGCGCCGCCACGGCGGATGCCGAGGTAGGCGCCGAGTTCGACCGTGCGCGGGAGGAAGGGGCCCGGCCGTGTGCGGTCGGCGAGGTCGAGCATCTCGGGCACGTCGGCCGTGGTCAGCCGCACCGCCTCCTCGTCTGGCACGCCGAACACCTCGGCGCCCGACATCTGGACGCCTGGCACGACGTGCGCCACTTCCCAGCCGGGCGGGGGCGAGGCCGTGGCGCCGGCCACGGCCACGATGGATCCCGGGCCCGAGAGCGCGGCGATGTCCTCCCAGTCGGCGGCCGACGGCTCGCTTCCGACCGCCATGAAGGGGGACATGTCGGCCGGGTAGCGCCGGACGGCGCCGCGCGCTTCGGCCAGGTGTGCGTGCGGCCCGGTGAGCGAGGCCCATGCGGGGTTGTCCAGCGGGTGCGTCACCGGGCCCCCCTGATCACGACCGTGCCGAGGGCGCGCCTCGGTGATGTCCGCATGTTCCTCCCCGATCAGCTCGACTGGCGGGGCAGGCCCGGCGGGTTGATCTGCGACTCGGGGATCGCCTCGTTGCCCAGGCTCCAGCGGTCGAGCACTTCCTTGTACTTCCCGTTCCGGATCACCGTGTTGAGCGCCTCGTTGAGCGGCTTGACCAGGCCGTTGTCCTTCTTGGTCATCGCCGCGATCAGGCCTTGCAGGTCGGGGCCCGCGCCGGAGGCGGTGCCGGCGATCCGGGAGTCGCCACTCACGGCCGCGTTGTAGGCGATGGACGGATTCGGCCCGAAATAGGCCTGGATGCGGCCCGACTTCAGCGCGAGCAGGACATCGCCGTAGTTCGTGTAGTACTGGATCTCGGCCGGCTTGAGACCGGCGTCCTTGTTCTGCTTCTCCCAGTCGAGGAGGATCTTCTCCTGGTTGGTGCCCGATCCGACGGAGACGCGCAGCCCGGCGATGTCGGCGGGCTTGGAGATCGCCTTGATCGGGCTGTTCTTCGGAACCTGCCAGGCGAGCTGGTCCACGCGGTAGGTGGCGAAGTCGTAGACGTCCTTGCGCTCTTCGGTCACGGTGACGTTGTTGAAGACGACCTCGAGCTTTCCGGACTTGGCTCCCACGAAGAGGTTCTCCCATGAGGTGATCTCCGGCTTCACCTCCAGGCCGAGCACGTCGCCCACGAGCTGGGCGATGTCGGTCTCCACTCCGATGTACGTCGTGTCGTCGTCGGCGAGGAACCCCAGCGGCGGAGCGCCCTGGCCGCTGAACCCGACGGCCAGTTCGCCGTCCGCCGCGATGGGGGCGGGCACCTGCGCGGCTATGGCGCCGACCTTCTTCGCGCGCACGCGGTTCTGGTCGGGCCCTGTGTTGATCTTCTTCTCCGTCGCGCCGGCAGGGGCGTTCGTGGCGGCGTTCGTCGCGGCGTCCTTGGCCGCGACCGTCGGCTCGGCGCCGCACGCGGCGACGGCCAAGGCCAGGAGCATCGCGGGCATGATGGGGGCCCACCGGGGGGAGAGGCGCATGATGGTTCCTTGCGTCAGAGGACTTTGCCGATGAAGGCGCGGGTGCGTTCGTGCCGCGGGCCGTCGAGGACCTGGGACGGGGGTCCTTGTTCGAGAATCCGGCCGGCGTCCATGAAGACGACCGTGTCGGCCACCTCACGGGCGAACCCGATCTCATGGGTGACGACGAGCATGGTCGTGCCGGTGCGGGCGAGGTCCTTCATCACCTCGAGGACCTCGCCCACGAGTTCGGGGTCGAGCGCCGAGGTCGGCTCGTCGAACAGCACGACCTTGGGCTCCAGCGCCAGCGCCCGCGCGATGGCCACCCGCTGCTGCTGGCCTCCCGACAGGGTGCGCGGGTAGGCGTCGGCCTTCTCCGCCAGGCCCACGCGGTCGAGCAGCCGGGTCACCAGGGCGGCGACCTCCGCCTTGGGCCGTCTCTGCGCCGAGAGCGGCGCCTCGGCGACGTTCTGCCGCACGGTGAGATGCGGGAAGAGGTTGAAGTTCTGGAAGACGAAACCGATCTTCGTGCGCTGCCGGAGGATCTCCCGTTCGTGCAGTTCGTGCAGCCGGTCGCCCGACCGCCGGTAGCCGAGCAGCTCGCCCTCGATCTCGACCGTGCCGGACTCCACCTTCTCCAGATGGTTGATCGTGCGCAGCAGCGTCGACTTTCCCGAGCCGGACGGGCCGAGGATCACGGCCACCTCGCCCTGGCGCACGCTCAGGCTCACGCCGCGCAGCACGTGCAGCGTGCCGAAGCTCTTGTGCACATCGCGCAGTTCCACCATCGCCGTCATGAGCGCCCCCGGCCGTAGTGACGCTCGACGTAGTACTGCACGACCGACAGCGCCGTGGTCAGCACCAGGTACCAGATGGCCGCCACCAGCAGGAGGGCCAGCACTCTGCCGTTGCGCATGTAGATCACTTGCACCTGGTAGAACAACTCGGGCAGGGCCATGATGTAGACGACGGACGTTCCCTTGACCAGGCCGATGATCTCGTTGCCCGCGTTCGGCACGATGGTGCGCATCGCCTGCGGCAGGATGATCCGGAACAGCCGTCGCGCGCGCGGGATGCCCAGTGCCGCCGCGGCCTCCCGCTGGCCCGGGTCCACCGACAGCAGCCCGCCCCGTACGATCTCGGCGGCGTAGGCGGCCTGGTGCAGGGCCAGGCCGAGGGCGGCGGCGGTCAGCGGCCCGATGAGGTCCATGGTGCCGATGTCGAAGAACGCCGGCCCGAAGGGGACGCCGAACGACAGCCGGGGATACAGCAGCGCGAGGTTGTACCAGAACAGCAGCTGCAAGATCAACGGGACGGAGCGGAAGAGCCAGACGTAGCCCCAGGCCACCGACGACAGCAGCCGGTTGGGTGACAGGCGCATGAGGGCGAGCAGCGTGCCGATGGCGAATCCCAGGACGATGCCGAGAGCGGTCAGCTCCAGGGTGAGCACCACCGAGCGCATGACCGAGGGCGCGAACAGGTACTGTCCGACGACCTCCCAGTCCCATTCGGGATTGGTGGCAAGGGAGTTGGCCGCCATCGCCAGCAGGAGCAGGACCAGGGCCGTCGCCGCCCAGCGCAGCGGATGACGGGTCGGGACGACTCTCGGCGGGAGTTCGTCTCGCCGGACGTCCGGCGCCGCCCGGGTGCCGGAGAGCGTCATGATCCCACCGAGCTGAGCCCGGCGGCCCTGGCCCGGTCGCGCTCCGCGACCCCCTGCCGGACCAGCGGGATCACATGCCGGCCGAAGTCGATCGTGTCGTCGAGGATGTCGTAACCACGCGCGGAGATGATCTCCACGCCGAGGTCGTAGTAGTCCAGCAGCGCTTCGGCCACGGTCTCGGGAGTGCCGACGAGCGCGTTGGAGTTGCCCGCGCCGCCGGTCGCGGCCGCGGTCGGCGTCCACAGCGCGCGGTCGTGACGCTCTCCCCTGGCCGCCACTTCCAGCAGTCGTTGTGATCCGGTGTTCTCCGGCGGCCCCGGCAGGCGCCGCCCGTTGCCTCCGGCACGGCGCAGGTCGCCGAGGATGCGGTGCGCCTTCTCCCAGGCCAGCTCCTCGGTCGGTGCGATGATCGGCCGGAAGGCGACCTGGATCCTCGGCAGGTCCGCGCGTCCCGCCCGCAGCGCGGCCTCCTTGACGGAGACGATCTGCTGCGCGGTGTCGGCCAGGGGTTCGCCCCACAGGCAGTAGATGTCGGCTTCCGCCCCGCCCGCCGCGTACGCCGCCGCCGACGATCCGCCGAAGGACACCGACGGGCGCGGCCGCTGGACCGGGAACACGTCGGAGACGAAGTCCTTGAAGCTGTAGTGCTCACCCTCGTGGTCGAAAGGCTCGCGCGAGGTCCAGCCCTTCTTGACGATCCCGATGTACTCCCTGGTGCGGGAGTACCGGGTGTCCTTGGTCAGGAAGTCACCCTCGCGGCCCTGCTCGTGGTCGTTGCCGCCGGTGATGAAGTGGACGGTCAGCCGTCCGTCACTGATCTGGTCGAGTGTGGCGAACGTCTTGAGGGCGTACGTCGGGTACGACACGTTCGGCCGGTGCGCGAGAAGGATGCCGAGGTCGGTGACCCTCGTGGCGACGAAGGCGGCCACCTGTGCGGGGTCGGGCGAACCGGACCCGTAGGCGAACAGCACACGATCCCAGCCGTACTCCTCGTGGGCCCGGGCGAGGCGGAGTGTGTACTGCTTGTCGAACGAGGGACCGGAGCGCGGCGAGGTTTCTGAGCCGTCGTTGGTCCCGCCGATGCCGAGAAACTCGACGGGCATGAGTGCCGCCTTTCTGGGACGAGGTGGACAGTTTCACCTCAACACAGCCACTAGTTCCCGTCAAGTCCTACATGTTTAGTAGGTTATTATCCTGCCGGGGGCCGCCACCGGTCGACCCGGCCGCGACCGGCCGCGACCGGGACGACCGCGGAACGACCGCGGAACGACCGGCGCGGATCGAGCGTCAGGGGCGAGGGCGTCCGGCCATCTCAGCGTCGGCGCCATTCCTCCGCGAGCAACCGGTAGGAACGCACCCGGTCCTGGTGATCATGGGCGATGGTGGTGATGACGAGCTCGTCGGCGCCGGTCGCCTCCCTCAGCCGTTCGAGCTGGTCGGCGACCTGCCCTGCGGTCCCGACGAACTGGGTGTCGACGCGGTCGGCGACCAGCTCACGGTCGGCCTCGCCCCACGGGAGGGCGCGAGCCTCGGCGGGGGTCGGGTACGGGATCGCCCCTTCGGCGGTCCGGATGCTGCGCACCCACGGCCCGTAGCCCGCCGCGAGTTCGCGGGCGGCGGCCTCGGTCTCGGCGACGACGACGTCGGCCGAGACGCTGACATAGGGCCGGTCCAGCTCCGCGGACGGGCGGAACGCGGCCCGGTAGCCCTCGGCCGCCTCCAGCACGCTGCCAGGACTGACGTGGTAGTTGGCGGCGAACCGCAGGCCGTTCGCGCCGGCGACGTTCGCGCTCTCGCCGCCGCTGCTGCCGAGGATCCAGATCTGCACCTGCGCGCCCTCGCCCGGCACCACATGCGCCTCCTCGCCCTCCGGGGACCGGTAGGTGCCGCCCAGCAGCGCGAGGATGTCGCCGACCTGTTCGGTGTAGTCCTGCGACCGCGCGCCGGGCAGTTGCAGCAGCGTCTTCTGCAGCGCGAAACGCGGCGAGGCGAGCAGGTGGGCGAAGGAGAACTTCGGCGGGATCAGCAGCCCGTTCGGCGCCCGGCCGTCGGCCACCGAGGCGCCCGACACCAGCGCCGGTTCGGGTGTCCGCCCGGGCGGCCGCCCGCCTGACCGGCCGAGGCCGAGGTCCAGGCGCCCCGGGTGCAGGGCGTCGATCAGGCCGAACTCCTCGACCGTCGCCAGCGCCGTACGGTGGCCCATCTGCACCGCGCCGGATCCGATCCGGATCGTCGAGGTCGCCGCCGCGGTCAGCGCCAGCAGCACGGCGGGCGACGTCCCGGCGACCCCCGGGTTGAGGTGGTGCTCGGCGAACCAGTAGCGGGCGTAGCCGAGGCGTTCGGCCTGCCGTGCCAGGTCGATGCTGTTGCGCAGGGCCTGCGCGGCGGTCGATCCCGAGGAGATCGGGACCAGGTCGAGCACGGCCAGCGGGATGGCGGCCATCGGTCACCCTTCGACGAAAGCGGATTCGGGCACCGGAGCGACCGGTCCCCACCCCCAGGGCGGGTCCGGTATCTCCTTGCGCAGCACCGGCGCGATGTCGGACTGGAACAGCTCCAGTGACGCGCGGTGCTGGGCGTCGGTCAGGCCGTCGGCGTCGGCGTGCAGGTGCGTGACGCTGTGGCCGAACCGCTCGTGGTAGCGGTGGACCTTCTCGACGATCTGCTGCGGGCTGCCGATCAGGGCGGAGCTGCGCTCGATGAAGTCCTCCAGAGTGGGGAAGACCGGCTCGAGCCCGAGTCGCCGCTGAAACGCGAGCGTTCCCTCGAAGACCGGCCGATAGGCGGCGACGGCGTCCTGCGACCGGTGGTCGGCGTAGTAGCCGGCGGTGCCGGCTCCGACCACGGCGGCGGCCGGGTCGTGACCGTAGGCGGCCCACCGCTCGCGGTAGTGGCGGACCAGTTCGGCGTACGGCTCGATCGGGTTGCTGACGTTCGCCGAGAAGAGCGGGTCGCCGTAGCGGGCGGCCAGGTCGACCGATTCCCGGCTGGTCGCGCTGCCGTGCCAGACCCGGATCGGCCTCTGCAGCGGCCGGGGCCACACCTCCGCCTCGGTGAGGCTCGGCCGGAACCGCGGCGTGGCGGTGACCTTCTCCTCCCGCCAGAGCCTGCGGAACAGCTCGTAGCTCTCGGCGTTGCGGTCCCACTGGTCCTCGGGCGTGACGTGGAACAGCTCCCGCTGGGCGGTGCCGTTGCCCTTCCCGATGATCAGTTCGAGCCGGCCGCCGGAGAGGTGGTCGAGGGTCGCGTAGTCCTCGTACGCCCGGACCGGGTCGAGCAGGCTCAGCGTGGTGACCGCGGTGAACAGCCGGATCCGGGAGGTGAGCGCGGCGATGTGGCTCAGCACCACCGGAGGCGAGGAGGAGATGAAGGGCCGCTCGTGCCGCTCCCCCACCCCGAAGCCGTCGAAGCCGAGCTCCTCGGCGATCAGCGCGTTCTCGATGACCTCGCGGAACCGCTCGTTGGTCGGCTTGCTGACCCCGGTCACCGGATCCGGCGCGTGCACGATCAAGCTGATCAGCAGGAATCTCATGCGCCGGTCCCCGCGGCCTCGCCGGTCCGCCGGGGCTCGGCGAGGCCCAGGTGGTGGCGCAGGGTCGTGCCGGTGTAGTCGGCGCGGTACACGCCGCGTTCCTGCAGCAGCGGCACGACGGCGTCGGCGAACCGGTCGAGCCCTCCGGGCGTGACATGCGGTACCAGGATGAAGCCGTCACTGGCGTCGGCCTGCACCAGGTCGTTGATCTGCCGGGCGACGGTCGCGGGCGAGCCGATGAACGACTGACGGCCGGTGACCTCGATGATCAGCTCACGGGTGGAGAGGTTCTTCGCGGCGGCCAGTTCCCGCCACTCCCGGGCGACCGCGATCGGGTCCCTGTGGTGCCGGTCGCTCGCCCGGCCGCGGGAGACGACGTTCTCGCCCGGCAGCGGGTCGATCTCCGGCAGCGGGCCGTCGGGGTCGTGGCCGGACAGGTCGCGGTTCCAGAGCTGCTCCAGGAACTTGATCGCGGTCTGGCCGCTCACCTGCGCGAGCCGTACCTCGTGCGCGAGTTCCTGTGCCTGCGCGTCGGTGTCTCCGAGCACGAAGGTGGCCGCCGGCAGGATGAGCAGCTCGTCGCGGGTCCGGCCGTGGCGGGCGAGCCGGCCCTTGACGTCGGAGTAGAAGGCCCGCCCGGCGTCGAGCGTGGCGTGCCGGCTGAAGATCGCGTCGGCCGACGACGCGGCGAACTCCCGGCCCTCCTCGGAGTCGCCGGCCTGCAGGATGACCGGACGTCCCTGCGGGCCGCGCGGGACGGTGAACCGCCCGGAGATGTCGAAGTCCTCGTCGTGGTGCTCGAAGGACCCCGCCTCCGGGTCGCCGAGGAATACCCCGGCGGCGGCGTCCGCGACGAGCTCGTCGCCACGCCACGAGTCGAAGAGCTCGAAGGTGGTGTGCAGGAAGTTGCGCGCCCGGCGGTAGCGGTGCTCCTGCGCCAGGAAGCCGCCCCGGCGGAAGTTCTCGCCGGTGAACGCGTCCCAGGAGGTGACCACGTTCCAGCCCGCCCGGCCGCCGGAGAGGTGGTCCAGGCTCGCGAACTGCCGGGCGACCTCGTACGGCTCGTTGAAGGTGGAGTTGATCGTCCCGGTCAGTCCGAGCCGCTCGGTCACCGCGGCGAGCGCGGCCAGCACGGTGAAGGTGTCGGGGCGGCCGACCACGTCCAGGTCGTGGATCCGGCCGTTCTGCTCGCGCAGGCGCAGCCCCTCCGCAAGGAAGAGGAAGTCGAACTTCCCGCGCTCGGCCGTCCGCGCGAAGTGGGCGAACGAGCTGAACTCGATGTGGCTGCCCGCCTCCGGGTCGCTCCACACCGTCGTGTTGTTGACGCCGGGGAAGTGGGCCGCGAGGTGGATCTGCTTGGGCGGTCTGGTCATGGTCGTGAAGGTCCTTCCACGTTGGGCGGCCCGGGCTCAGGCGGCGGCGTACCGGTTCGCGGGCCGGGGCAGGCCGAGCCGGCCTCGCAGCGTCTCGGCGCGGTACTCCGTCCGGAACGCCCCACGGCGCCGCAGTTCCGGTACGAGGCCGCGGGTGATCTGCTCCAGGTCGTGCGGGACGGTGCCGGGACGCAGCCGGAATCCGGCCAGGCCGGCCCGCTGCCATTCCTGGAGGAGGTCGGCCAGCTCGGCCGGCGTGCCGGTGAAGACGCGGGCGTCGCCCGCGTGAACGGCGCCGGCGAGATCGTCGAGGCCGGCCTTGCGCTCGACCGCCGCGGCGGTGGTGTCGTCCAGGAACACCTCAAGGTCGGCGAAGACCAGCACCCTCTCCTCCGCCCGTCCGGCCGCGGCCTGCTCGGCGCGGATCTCCTCGACGACGGCGCGGGCCTGGGCCGTGTCGAACGGCGTCACGTACCCGATGTCGGCCGAGCGGGCGACGAGCCGGTACGGCGCGCTCTGGTGCCCCAGCGCGCTGACCAGGGGCTGTCCCTGTGGCGGGCGGGGGGTGATCGAGGGGCCCTTGACGCTGAACCAGCGCCCCTCGAAGTCGATGTAGTGCAGCTTGGCGCGGTCGACGAACCGTCCCGTCGCGACATCCCGGATCTCCGCGTCGTCCTCCCAGCTGTCCCAGAGCCGCCTGACCACCTCGACGTAGTCGGCCGCCTCGTCGATCAGGTCGGCCGCCAGTCGCCGCGCCGCCGGGGTGGCTGATTCGTCCAGGCGGACCGTGGCCGGCGCGCGGCGGCCGAAGTGCGCCGTCTCGTCGGGCCGGGCGGACACCCGGACCCGCACGCCGGCGCGTCCGGCCGAGACGTGGTCCAGCGTCGCGACCGCCTTGGCGATGTGGAACGGTTCGGTGTGCGTGACGACCACCGTGGGCACCAGGCCGATGCGGCGGGTCAGCGGCGCCACCCTGGCGGCGATCAGGAGCGCGTCCAGGCGGCCCCGGACCTGGTCGGTGCGCCGGTCCGGCTCGGCCGGGCTCGCGGACTGCAACCCGAGCGAGTCCTCGATCGTCACGAAGTCGAGCAGGCCCCGCTCGGCCTCGGCGACCAGGTCGGACCAGTAGCGGGCGGTGAAGAGCTCTCTCGGCCGGGCCCTCGGCGCGCGCCATGCGGCCGGATGCCAGCCGGCCCCGTCGAGCGCGACGGCGAGGTGCAGCGGGGGAAACGAATCGGGCATGAGCAGTGACCACTTCCTGATCGGAGGGCGCCACGATGGCCCGTCCGCCGATCGATGGCCGGCGGGCGGTGACGTGGGCGGGGCTCGGTCGGAGTGAACCGGCGACGGGTCAGCGCGGGCACAGCGCGCCGGCGACGCGCCGCGGGTCGATGTGCCGGCGGAAGACCAGGGACATGGTCCTCACCTCCTGTCGTCACGCCGGCGTGGGGACACCGGTACTGCTGGTCACGCGACGGGCCTGCCGCCTGATCGCCGCGCCAGGGCGCGACCCTGCCGGGCGCGGACGGTATGGCCTTGGCCGGAGGCTACTCCGGATCCCGGATATCTGTCTATACCTACCTAAATAGTTGGCTTTTAGGACGGCCGTCCTTCGGTCAGACGCCAGGCGACTCCGTGCCGGCGTCGGGGGTGCGGCGAAAGGGCGGGGCGCCTCGCCGCCACACCCTCCCGACCAGCCCCGCCACCGGGGGTGGCGGGCTGATCTCTAGCCTTTACCTGTAGGGATCGACTCACGCGGCGGGGCGCGCGCGGCGGACGACGCCGGACCCGGCGGCCATGACCGGCGGCGGACGTGGCGGGTTCATCGGCGTGCGGCCAGGTGGCGCGCGAGGTGATCGATCACCTCGCGCGCGTCGTCCTCGATGCCGTGGATGTAGGTGGACTTGCGCCGCCGCAGCACGGGCAGTCCCAGCGCGTACAGTCCCGGGCTCTCGACCACGCCGCCCTCGTGGCTCAGCCGGCCCTTCGCGTCGACCACGGGCACGTCGAGCCACCCGTAGTCGGGCCGGAATCCCGTCGCCCACACGATCGCGCGGATCTCGCCGCCGCGCAGGTCGAGCTGCCATCGCGGCGACTCGGGCACGCGTGTCGGCGTGAAACGCTCGGGAGGACCGAACTCGGCGTCGCGCCCGTGAACCCGGGCCCACGCGTCGAAGGCTTCCAGCAGGCGCCGCATCTTGAGGTCCGCGAGCGAGAACACGTTGCGCAGGCCACCGGAGAACAGCGCGCGGCCGTCACGCACGGCCGCCCAGCGGCCCACCAGCTCCACGCCCATCGCGGCGAGCGTGTTGAGATCGAGCGTCTCACGCTCGGGGGTGCCGGCCAGCTGCGGTGAGGGGAGCCGCCGGGCCCGCGTCAGATCGTCGACCTCGTCATGGCGCTCGTCCCACACGCCCGACGCGTCCATCCACCAGAGCACATCGCGCCCGCGGTACAGGCGCGGCAACCGCACGTGCTCCCCCACCGAGAGGATCACCGGCCGCCCCGACCGCCTCAGCTCCGCCGCGAGCTGCACGCCGGTGGCCGACGCTCCCACGACGAGCACGCCCCCGTCTGGCAGGTGGGCGGGGCCGCGATAGCCGAACGGCGTCAGTTGCGCGACGGACGCCGGCACCGCCTCCGCGAGCTGCGGCACCGCCGGCCGGTTGCAGGCGCCGCTCGCGATCACCACGGCCCGGCAGCCGATCTCGCCGCGGCTCGTCGTCACGCGGTATCCGTCGCCGGCGCGTCGCACCGAGGTGACGTTCGTGCCGGTGCGGACGGGAGCGCGTGAGACGGCGGCGAAGCGCTCGATGAACTCGATCACTTCGCCCATCGTCATGTAGCCGTCGGGGTCCGGGCCCTGGTAGTGCCGGCCCGGCAGGCGGCTCAGCCAGTTGGGAGTGAGCAGCCGCAGGGAGTCCCAGCGTTCGCGCCGCCAGGAGTTCGCCACCTCGCCGCGCTCGAGCACGACGTGGTCGACCGACCGGCCGCGGAGGAAGTGGCTCGCGGCCAGGCCCGCGTGCCCCGCGCCGATGACGACCGTGGTGGTGCGTTCGATGGCCCGGCCTCCCTAGGCGACTTCGACGGTGACGTTCGTGGGGTTGGTGAGGGCGTCGAACACGGCGGAGCGCTTCTGCGACTGGGCGACCAGCGCTTCGATGTCCTCCTTGGAGGCGTCCGCGTCGATGGTGAACGTCACCTTGATGTCGTTGAAGCCGTTGCGCACGTCACTGTCGGCGCCGAGGATCCCGCGGATGTCGTGGTCGCCTTCGACGGTCGACTCGACCGAGCGCAGCTGGATGCCGCGGTTCTGCGCGACGGACGCCACGCCGGCCGTCAGGCAGCTCGCCAGGCCGACGAGGAGGTACTCGATCGGCGTGATGCCGTTGTCCTCCGCCGCGAAGACCTCGGGGTGGTCGGCGGTGAACACCGTCTCGCGCTTGTGGCTCTGCTCCTGCCCGAGGCCGAAGAAGTTCTGGATCGTCGTCGTGCTGTGGACGCCGTTCTCCCACTTGGAGGACGCCCGCCAGGTGAACTGGGCGGCCTCGGGCGCGCCCTTCAGCGCCTCGCGCGCGTCGAGCAGAGCTTGGACGTTGACTCCGTTGTCGATCGTGGTCATGCCGCGTGATACCCCTTTCACTTTTCCCCTATTTCCCATCGGGATTCTTGACAATACATTGGCCGGTGGGAACATGACTAGGTATGATCCAGCCCATGGTGTCAGCTTCGACGCTCTCAGCCGGCTCGGTCGGCGAAGTCGAAACGCGGTACCTCGATCTGCCCGAACCGGTGCCGCTGGAGTGCGGGCGGTCGCTGCATCCGATCCGGGTGGCGTACGAGACCTACGGCACCCTCTCGCCCGCGCGGGACAACGTCATTTTGGTGTGCCATGCGCTCAGCGGCGACGCCCACGCGGCCGGTCTGTCGAAGACGCCGTCCGAGAGCGGCACGCGCGACGGCTTCGGGGCCGCGGAGCGCGACGGCGCGGCCGGCAAGGGGCTCGGCTGGTGGGACGGGATGATCGGCCCCGGCAAGGCGTTCGACACCGACCGCTTCTTCGTCATCTCCACGAACCTGCTCGGCGGCTGCCGCGGGACGACGGGGCCGTCGTCGATCGACCCGGCGACCGGCGAGCCGTACGGGTCCGGCTTCCCCGTCATCACGGTCGCGGACATGGTGCGCACCGAGCGGGCGTTCCTCGACGTCCTCGGCATCGAGCGGCTCGCGGCGGTCGCCGGCGGCTCGCTCGGCGGGATGCAGGCGCTGCAGTGGGCCGTCCTGTTCCCCGACCAGGTCGACGCCATCGTGGCCATCGCCAGCACCCACGCCCTGCACCCGCAGGGCGTGGCCTGGAACGCGATCGCGCGCGAGGCCATCATGCGCGACCCCGCCTGGCAGGGCGGCCACTATCACGGCACAGGCCGCACGCCCCACGCCGGCCTGGGCGTGGCGCGCATGGTCGGCCACATCACCTACCTGTCCGCACCGGCCCTGAACGACAAGTTCGGCCGGCGACTGCAGTTCGCCGACGACATCCGCCACACGGTCACCGAACCGGAGTTCGAGGTCGAAAGCTACCTGCGCCACCAGGCCGACTCGTTCGTCAAGCGCTTCGACGCCAACACGTATCTCTTCACCTCGCGTGCGCTGACCTATTTCGATCTCGCCCGGCAGCATGGCGGCGGATCGCTCGCGCGGGCACTCGAACCCGTCTCGGCGCGGACACTGCTGATCGCGTTCAGCTCCGACTGGCTGTACCCGCCGTCCGCGTCCAAGGAGATCGCGGACGCGCTCGGCGCGCTCGGCAAGCCGGTCGAGCTGCGGGTGATCGACGCGCCGTACGGCCACGACTGTTTCCTGCTCGAGGAAGCGCGTCAGACGCCCATCGTCCGCCGGTTCCTGGCCGGCGGATGACGTTTCGAGGAAGAGGCACCGGTGACCGACAAGTTCCCCCGCGCGGAGCAGGCCCGCGCGTTCGGATTCGAGACACGACAACTGCACGCCGGTCAACGGCCCGACCCGAACACCGGCGCCCGTGCGGTGCCGATCTTCCAGACGACCAGCTACGTGTTCGAGGACCCGGAGTCGGCGGCGGCGTACTTCAACCTCCAGGAGTACGGGAACACCTACTCGCGCATCATGAACCCGACCGTCGCGGTGTTCGAGGAGCGCGTCGCGAACCTGGAGGGCGGCGCCGGCGCGGTGGCGTTCGCCAGCGGCATCGCCGCGCAGACGGCCGCGCTCTTCACGCTGCTGGAGCCGGGCGACCACGTCGTGTCGTCCTCCGCGCTCTACGGCGGGACGGTGAACCAGTTCAAGCACCTGCTGCGCAAGATGAGCGTCGAGCTGACGTGGGTCGATCCCGATGACCCCGACGCGTGGCGGCGGGCGGTGCGCCCGAACACGAAGGCCTTCTTCGGCGAGACGATCGGCAACCCGGCCGGGAACGTTCTGGACATCGAGACCGTGGCGTCCATCGCGCACGAGCACGAGCTGCCGCTGATCGTGGACAACACGTTCGCGACGCCGTATTTGTGCCGCCCGATCGAATGGGGCGCCGACATCGTGATCCATTCGGCGACCAAGTTCATCGGCGGTCACGGCACGAGCATCGGCGGCGTCGTCGTCGAGGCCGGCACCTTCGACTGGTCCAACGGGCGGTTCCCCGTGGTCGCCGATCCGTCTCCGGCCTACCACGGCCTCCGGTTCCACGAGACTTTCGGGACCTACGGCTACCTGATGAAGCTCCGCGCCGAGACCCTGCGCGATCTCGGCGCGGCGCTCGCGCCGCTCAACGCCTTCTTGTTCCTGCAAGGGCTCGAGACGCTGTCGCTGCGCATGGAACGCCATGTGGAGAACGCGCGGGCGGTCGCGGCGTTCCTCGAGTCGCACGAGCTGGCGGAGAACGTCACCCACCCCGGCCTGCCGTCGAGCAGATACCGGCCGCTGGTGGAGAAGTACCTGCCGCGCGGCGCCGGCGCGGTGTTCTCCTTCGACTGCGCCGGCGGCCGGGCCGGCGGGCAGGACCTCATTCGAGGCGTGACGCTCTGGTCCCACCTGGCGAACGTCGGCGACGCCAAAAGCCTGATCATCCACCCTGCCAGCACGACGCACCGTCAGCTGGGCGACGACGAACTCCGGGCCGCCGGCATCGCGCCGGGGACGGTGCGGCTGTCGGTCGGCACCGAGTCCGTCGAGGATCTGGTCTGGGACCTGGAGCAGAGTTTCGCGCACGTCGCCGCGACAGCGGGAAAGAGGTAGCGAGCATGACCGATCTCGGGCACTACCAGGACCCGTTCGCGATCCAGCGCGTGCTCCACGGCGCGAAGACCATCGCGGTCGTGGGCCTGTCGGGCAACGAGCTGCGAGCCAGCCACTTCGTCGGCTACTACCTCAAGCGGCACGGCTACCGCGTGATCCCCGTGAATCCCCGCGAGACGCGGATCCTCGGGGAGACGTGCTACGCGAGCCTGACGGACGTGACCGTGCCGGTGGACATCGTGAACGTCTTCCGCGCGCCGGACGCGCTGCCGCAGATCGCGCGCGAGACCGTGGCGATCGGCGCCGGCGCCCTGTGGTGCCAGTTCGGCGTGATCAACGAGGAGGGCGCGCGCATCGCGGAGGACGGCGGTGCGACAGTGATCATGGACCGCTGCCTGAAGGTCGAGCACGCGCGCTACCTGGGCCGCATGCACTGGCTCGGCTTCAACACCCAGCGCATCACCTCCGTCCGCGCCGGACTGCAGTAGGGCCGCGGGCCCACGTCCAGGCGGCGCGCCCCCGGAATCGGAAAGGGGCGCGCGGGAGGCGCTCGGACATCACCGGGATCGCCGGGGGCGCGGCGGCGGGCGAGAGGCTCGCCGGCGCCGGACCTCCCGGCTCCCGCACGCTCGCGATGACGTCGTTACAGGACACGGCCGGGACTTGCGCAATAAGTCTACCTAGGTAGATATTGGAGTCATGGTACGCGCACGACGCCCCTCCCCGCAGACCGCGGCCGTGCTCACCGCCCTCGCCGAGACGGGTGCGGACTGGAGCCACGGCTACGACCTGTGCCGCAGCCTCGGCCTGAAGGCCGGCACGGTGTACCCGATCCTCATCCGCCTCACCGAGCGCGGGCAGGTGGAGACCTCCTGGGAGACCGACCCGCCGCGCGGGCGGCCGGCCAGGCACCTGTACCGGCTCACCGCCGCGGGCGCCGAGCTCGCGCGCACCGTCGCGCCGGCGCCCGCCGGCGAAGGGGCGCGCACCCCCGGCGCGGCCCGGCTGACGCCCAGGACCACCTGACCGCGACCGCTCGATCCCGGCCCGCCCCTGCCGTCTCGGAGGCCCTCGATGCTCGTCTTCCTCGTTCTCCTGGTGGTGGTGCTCGCACCGGCGCCCCTGCTCGCGATCGTGGTGCTCGCGATCCGGTTGCGCGACGCCGTGCGCCGAGGCGGTGCGGGCTCGCTCGCCGCCCGCGCCCGGGCCGCGTTGCGGGACGGCGCCCGGCGCCCGCTGTGGCCGGGACTGATCGCCGTCGCCGCCGGAGTGCTCACCGCCGGCCTGGAGCGCTCCTATCTCGCCACGGCGACCGGCGGCCCGCGCTGGGGCTTCGACGTGCTGCTGCTGACCGCGACGCTCGGGCTGCTCGCGGCGGTCGTGTGCGCCGTGCTCGCCGGCGTGGCCGCGTCCGCCGTGGCCCGCGCCCGCGGATTCGGGGCCGGAACCGTCGCCGGGCTGCTCACGCTCGCCGCCGTCGCCGCCGGCACCGCGTCCGCGCACCTGCCGCTGCGCGCCGCCTACCTGGCGGAGCCCGGCACGTTCCCCGCCGTCGTGATCCTCGGCCGCGGCGAGCTGCTCGGACCGTTCGAGGTCTTCCTCGCCGCGCTGATCTGGGCCCTGCCGTGGCCCGTCCTCGGGGCCGCGCTCGGGTCCCGCGCCACGGCCGCGGGGCGCCGGCACGCGGCAGGCGACGTCTGGCAACTCGTGATCGACGTGGCCGTCGCGGACCTGCCGGGGAGCCGGTCCGCGTGGGGCGCCGCGCTGCGGGCCGAGCTCGCGGCGATCGACCCGCCGGCCGAGCGCCGCGGGTTCGCCCTCAGCGGGGCGTGGGCCGCGCTGCGGTCCGGGCGTGCGCACGGCGCGTGGGCAAAGGCCGCCGGGGTGGCGGTCGTCGTGGCGGGCGGGTCGTTCGCCGCTTCGCGCTGGTCACTGGCGCACGACCGGGGCGGCGTGCTCGACTTCTGGATCGCCGGCCCGAGCGTCCTGCTGCTCGCGGTCGCGCTCGCCGCCGCCTGGCGCGACCGATCATTCGGCTCAGGGCTGCACACCGGAGCCCTGGCCGGGTTCGCCGCCCTGGTGGCGGTGATCGCCGTCGGCCTTCCCGAGGCGGTGGTCTGGATGCGCCGGCAGGCCGGTTACCTGAGCACCGGCGACGCGGTGCCGCCGACCTGGCAGGCGGCGGTCCTCGACGTGCTGCGCCCGGAGTTCCTCGTCGTCATGATCGTCTTCTGGGCCGTGGGCACGGTCGGCGGCGCGGCCCTCGGCACCGCGCTCGGACACCGCCGCCCCGAGACCCCCGACGACACCCCGGCCCCCGCCCGCTGATCCCGATGCGTAACGATTTCTGAGGCTCGAGGCCTTTTCCCTCTCCGGGGATCGTCGCGGACGACCAGAGACGGTCACCGAGACCGGTTCCCCGGAGGTCAGCGGGCGTCGAAGGCCGTTCTGGAGTGCAGGATGCCGGCGGCGTTGTCCTCCGCCCATCCGGCCAGGGTGCGGACGATCTCGAGCAGCGTGTGCCCGCGCGGGGTCAGCGCGTAGTCGACCCGCGGGGGTTTGGTGTCGAAGACGGTGCGCGTCACCAGGCCGTCCCGCTCAAGCCCTCGTAGTGTCGCGCTGAGCATGCGCTGGGTGATCGGCTCGCTCATCCGGCGCAGTTCGTTGAACCGCCGGGTGGAGTCGCCGAGCTGGCAGATGACGACCACCGACCACTTGTCGCCGATGCGTTCGAGCACGCCGCGGATCAGGTCTCGCCGGTCCTGCTCGCTCAGGCCGGCGCCGTCCACCTCCATGAGCGGATGCGTCACGGTTCGCAGTATACGACAGGTACCGGGCTCCACCTGGGAACGGTTCTCCCGGGGATACCTGCGCACGTCGAAGTGCCTTCTTGCCGCGTCCTCCGCATCGATGCCAGGGTACGGATGTCGGACCTGGTATACATCGAGAACCATCAAGGAGCTGGGACTATGCGAGCGGTCGGTCATTATGAGTTCGGAGGACCCGACGTGCTGCGGCTCGTCGAGCTGCCGGAACCACATGCCGGGCCCGGTGAGGTCCGGGTGCGGGTCCACGCGGCCGCGGTGAACCCGGCGGACACGCTGCTGCGCTCCGGCGGGCTCGCGCAGGCGTTCGCCGGGATACCGGCTCCCTACGTCCCCGGAATGGACATCGCCGGTGTGATCGACGAGATCGGCCCGGGGACGCGGACCGATCTGTCCCTCGGTGAGCCGGTGATGGCGATGGTGCATCCGGTCGGCCAGGCCGCGGGCGGCTACGCCGAGTACGTGGTGCTGCCGGCCGGCTGGGTCGTCAGCGCACCGGCGGGCGCCGATCACGTGGCGGCCGCGACGCTGCCGATGAACGGGCTCACCGCGCAGCTGACGCTCGACCTGCTCGCGCTCGCGCCCGGCTCGGTCCTCGCCGTGATCGGCGCCGCCGGGGCACTCGGCGGCTACCTGGTCCAGATGGGCGGGCACGCGGGGCTGACCGTGCTCGCCGACGCCGCGCCCGCCGACGAGGCCCTGGTCCGCCGGTTGGGCGCGGCCGACGTCGTGGCCAGAGGATCCGACGTCGCCGCACGCATCCTGGACCGGTATCCGGGCGGCGTGGACGCGGTCGCCGACGCGGCGCTGGCCGGGCCGGGCCTCCTCGGCGCCCTCCGTGACGGCGGCGTCTACGCCCGCTTCCGCACCGGCGACGAACCCGGCGGCCACGAGATCGACGGCGGCGGCCGGGTCTCGGTGCGGACGACGTTCGTCCCCGACTACGCGGGACGCACGGACAAGCTGCACCAGATCCGCCGGCTCGCCGAGTCGGGCGCGATCACCCCGCGCGTCGCGGCGGCCCTGCCCGCCGCCGAGGCGGCCGAGGCGCACCGGCGGCTCGAGGCCGGCGGCCTGCGCGGCCGGCTCGTGCTCACCTTCTGACGTCACCGATCTTCACCGATCTTCACCGATCTTCACCGATCTTCACCGATTCCGACATAGGAGCAGTCGTGTCCGCACGTTTCGCAGGCAAGGTCATCCTGATCACCGGAGCCACCTCCGGCATGGGCCGCGCCACCGCCGAGCGGCTCGCCGCCGAGGGCGCGAAGCTCGTCCTGGCCGCGCGCGGCAAGAAGGCCGGCGACGCGCTGGCCGCCGAGCTGCGCGCCGCCGGAGGCGAGGTCACCTTCGCACCGGCCGACGTGACGGTGGAGGCGGAGGTGGCCGATCTGGTCCGGCACGCGGTGAGCCGGTACGGCCGGCTCGACGGCGCGTTCAACAACGTCGGCGCCGCCACCGCCACCGGCCCGGTGACCGACATCGACGACGACGCCTGGCACGCCGAACTGGCGCTCAACCTCAGCAGCGTCTTCTACAGCCTCAAGCACCAGATCCCCGCGCTGCGCGCGGCCGGCGGCGGCTCCATCGTGAACAACGCCTCCAACCTCGGCGTCGTCGGAGCGGCGGGCATGGCCGCCTACAGCGCCGCCAAGCACGGCGTCATCGGGCTCACCCGCTCGGCGGCACTCGAGACGGCCGCGACCGGCATCCGGATCAACGCCCTGGTCACCGGCGGCGTCGACACCCCGCTGCTGCGCGCCAACCTGGGCCCGACCCCGGAGGAGTCCCTGCGCGCGGCCGCGGCGATGCACCCGCTCGGGCGGATCGCCCGGCCGGAGGAGATCGCGGCGTTCGCCGCGTTCCTGCTGAGCGCCGAAACCGGCTTCATCACCGGAGCCGCGCTCGCCGTCGACGGCGGGATCACCGCCGCCTGACGATCGATCCCGCCGTGGCGCGCCGGCCGCCCCTGAGGCACGGTCGAGGCCGACCACGCCATGGCGGCGCACGCGGCGTCGCTTTCGGCGCATGGCCTTGGACGAATCGATTCGACACGGGCACTGAAACTTTCAGGACGGCCCGCCAGGGGTGACCAGAGACGCTCGCCCTGGCCACCTGCCGCAGCGACGGGTCGTCTCACGCGATGGCCCGCGACGCCGGGCGGGCCGGGCCTTGACAGGTCCCATCACGATCATATTTGCTCCGCTGCACCGTCGCCTCCAGCCCCCCGTGAGACAAGGAGATCCCGAAGGCACGGCGTTGAGTTAGCGCTAACATTCCACAACTCGACGGGGCGGCTCGTGCGTCGCCGGTCGAGCATCGATCGGCAGGACACGGCCGCGCGGCGTCGATCCGGTGTTCACCGAGTCGGAGGCCAGGAATTCCGACCGGCTGACGCCCTCACCACCGGAAAGGTGGAGGAAATGGCTTCCCCATCTACGTGTGCCACCATGACAACCGCAAAGGGAACTTCGTGATGCTGAGGAATCGGTCCCTCTTCACCGCCATCGCGACCGCGGCAGTGCTCGTCCTGACCACGTCGGCGCAGATGGCGCTGGGTGCCAGTGCGCCCACGTCGCATACCGGACAGAGCGCTCTCGCGGCCACCGCCGGATGCGGCAAGACGCCGACGCTGAGAAGCGGCTCGCAGTCGATCACGACCAGCGGGAAGAATCGCAACTTCATCCTGCGGATTCCCGACAACTACAACAACAACACCCCCTACCGGCTGATCTTCGGGTTCCACTGGAACGGCGGCACCGCCAACGACGTCGACTCGGGCGGAACCAGCGGATATCCCTGGTCCTACTACGGGCTCAGGGCGTTGTCGAACAACACCTCGATCTTCGTCGCGCCTCAGGGCCTCAACAACGGCTGGGCCAACTCCGGCGGCGAGGACACCACCTTCGTCGATGACATGATCAAGCGGATCGAGGCCGATCTCTGCGTCGAGACCTCCCAGCGCTTCGCCATGGGCTTCAGCTACGGCGGCGGCATGAGCTACTCGCTCGCGTGCAACCGGGCGACGGTCTTCCGCGCGGTGGCGGTCTACTCCGGCGGACAGCTCAGCGGGTGCAGTGGCGGGACCGAGCCCGTCGCCTACATCGGGCTGCACGGCCTCAGGGACCCGGTGCTCAACATCTCGACGGGCCGGTCGCTGCGCGACAGGTTCGTCAGGAACAACGGCTGCACGGCCCAGAACCCGCCGGAGCCGGCGCAGGGCAGCCTGACGCACATCGTCACCTACTACTCGGGGTGCCGGGCCGGGTATCCGGTCGCATGGGCGGCGTTCGACGCGGGCCACACCCCGAACCCCTCCGACGGGAAGTCCGGTGACTTCGAACCCGGGGAGAACTCCTGGACCAGGCCGGTGGTGTGGAGCTTCTTCACGCAGTTCGGAGGCGGCAACCCGTCGCCGTCGCCGACTCCCACGGTCACGCCCACGGCCACACCCACGGTCACGCCCACGGGCAACCCGCCGGCGACGAGCGCGCTCAAGGGTGCGGGGTCGGGACGGTGCCTGGACGTCAACGGCGCCTCGCAGACCAACGGCGCGCAGGCGCAGATCTGGGACTGCAACGGACAGGCCAACCAGCGGTGGACCACGACCAGCGCGGGTGAGCTGCGGGTCTACGGCAACAAGTGCCTGGACGTCAGCGGCGCGGGAACAGCGGACGGCGCCAGTGTCGTCATCTGGGACTGCAACGGCCAGAACAACCAGAAGTGGCGCTTGAACACCGACGGCAGCATCACCGCCGTCGGGGCCAACAAGTGCCTGGACGTTTCCGGAAGCGGCACCGCCAACGGCGCCAAGGTCCACATCTGGACCTGCCACGGCGGCGCCAACCAGAAGTGGGCCCGAGCCTGACGGCGCACTCCCGGTCCTCGACGGTGGGTTCCACCGCATGACGCTCGGCGTCGTCCGCGACGCCGAGCCCGAGGACCACAGCGTATGAGCGGGACGCCGGGTGGGCGCCCGCGCGACTAGGCGTCGCGCCTCCGCAGCAGCAGGCCGCCGGCCAGCAGCGCGGCGGCGGCCCACCCGGCGGTCACCCCGAGCCCGGCCCAGGGGCTGATGGGCAGGCCGCCCAGGTCGGTGGTGGCCTGGATGGCGAGCCCGGCGCTCATCGGCGCGATCTTCGCAAGGAGGCGCTGCCAGTCCGGGTCGCCGATGGTCTGGGCGACGATCGGGACGATGTACAGCAGGCCGAGGACGGCGCCGATGCCGATGGCGGAGTCCCGCACGGCGGTCGCGACACCGAGGCTCAGCAGGCCGACCAGGATCAGGTAGAGCACCGTCCCGAAGACCGCCCGCAGCGTCGGCCCGCCGGTCAGGGACAGGGCCCGGTCGCCGACGTCGGGCAGGACGAGCCGCCCGGCGAGCACCGCCCCGAGGACGGCGGCGGTCCCGCCGACGGCCACGACGCCGGTGAGGGTGACGGCCTTGGCCGCGAAGACGGTCGCCCGCCGCGGCACCGCCGCCAGGGTGGTGCGGATCATGCCCGAGCCGTACTCGCCGCTGATGGTCAGCACCGCGAGGACGGCGACCAGCGCCTGGCCGAGGTGGACGCCCATGAGGGCGAGCTTGGGCGTGTCGCCGCCGCAGCCGCCGGCGGCGCAGCTCACCACCGACGTCGCCCCGGCGCTCCCGGCCACCATCGCCGCGACGGTCCCGAGCAGCAGCCACAGTGGGCCCGCGACGGTCCGCATCTTCGTCCACTCCGCGTGCAGGGCGAGCCTCATGCGTCCCTCCGGCCGAGCAGGACGGCGGCCACGGCCAGGCTCACCGCCGTGTAGGCGGCCAGGACGGCGAACCCGGCCCACGGCGCCAGCGGGTAGTAGCCGTAGTAGGGCGTGTAGTGGCTCGCGACCTGGGGGTACTCCACGAGCGTCTGCTGGACGGCGAAGGCCGCCCCCGGCGTCACCCGGGCCAGCCAGTTCGCCGCGCTCGCGGGCATGAACGGGACCGCGATCAGGATGTGGGGCAGCACGATCGCCACGATGACGGCGGTGACGGCGCCGGCGCCGCTCCGGAGGATGGCGCCGACCGCCAGGGCCAGGACCGAGGCGGTCGCGAGCAGCGCCGCCGTCCCGAGCGCCACCCGCAGCCCGGTCGGGAAGTCCACCGGGAAGATGTAGACGCCGTTGTCCCCGGCGAGCTTCCTGCCGATCGGGGCCGCGAGGAGCGTCCCCACCAGCCCGGCGGCGAAGCTCACCGCTCCCAGCACGATCGCCTTGGCCGCCAGCACCCGGCTCCGCCTCGGACTGGCTGCCAGGGTGATGTGGATCATCTTGTCCCGGTACTCGGCGGTGATGAACAGCGCCCCCACGACGATCACCGCGATCAGCGCGGCGAACGTGCCGGTGAGGATGTCACGGAGGGTGCCGCCGGTCGGCAGGGTCTCGCGGACGGCGGGCGCGATGTCGCCCGCGCCGGTCACGGTCAACCGGCCACCGGACTGGGTGACCGACCCCGTCCCGCCATCCGGGTATCCGGAGAAGGTGGGCGAGTGTTGTCCCACCGCCTCGCCGGCCCACTCGCCACCGGTCCAGCCGCCCTCGAAGCGCGGGTCATCGAAGACGGCCGTCGAGACGGTGCCGACCGTCCCCAGGCCCTCCACGGCGGGCGGGGACGCGACGAACATCCCGACCTGCGCGGTCCGTCCGAGGCCGCTCACCCGCGTGGCGCCCACCTTGGTCCAGTCCGTGCCGTCGGCGGAGGCGTAACCGGTGACCGTGTCGCCCGCGCGCTCCAGCCGCAGCCAGCGGGGGGACCCGGCGGAGCCCGCGCCGGAGGGGCCCGCGGTGTCGTGCACGTAGGCGTCCTGCATCCGCACGCCGTGACCGCTCGTGACCATGATCGCCGCGTAGGGTGATCCCTGGCGGATGCTCTCCTTGACGATGAGCCCGGCCTTCGCCCACGGCACGCTCCCGGGCCGCGGGCCGCCGGGGCCACTGGCGATGCGGCTCTGGAGCTCGGACACCGAGACGGTGACGGCGCCGTCCCCCGCGAGCGTCCGGTGCACGAAGTAGAAGCTGTCGGTGACCGGCCGGCCACCCGGGCCGATCGGGACGGGCGGTGCGCCCTCCTGGTCACTGCTGAGCCCGGCGAGCAGCGCGACCGCCACCACCAGCAGCGCCGCGACCAGCATGCCGCCGACCCAGCCCGTGACCGTCCTGAACTTGGTCCATTCGGCGTGCAGCAGCTGGAGGAAGCCGTCCCGCCCGGTCCTGCGGCCTGGCGGGCGAGAGGTCAGGGTGGCGGTCACCGCGTCACCTCCGGGGACGCCGGGGCGCGGAACTCGACCGCGTCGCGGGTGAGCTCCATGTAGGCCTCCTCGAGGCTCGCCCGGTGGGCCGACACCTCGGAGAACGGCACCGCGGCCCCGTTCAGGAGGGCCACGACGCGGTCGGGGGCGAACCCGGAGACGGTGATGGTGTCCCGGCCGATGGCCGCCACGGTGGCGCCGGCCCCGGCGAGCACCCGCATCGTGTCCTGCGGGGCGGCGGTGCGCACGGCGACCCGGTTCCCGGACGCGGCCCCGATGAGGCCGGCCACGCTGGTGTCGGCGATGACCTTGCCGCGGCCGGCCGCGATCAGATGGTCGGCGGTGTCCTGGAGCTCGCTCATCAGGTGGCTGGACACCAGGACGGCGCGGCCCTGGGCGGCCAGCGACCGCAGGAAGCCGCGGATCCAGACGATGCCTTCGGGGTCCATGCCGTTGAACGGCTCGTCGAGCATCACCGTCGCCGGGTCGCCCAGCAGCGCCGCGGCGATCCCGAGCCGCTGCCGCATGCCCAGCGAGTAGCCGCCGGCCTTGCGGCGGGCCGCCGACGTCAGGCCGACCAGGTCGAGCACCTCGTCCACCCGCCGCGCGGCCATCCCCTGGGAGTGGGCCAGCCAGAGCAGATGGCCGCGAGCGCTCCGGCCCGGATGGAGCGCGGCCGCGTCCAGCAGCGAGCCCACGTGGCTCAGCGGGTGCCGGAGGCCGCGGTACGGCTTCCCGCCGATCAGCGCGGCGCCCTCGTCGGCCGCGTCCAGCCCGAGGATCACCCGCATCGTCGTGGACTTCCCGGCCCCGTTGGGCCCGACGAAGCCGGTGACCAGGCCGGGCCGGACGCTGAACGTCATCCCGTCCAGGGCCACGGTGCGCCCGAAACGCTTGCGCAGGCCGGAGACTTCGATGGTCGCTTCCATGGGATCCAAGGCTATGGACGTGGGCCGCGGCGGGCATCGCGGAGCGGAGCCATCTTCGCCGCCCCCGTCACGAGCGACGTTCCCCGCGCGCCGTCCCTCCTGAGAGCGACGGCGGACGTCCCTCTCAAGGGGCGGCGGACGTCCCTCCCAAGGAGCTCGCGGGCGGCCGGATCGACCGCCCGCGGCCGTCCGCGGTGCCGGCAAGCAGGTGATCTCGGCGTTCGAACTCCTCGAACGCCTCTACGCCTCCACGCCTCCACGCCCCTGCGTCCCCGGCCGCGGCGGGGATGGCCCTGCCGATGATCACGGGACCGCCCAACGGCTGGAGCAGGCACAATGAGGGCATGGACCTGACCAGTGGCGGCTCGGCGGGAGAGGGGCGGCAGATCGGGGCCGGTCCACAGCCTCCCGCCGTGACGGGCATGCTGCTCGGCGGCGCGGCGACGGCCGAGTCCATCTGGCGGGCCGCGGTCTCCGGCTGGGGCCTGTCGAACCTCCTGGTGTTCAGCCTGCTCGGGCTGGCCGGCACACTGCCGCTGGCCTTCCTGTCCCCCGCCGTGGCCGCCGCGGGCGTCTCCGCCGTCGCGGTCCTGTCGCTGGCGGGCTTCCACACGCTGACCGTGGCGGGTCTCTGCGCCGCCCTGATCGTCTCCTACCGGCTCGGCCGGGCGGGCCCGCGGCACGGCGCCGCCCTGCTGCTCACTCCGGCCGCGGCCGTCGTGTTCCTCCTGCTGGCGCTGTTCGGCGCTCCCGGGCGCGAGGTCGAGGTCCTCACCGTCGTGCTGGCCTCGCTCACGCCGGTCGCGGCCTGGGCCGGGTCCGCCCAGCGCGCCCACGTCGACGCCGAACGGCACGGCGCGGCCCGGCAGGCGATCATGGGCCGTCTGATGGAGCACACGGCCCGCGGCGAGCGGGCGCGCATCGCCCGCGAGCTGCACGACGTCGTCGCGCACCACATCTCCATGGTCGCGGTGCAGGCCGAGACGGCCCGGCTGACCACTCCCGGCATGCCGGCCGCCGGGGCGCGGCGCCTTTCGGAGATCGGCGACGCCGCGCGGGCCGCGCTGACCGAGATGAGGCGGCTGCTCGGCGTGCTGCGGGAGGACACCGAGATCGAGGACGCCGAGGACCGCCGCCCGCAGCCTGACCTGGGGCAGCTCATCGACCTGCTCTACGACGCCCGCAACACCGGCGGCGCCGGCACGAGACTGATCATGCGGGGCCGGCCCGTGACCCTTGACTCCGGCGTCGAACTGGCCGCCTTCCGCATCGTCCAGGAAGCCCTCACCAACGCGCGGCGGCACGCGCCCGGCGCCGCGGTCGACGTCGAACTGGTCTACACCGACGAGGCGCTGCGCCTGCGGGTCCGCGACAACGGGCCAGGGCCGCCCGGGGCGTCGTCCAGCGGCGGGCACGGGCTGCCGGGGATGCGCGAGCGCGCCGCCGCGGTCGGCGGCGCGCTGAGCTCCGGCCTCGCGCCGGACGGCGGTTTCCTGATCGAGGCCGTCCTGCCGGCCATGCCGGGCCGGGCCCCGGCCGGCACTCTGGACACAGGGCACGTCGAGACGGAGGGCGTCCGGTGACCGGTTCGCCGCCGAACATCCGGATCGTCGTCGCCGACGATCATCTTGTGGTCCGCACCGGCTTCGCCGCGCTGCTGGACACCCAGCCCGACTTCACGGTGGCAGGCACCGCGGCCGACGGGGCGCAGGCGCTTGAGCTCTGCTCGGACCTGTGCCCGGACGTCGTGCTGATGGACGTGCGCATGCCCGGCATGGACGGCATCACCGCCACCCGGCGGCTCACCGGCGCGCAGCCGGGGAGCACCCGGGTCCTCATCCTGACGACGTTCGACCTGGACCACTACGTCTACGACGCGCTCTGCGCCGGCGCCAGCGGCTTCCTGCTCAAGGACGTCACCGCCGAGACCCTCTTCGAGGCGGTGCGGGTCGTCGCGCGCGGGGAGGCGCTCCTCGCGCCGAACGTGACCCGCCGCCTGATCGCCGAGTTCGCCCGGCTCCGCCCGCAGGCGCGGGACACGCCCGTCCCCGAACTCGGCACGCTCACGGCGCGCGAGACGCAGGTCCTGCGGCTGATGGCACGCGGCCTGTCCAACGCGGAGATCGCCGGCCGGCTCGTGATCACCGAGGAGACCGTGAAGACGCACGTGAGCCGGATCCTGGCGAAACTGGGGCTGCGTGACCGGACGCAGGCCGTCATCCTCGCCTACGAGACGGGCCTGATCGTCCCGCAGACCCGGGAGCCCCGCACCTGACGGCGGGCCCGGCGACGCCTCCATGGGACCGGGGCGCGGATCACCGGTCCGAGTGCCGGACACGGTCGTACCGCATCACCACCACCTGCGAATCGCAGGTGCGCGACCCGGTCAGCCGCAGGCCGAGCCGCTTGTCGCGCGGGGCGAACAGCGGCCGGCCACCGCCCAGCACGACCGGGTGCACCGCGATGTGGTACTCGTCGATCAGGCCGTGGCCGGTGAGCGCGGCGGCCAGGCTGGAGCCGCCGGTGAGCAGCAGGTCCTTGCCGTCCTGCCGCTTGAGCTCGGCGACCTGACCGGCGAGGTCGTCGCCGATGACCCGCGTGGCCCAGCCGGTCTCCTTCAGGGTCCTCGAGAACACGATCTTCGGCGTGCGGCGCCAGCGAGGAGCGAACGCCAGGACGTGCGGGTGGTCCGACATCGACTCGGCGTCCGGCCAGAAGGCCGCCATGCCCTCCCAGACGCCGCGCCCGTACAGGAAGGTGTCGGAACGGTCGCTCAGCGCCTCGGAGTACGCCGACAGTTCCTCGCCCATCACGGGCCAGTCGAACTCGCCGTCCGGGCCGTCGATGTGCCCGTCGATCGACGTGTGCACCCAGAAGATGATCTTACGCATGTGCGGTTCCTGTTCTCTTCGCCGTCGCATGTCCGGCCCCCGCTCATACTTGCTTTCACCGTGGGTCGGAGCCGTGGCGACGTTCTCGACATCCGGCGGAAGGAATTTCCGGGTCATCTCCCCGGCATCGGTGCCCGGAGCCGGCGGCCGAGCAGCCCTGTCAGACCGACCATGACCAGCCCCAGAGCGGACAGCTCGAGTTCGTCGGCGAGGGTGGCGGCGTTGGCCACCACCCCGAAAGCGGTGTGCCCCACCAGAGCCCCGCCGGCCAGGCAGAGGCTGTGCCGGTCCGTCCACCCGCGGCTCGCCGTCCAGCGGCGTGTCAGCCACCAGGCCAGCACCGCGACCACAGCTCCTCCCAGCATCGGCGCCGCCACCCAGCCGCCGTGGGTGAAGGCGGGCTGAACGGCTCCGCCGAACGGGAACAGCAGCGCCAGATAGCCGAACCCCGCCGCCGCCCCGAACCCTCCTGCCACCCAGAGCCGAGGTACCGCCGCGGGCGTACCGGACCTCGCGCGGGCGATGGGCGCACCGGACCCGGTGGGCGGGAGTACGCGCAAGGCCACCACCGCCAGCAGCGCCACGGCGGCCGCGCACCCCGCCGGCACCGCGAGCGGCGCCTGGTAGCCGGGATCGACGGAGGTCGCCACGGTCACCCGCAGGAGCAGCCCGCCCAGCACGAACACGACCGCGGCCGCCACGACCCCCGTCCGTCCCAGATACGGCCGGTCGCGCAGGGACGGGAACGCCAGGTCGGTCAGCAGGATCGGCAGCGCCACGCTGAACACGGCGTGGTAGACCAGGTTGAGCTCGGCATAGGCGCTGTTCAGCCCGAGGAATCTCGGCGCCCAACCGGCCGCCCCGTACATGGTGGGGCTGGTGAGCGCCTGCAGTACGAGCCCCTCCTCGACGATGCCGTACGCCAGTCCGAGCAGCAGGATCGACGAAGCGCCCCTGCGGCGCCGTCGCACCAGCTCCCGGATCAGCACCGTGCCGGCGCCGTAGATCGGGATCCACAGGAGCATCAGCCAGATCCGGCTGAGCGGCGGGTTGCCCAGCGTGAGCTCGGCGATGGCCGGGGTGATCACCGCGAGGAGCGACGCGGCGCGTCGGCCGCCCTTCGGCGGGCCTGGTGCGTTCATGGGGGCCAGCGTGCCGGACGGCGGGAACCCCTCTCTGCCTGCGGACGTCCGGATCGTCGCAGCCGGAGTCGCTTGCGCCCGGCGCTCCGGACGCCTCCGCCGGTGACTTTGGTCGTGGTCCACGGGTGACCTCGGTTGCCCACGTGGGGCCCCGGGGCGGGCTACGATCGGCGGTTATGTCCCTGACCAGCGCGGATGAGGCGCGGATCGGCTGGATCTGGTCGCGAGGCGGCCGGGTCGTGGACCTGGGCGGCTTCGTGCCCGCGCTCGCCGCGGCGGTGGCCGTGGTCTGGGGGGATCTGGCGGGCGCTCCGGGCCGGCACCTGGCCGCCGACCTGGTGGGTGGCGCGGCGGCCTGCGCCGGGGTGTGGCTGTGCCGGAGGTGGCCCGTCTCCGCGGGGCTGGGCGTGATCGCGCTGTCGGTGCCCGCCGCTTCCGCATCGGTGGCGGCGGGCATCGCCGCGCTGATCGCGGCCCTGCACCGGCGGCCGCGCGTGGCGATCGCGGTGGGGGCGGCGGGGGTGGGGGCGACGCTGGCGCGGTTCGCGTTGCGGCCGCCCGGGCTCGCGCCCTATCCGGTGTGGGCGCTGGTCGGGGTGCTGTTCGGGGTGGCGGTGACCGTGTGGGGGATGCTGGCGCGCACCCGCAGGGAGCTGGTGCTGTCGCTGACCGAGCGGGCTCACCGGGCGGAGGCCGACCAGCGGCTGCGCGCCGAGGAGGCCCGCCGCGCCGAACGGCTCGAGATCGCCAGGGAGATGCACGACGTGCTCGCTCACCGGTTGTCGCTGCTGGTGGTGCACGCGGGGGCGCTCGAGTTCAACGTCGACGCGACACCGGGCCGGGTCGCGGAGGCCGCCGGGGTGATCCGGTCGAGCGCGCGCCTGGCGCTGGAGGAACTGCGCACCGTCGTCTCGGTCCTGCGCGATCCGGCGCCACCGCCGCCATCGAGCACCGGGCCGCCGCCCGGCGGTGGGGTGGATCTCGGGGCGCTCGTCGAGGAGTCACGGCGGGCCGGGATGCGGGTAGACCTGCGCGATCACGGGGTGCGCCTGTCCGAGGCGCCGGACGCGGCGGGCCGCGCCGCGTACAGGATCGTGCAGGAGGGGCTCACGAACGCGCGCAAGCACGCGCCCGGGCGGCCCGTCACCGTGCTCGTGTCGGGCGCGAGGGGGGTCGAGCTGGTGGTCGAGGTGCGCAACCCTCTTCACGGCGGGCCGTCCGCCCTCGCGGGGACCGGGGCGGGAGCGGGCCTGGCCGGGCTGGCGGAACGGGCGTCGCTGGCCGGCGGCCGGCTGGAATGGGGCGAGACGGCGGACGGCGCCTTCCGGCTGGCAGGCCGGCTGCCGTGGCCGCGGTGAGGGCGTGACTAGCATGGCGCGGGTGAGAGCCGACGAGAGCGCGCCGATTCGGGTGCTGATCGTGGACGACGACGCCCTCGTGCGCGCCGGTCTGACGTTGATGCTCGAAGGCGCCCCGAGCCTGCGCATCGTCGGCGCGGTGGCCGACGGCGGCGAGGTGGAGAGCGCCGTGGCCGAGCACAGGCCGGACGTGGTGCTCATGGACATCCGGATGAACGGCCTCGACGGCATCGAGGCGACCCGGCGGCTGCGGGCGAAGGCGGGAGCGCCCGAGGTGGTGGTGCTCACCACGTTCGACGCCGACGAGCTGGTGTTCAGGGCGCTGCGGTCGGGAGCGAGCGGGTTCCTGCTCAAGGACACCCCGCCGGAGGGCATCGTGGACGCCGTGCGGAAGGTCGTGGCGGGCGAGCCGGTCCTGTCGCCCGGCGTCACGCGCAAGCTGATCGCCCACCTCGTGCCCGAGGAGGAGAGCCGGCGGCGTGCCGACGCCCGTCAGGTGCTGGCACGGCTGAGCGCACGGGAGCGCGAGGTGGCGCTCGCGGTCGGCCAGGGGAAGCCGAACGCGGTGATCGCCGGTGAGCTGCACATGAGCGTGGGCACCGTGAAGGGGTACATCTCCCGCATCCTCACCAAGGCGGGCCTGGACAACCGGGTTCAGCTGGCCCTGATCGTCCACGACGCCGGGCCGGGGCCGAAGCCCTGAGCGCGGGCTCGTGGCCGGTGGTCCGCGGATCGGCCCCCGGGCGGCTCCCGGGTCACGTCCACCAGCCCCCGACGACCTCGACGCCCTCGCTCTCCAGGGCCCGGTGCCACACCGGATCGCGCAGCAGCCGCGCCTCCCAGGCCCGCACGACGCCGTCCGGCCCGGTGACCGCGTCCTGCCTGGACGGGTGCAGGAACAACTCGCTCGTGCCCTCAGGGAGGGCCGCGAGCCGGCGGAGGTAGTCCTCCCGTAGCCGCTCGTACGCGCCGAGCTCGTGTGCCGTGCGCCGGTTGGTCGCGATCGTCTGCGGGATGGACACGCCGAGCGCGTCGGCGAGGGCGACGGCGCGCTCGTGCGCGGCCGCGAGCGGCGGCGGGAGCGGCGCGCCGACGTAGGGCTCCGGGTCGCGGGGCAGCCGGAAGGCGAGGCCGTGGCCCGCACACCACTGGAGCGTCCGGGTGAGCCACGATCGGCCGTGCAGGCCGTAGAGGGTGCCGGCGTGGGAGTCGGCCGCCTCGGGCGTGAGGTCCTGTTCGCGCATCCACCGCAGTTGCGCCTCCGCCTCTCGCATGACGTCGCCGGCCTCGCCGCGGGCTCCGAGGACGAACGGATCGTCACTGAGCGTCCCGTCCGGGCCGACGAGGCTCGCCGCGCCGTCGAGCGGCCGCCAGCGCGGGAGCCCGCGCTCGCTCGTGAGCGTCACGTGCAGCCGCGGCACGAAGCCGAGCCCGCGGACCCGGCTCGCGGCCTGCTCGGCGGCGGGCGAGACGGGGATGAGCGTCGTCGCGCTGACACGCCCCTCGGCGAGCAGCGCGACGACGACCTCCGTCGTCCCCTGCTCACGGCCGAGGTCGTCCGCCGTGATCACGACGCGGCGGGTCATCGGGGCCCCTCCACGGCGGACTCGTCCGCGGGACCGGCGGGCGGCGGCTCCACCGGCTCGGCCGCCGTGGGCGGCGGCTCGATCGGAACCGAGATGAACCGCGCCGCGACCGCGCCGGCCACCGTCAGCGCGAACGGGTACACGCACAGGTACACCCGGAACGCGAGCCCGGTGCTGGTGCCCGGATCGTCGCCGGAGTTGTAGCCGAAGAACACGCCCAGCGATGTGAGGGCGAGCCCCGTCACGATCCCGTTGAGCCGGGCGAAGAACCCGAAAGCGGACAGGAACAGCCCTTCGCGATGCTCTCCGTTGCGCGTGGCGTCGGCGTCCAGCACGCGCGCGACGATGAGGTCGTTCGTGGCCAGCATTCCCGACCATCCGGCCCCGACGAGCATCCCCGCGGCGATCGCCGTGACCAGGCCGGTGGCGAAGAACAGGGCCGCGAAGCCGGCGGCGAGGACCGCGAAGGCGAGCCGCCAGGTCCACAGGGCGCCGCGGCGTGCGACGACGCGCGTCCACACCGCGAGGCCGCCGGCCGAGACGAGAATGACGACGCCCTGGAGGAACAGGGCGTTCCCGACCGGGAGCCCGAGCGAATACCGCACGTACAGCTGGACGCCCGACAACACGAGGGCCATGGCGATCCCGTAGCAGGCGCCGGTGAGCCCCACCGTCCAGAACATCGGATTGCGCACGATGGACCACAGGCTGCGCAGCAGCAGCGGCTGCTCACGCGTGGAGTAGCGGGGGTTCTCCCGCGCGCCGAGCGCCATGAACACGATCACGGCGAGCGCGACCACGCCGTAGATGACCGCCGTGGTCCGGAAGCCCTCGGTGGATTCCTCGGTGCCGAACACCTCCGTCGTCAGCAGCGGGGTGACCGCGAGCGAGATCACCAGAGCCAGGAGCTGGAAGCCCTGGCGCAGACCGTTGGCGACGGCGCGATCGCGTTCCTTGGGATACAGCTCGGGGAGCAGGGCGCCGTAGTTCGCGTTGAGCATCGAGTCGAAGGCCTCGCACAGGATCGCGAACACCGCGAACCAGAGCACGAGGCCGGCTCCTCGCAGTGAGGCCGGCGCGGAGAAGAACGCGATCATGCAGGCCACGAGCATCGGCGCGCCGACGAGCAACCACGGCCGGCGCCGGCCGAACCGGCTTCGCGTGCGGTCCGACAGGTGACCGAGCAGCGGGTTGTCGACGGCGTCGATGACCGCGTAGATCACCATGACCACACCGTACGCGCGGACGTCGAGCCCCAGGATGTCGACGTAGTAGAGGATCATCGACCCCTTGATCATGCTGATCGGGATCGAGGTGCCGAACATGCCGATGGCGTACCGCCACGCGGGAGTCCGCCCTGGGATGGAGCCCGTACCGGAATCGGTCACGCGATCCCCTCCTTGCCGCTGCCGGTGCCGCCCGCGCGGCGCACCCTCGCACTCGAAGGAGAACGGTAGGTGAAGCGGACCGCGCGCGACACCCCCCGGGACCGGATCAACGGCCCGGGAGGTGGCGGGCGAAGCGGATCGAGGATCAGGGATTCCCCCACGGCGAGCGACCACGGGGCCGGCCCAGGTCGGATTCCGGGCCGGCCCCGTGCGCTGGGGTGGATGTGCGTTACGGCGCGGCGACGCCGTCGAGGATGCCCACCGCGTCAGTGCCGGGGGTGACGACGAGCTTGCGGGTGAGGGTGGAGGAGCCGCCCGCCGGCACCTCGACGTTGAACCGGCTCATCACCCAGTTGCCGGCGGAGTAGACGTCGAAGGCGCCGGCCCGCGTGCCGTAGACGAGACCGAAGACCTGCGGGTCGGTGCCGGTCATGCCGATGTACGGCTTGGCCGGGACGTACGCCGCCGCCGTACCCGGCGTCACGATGCCGGCGCCCGGGATGACACTGGCCTGGCCGGCCTCGTCGTGGTCCATCGCGTCACCGGTCCACACGCTGAGCGGAGCCGAGCCCGAGTTGCTCAGCTCCGTCGAGACCGTGGCGAAGTCGTCGCCCCGCTTCAGCGTGTACGTCGTCGTCGCCGTCAGACCCGTGAAGCCTTTGACCGGCCCGGACACCCGCACGACGGCCTTGTCGCCGGTCGCCTGGACGATCTGGACGCTGGTCGCCGCCACCGACCGGACGTCCCACGCGCTGCCGCCGGTCGGCTGGGTCGCCGAGACGTAGGGCAGGTTGATCCAGTCGAACTGGTCGGCCCTGCCGCGGACGGCGATGTCGACCGGCTTGCCGCGGGTGCCGCCGGAGAGCTGCGCGTCGTCGTAGGCGTCGGCGATCGCCATCGAGAACTTGTCGTTCTCGAGCATGACGTCGCCGGGGCCCGCCTCGACCAGACCCGAGCCGATCCGCTTGCCGTAGCTCGCCTCGACCGTGACCGGGCTCAGCGCGACGTCGGCGACGCCGCTGCCCGCCGCCGGCACGGTGACCGTGCCGGCGGCCGTCTGGTAGCCCAGCGTCGACACCCGGACGTCGTACCGGCCGGCCGGGGCCTTGAGGAGGTACTTGCCCTGGGCGTCGGTGCTCGTGACCGCGACCACCGTGCCGGCCTGCTCGAGGGCGACCCGGGCGCCGGAGACGGCGGCGCCGCCCGCGGTGACCGTGCCGGCCGCGCGAGCGGCGTCCGGGACGGCCGCGTCCCGCAGGTCGATCTCGTCGGCCCACTTGGCGATGGTGCGGGTGGGGTCGCCACCGGCGGTCGCGTAGTCGGTCAGGTGGTAGAAGCTGAACTGCCGGCTCGCACCGGGCGCCATCGTGGCGTCGTAGTAGAGACCCTCGACGTAGCCGTACGCGCCGACCGCGGCCGGCATGTCCGCCGCCCACGCGAGACCGTGGGCGGCCTGGCCGTTCGTGGTGGCCGTGTCGGCGCCGACGTAGACGAAGTTCCCGGTCCAGCCCGAGGTCTTCAGGCCCGGGTTGACGCCGCCGAACCCCGGGATCCGGCCGTTGTCGACCGAGCTGTCGGGGTCGATCATGTAGTTGAAGTACCCCTGGTAGCCCGTGGTGCCGGTGTTGGTCAGCTTGACCGTCATCTTCACGATCGGAGCGTCGGGCAGGGTCTCGTAGCGGACCTGCGCCTTGATGGCCGGATCCGCCCGGTACTGGCCGTTGCCGACCACGGCGGCGCCGTCGACGGCGAGGTCGGGCAGGTCGAGCTGGTCGTTCGGCCGGTCCCACGAGTCGGGCGGCGTGAGGCTCGGGCGCAGCAGCATCTCGCCCCAGTCGAGGGTCTCGGCGCCGGCCGCGTCGTTGAGCATGAGGTCCGACAGCGCGCCCTGGCCCAGACCGCCGGCGCCGTTGTTGCCGCCGGCGTACGGCGTCACGGACGCCCGGATCCTGTCGTTGGCCAGGTAGTAGTACTCCGTGCCCGTGACGACGTCCGTGCGCGTGCTGCCGTTGCCGTAGTCCGGCGCGTACGTCGACCTGCCGGCGACCGGATGGGCCACCTTGACCAGCTTGAGGTCGGCCTTCGCGTCGCCGGTGGCGCCGACCGTGACGCCGGCCGCCGAGCGGTCGTCGGCGATCAGGCCGCGCTTGGCCGCCGTGACGGTCCAGGTCGCCGCCTGCAGGCCGATCCGGTAGCGGCCCTTGGCGTCGGTGCTGGTCACCGCGGTGTCCTGACCGGCGGCGACGGCGGTGATCTTCGCGCCGGCGATCGGAGCGCCCGTCTCCCGGTCGCTGACCGTGCCGGTCACCGTCGCCCAGCGCGGCGCGGACTCGCCTCCCGGCACATAGGCGTAGAGGTTGCCGTCCCAGGCGCCCGTCACGACGGTGTTGCCGCTGACGGCCGGGCCGGCGCCCACCCAGGTGCCGATCTCGTGGCTCCACAGGATCTGGCCGGTGTCGGTGGCCAGGGCGTAGAACCTGCCGTTGTTGGCGCCGACGAAGAGCGTGCCGCCGGCCACGACCGGGCTGGACATGACGCCGCCGTGGTAGATGTCACCGGGCAGCACCCGTTCCCAGAAGACGTTGCCGGTCTCGGCGTCGAGGGCGACGACGGCGCCGCTCGGGAAGCCCATGTAGACCACGCCGTCCTTGACGGCCGCGGCGCTCGGGGTCGAGCCACTCGAGACGAGAGAGGAACGGGAGCTCAGGTAGGTCCACAGCGTCGCGCCGGTCCTGGCGTCACGGGCGGCGATGCCGTTGTTGGCGCCGATGAAGACCTTGCCCTCGGCCGCGGTCGGCACGCCGTCCTGCCAGCTGCCGAGGGACTCGGCTCCGGTCCACTTGCGGGCGCCGGTGGCCAGGTCGTAGGCGAGCACGCGGTCGGCGGTCTCGTTGCCGACGTACACGGTGCCGTCCATGACGGCGGGCGTGCCGTCGCTCATGGTCGCGCCGGACATCGGGGAGGCCCAGATCTGCGCGCCGGTGCGGGTGTCGAGCGCCTTCAGGACGCCCTGGCTGCCGATGCCGAAGCGGGTCAGATAGGGCCAGAGCACGGTGTGGCCCGAGACGGCCGGCGAGTAGTAGCCGTAGGTGCGCTGGTTGTTCGGGGCCGGCGCCTTCTCGGGGACGGCCTTCCAGCGCAGCTTCCCGGTCGCCGCGTCCACGGCGTAGAGCTCCGAGCCGAGGGTCGGCGCGAAGATCAGGCCGTCGCCGTAGGCCAGGCTGCCGTGGATCGACTGCGGCACCGTGAAGTTCCACAGCTCCTTGCCGTCCTTGAGTCTGACGGCGTGGACCCGGCTGTTGCCGTCGCCGTTCTCGTCGCGGGTGCCCGCGTAGACGACGCCGTCGTGGATGACCGGCGACCCGGTGAGGAAGGTGCCGTCGGTGCGGAAGCTCCAGGCCAGGCGGCGGCCGGCCTCCTGCGCGGGCGCGACACCGGAGTGGGCCTCGTCGCCGTGGTGCTGCTTCCAGTCGCCGCCGGCGACCGGTTTGAGCGCCGGGCCGCGGGTGAGGGTGAAGTCCGCCGACCTGGTCCAGGTCTTGCCCGCGGCGTCGACCACTTCCACGTCGATGCCGTGCTCACCGGCCCTCCGCAGTCGGCCGGGCAGGTCGCCCTGCCAGGTGAACTCGCCGCTGTGGCGCAGTGGCGTCCACTTCTTGTCGCCGGCGATCCGGTAGCGCGCCGAGACGACCTCGTCGCCGGTGTCGTAGGCGTTGACCTGGACGCCCGGGAACTTCGCGGCCGGCACCTTCGAGCCCGGCGCGGGGCTGACGATGGTGAGGTGCTCGTTCTCGCCGTACATCCGGAACGGGTTGTCGAAGCCCGGGCCCGCCATATGGATGTAGCGGAAGCCGCGCGGCGCGTTGTCGATCGTGTAGGAGCTCGACACGGTCTGGATGTGCTTGGCGGTCGAGGCGAACGCCGAGTGGTTCTCGACGTGGTTGGAGTGCTCGTGGCCGACCAGGATCAGCTGCGCCTTGTAGTGCTCGAGCACGTCACCGAAGGCGTCGTACGTCGAGGGCGAGCCGAACGGGACGTTCATCGGCTGGTGGGTGAGGACGACGACCTCGATGTCGTCGGCGGGGTCGCGGTCGAGCGGAACGCTCGCGGCGAGGTCGTCCTTGAGCCAGTTCAGCTCCTCGTCGAACGGCGCCGAGCCGTTGTTCTCGAGCACCACGAAGTGCCGGTTGCCGTAGTTGAACGAGTACCACTCCGGGCCGACGTTCTTGCGGTAGTTCTCGATCTTGTCCTCGTACGCCGACCCGCTCGCGTACTCGTGGTTGCCGACGGCCGGCCACACGCCGACGGCCGACTGCTGGGTGCCGCGACGATAGGTGTCGAACTGCCCCTGGCTGGCGTCGTTGGTGAGGTCGCCGCTGACCGCGATGAAGCGCAGGTCGGTGCCCGTGGAGTTGATCTCGCGGATCTGGTCGGGCAGCTGTGCGTTCACGTGCGGGTCGGCGATGTTGGCGAAGGAGAAGGTGTCGCCGTCGGAGAGGTCGTCACGGACGAGCGCGAAGTCCGCGGTAGGTGTGGCGTCGTCGGCGAGCCGGCCGAGGTCGGCCCAGAACCTCGGCTCCTTGTACTGGTCCAGGCCGAACCGGTAGCCCCGAGGCTGACCGGCCCACACGATGTCCGTCTTGCGGCGGTCGGTGGAGATCGTCAGCGAGTAGGAGCCGCCGGCGGCGGTCGTGGTGGCGACCTTGCCGTCGGAGACGCGCACGCCGGCCAGGCCGGCCTCGCCGGGGTCGCGCCGGCCGTCGCCGTTGGCGTCGACGTAAACGACGCCGCTGACGGTGGCCTCCGGCGGGTCGATGGCGGCCGTCGCGTACGACGCGAGCGGGCCCGCCACGACACTGGCGGCGAGCCCCAGCGTGGTGGCGTACAGGACGACGCGCAGGCGCGCGCGCGTCCAGGTGAACGCGGACATCACAATCCTTCGGAGTGGGGGGAGGAGGTGTCAGGTCAGGAACGGGGAACGTTCGGCGAACCAGACAAGACCGGTACCGGCGACGGCGACGGCCGCCGCGACGGTGCCGAGCGTGAGGGCGCGGACGGCGACCGGCGTGGTCGCGGCCCTGCGCAGGAGAAGCAGCGCCGGGAAGGTCAGCGCGATGATCGTCAACTGGGCGAGTTCGATGCCGGCGTTGAAGGACACCAGGTCGGCCAGCGTCGAGGCCGACAGCGGCCCGTCGACGCTGAGCGCGTCCGCGAAGCCGAGCCCGTGCAGCAGCCCGAAGCCGAAGACCACGGGCAGCCGGTGGCTCGTCCTCGGCGCGAGCAGGTTGTCGAGCGCGACGAACGCGATCGACAGCGCGATGAGCGGCTCGACGATCCACCCGGGCACGCTGACCCAGCCGATCGCGGCCAGCACCAGGGTCACCGAGTGTGCGACCGTGAAGGCCGTGGCGACCTCGACGACGTCGCGCAGCCGCTTCGCGCCCAGCAGCAGCACCAGCAGGAACAGCACGTGGTCGAGCCCGAAGAGCAGGTGCTCCGCCCCGAGCCGGACGAACCGCGGGATCTCGCTGAGCAGGTCGGTGCGCCCCACCGTGACGCTGGTGTGGCCGGCGTCGAGCAACGTCGAACCGCGGCGGCCGTCGATGTCGTAGGCCACCATCGTCTCGGTCTCGTCGATGACGCCGTCGGAGACGCGGAAGACGCCGCTGCGGACGGTGAGCGCACCGGACGCCGGGCAGTCGTAGGCGAGCGCGACCCGCACCGCGCCGGAGTCGGCGAGTTCGACGCGTGCGTCGTCCCCGGCGGTGCACCCGATCGAGCCGCGGCTCAGCCGCAGCCGCCCGCCGATGTAGGCCGCCGCGTCGCTCGCGTGCGCGTCCAGCGAAGTGCGCCGCACCTCGGCCGGCACCTCGGCGGCCGTGCCGCCGGCGCCGGCGGCGTCCGGGCTCAGGGCGCCGTCGAGACCCAGCAGCCGGGCGAGGACGTCGTACTCGACGTCGACGACGGCCGCGACGCCGTCGCCCTGGCCGCGCAGGTCGACCGCGACCGAGGTCGTGCGGACGTGCGCCCGCGCCGGAGCGGCGACGAGGAGCACGGCGGCGAGGGCGGCGAGGAACGCCAGTAGACGCACAGGGAAGCACTTCCATCGTGGGGGGGAGCGGTGATCGCTCCCCAACCCTGCAGTGCTCGCCGCGCGCCCGGCAACTCGAGACGACCCAATTCACCACCCCTTCCGCCGCCGGTTACCTCCTGGCCGAAATCTAGGTTTCCATGCGCCGGAATCCGGGTTTCCTGGCCGGCTACGGCAGCCCGCCAGTGCCGGCCGCCGCCCGGTGAGAACCCACCCGGATGACGCGCCGGCGCGTCATCCGGCCCCACCCGCGACTCAGCGGGCGGATGACACCGCGATGCCGAGCCCGTCCCGCAGTCCGGTGCCGCCGTCGGTGAAGGTACGCCGCGGCGGCGTGTTGCCGCCGGCCAGCCGGTCGAAGGCCAGGATGCTGCCGGGGCTGTCGAACAGGGCCGCTTTGGTGAGCACGTAGATGGTGCCGTCGGCCTGGCTGCCGGCGATGCCGGTGACGACCTTCCCGGCCAGGCCGGTCGCCGGTCCGGAGATCACGCGCACCGGGGCGGCGTCCCCGGACGCGGTGCCGGCGTACACGTTGATGCGGGTCTGCTGCCCCTGGCTGACCGCGACGTAGAGCCGCCCGGTGAAGGCGGAGTAGGCGACCGAGATGTGGTCGCACGTGCTGGAGCAGCTGCCCAGGCCGGTGTGCGGCCCGGCGATGACCCGTACCGGCGTGGCACCGCCGGAGGAGCCGCCGGAGAAGAACTCCACCGCGTTGCCGGTCGAGCGCGCCACCGCGGCGATCACATGACCGGACGTGTCCGTGGTCAGGACGCCCGGCCACGGGTAGAACCCCGTCTCGTCCAGCGGGATCTGGCGGACAGCGGGCACCGTGTAGACGTTCGCGGCCACGCCGCTCGCCCCCGGCGCCGCCACCGAGATCCCCGCCTCGGCCTGGCCGGTCGCCACGTACGCGTACCCCGCCGTGTCCACCGCCACCGCCCGGGAATCCGGCCCGGCGACGCGGAAGATCCGGCTCGGCGTCGTGGCGCCCGGCGGGTACACGAAGGTGGTCGCGTCCGACAGGAAGCTCTGCGCGTACGCGTTCCCACGGTTGTCGAAGGCGATCCCCCACGGCCCCCAGTACGTGTTCGGATCGCCCGGGTCGGCAAGTCGCCGCACCGGCGACACGGCACCCGTGCTGCCGGCGGCCGGATATGCCGTCACCGGACCGCGGACGTTGGCGACGTAGACCAGTTCCGGACCGGTGGGGGACGGCGTCGGACTGGCGAAGACCCCGGCCGTGGCCACACCCGCGGGGAAGCCGCCCGGCCACCCCGTACCTACGACGATCGCGAGCGCGGCCAGAGCACCGGCCACACCCCATCGCCCCGATACAGCACGCATGTCGCACAACGTCCCACCGCGCCGACCGGAAAGCAACGGCGCGAGAGATGAGGGGACACCTCCGGCCGTGGAGCGAGCATCTTTTGCCCCCCACAATCCGTCATCGGCTGCGGTAGCGGCCTGATCACCCTACGTCCGCCTCGCTCACCGTCGAACCGCGGCGGATGAAGCTTTCATCCTCGGCGGGCCCCAGGGTTCCGTGCCGCCGCGGGAGATCCACGGCTTGGTCCGGCGGACGGCCGATCGATCCGTCGTCACTCGGATGGACACTCAGGACAGTGCCAGCCCCAGCAGGTTGCCCGCCTCCGGCGAGACCGGCCGCCTCAGCAGTACGGGCCCCTGCGCCATGAACCGCGGCCGCGACCCCCGGTGCTCGTCGGCGGCGTGCACGGTGAACGGGTGCACCAGGAACACATCGCCCGGCTCGCCCGTGGCGTACGCCACCGGGAAGTCTCGCGTGGCCTCGTCGACCACCGGCCCGGCCTTCATCGGGTCCAGCACCTGCCCTGCGAGCGCCTCCCCCGCCGCCCGGTGAGAACCCACCCGGATCCGCGTCGGCGCGTCATCCGGGCCCACCCGCGACAGCAACGTCAGCACCAGCATCATCTCCGGCCGCCCGCTGACCGCGTACGTCCCGCCGGGCAGGGCCACATTCGCATCGATGTGCCACCCGCGATCGTCGACCGCCGCCTTGCCGGGGAACCGTACGGGGATCATGCCCAGCGCGCCACGCGGTGCCCAGCCGTCCGCCCCGCACACCTCGTCCAGTGCCCGCGCCAGCCGAGCGCTGCGCGCCATCTCGCCCAGCGGCCCCTGACCGCTCAGGTCCGACGCCCACATCACCGGCTCGTCCCAGCCGGACGGATCGCCGGCGGAGCGGCCGCCCAGCTGCTCCCACGCCTGCGTCAGCGCCGCCTCGGCCAGCTCCGGCGCCACCGTCGCGGCCACCTTCACGAACCCGTCGCGGACGAACGTCTCACCATCGATCTCTGCCATGACGACCACGCTAACCACAGGCGCAACCGATTAAGGAGTGGCGTCGGCGCGCGCTCCAGGCCGCGTCACGGGTGCGTGGCCTGCCGGGCGCGGAGAGCGCGGAGCTTGTGGCGGTTGCCGCAGCGCTCCATCGCGCACCAGCGCCGGCGGCGAGCTCGGGCACCATTGGAGACCAGATCAGCGAGCGTCGACGCACGCCCCGACGAATGCCCCCTCACCGGAGGGATACCGGGCTTTGATCCCGGCCTTCAGAAAAGCGGCCGGAATCGCGTCACAGAAGGTCCAACGCGCAGTGGAGTTCGCGTCGCCGGCCTTCACGCTGACGTACGTAGCGAGTTCGTCCAGGATCTGGCCTACTTCGTTCCGTTTGACCTCCTCCCCCGCAGGCATGACCAGCACCACCGGGTTGATATCCCGGAAGAGGGCCACCGCTGTCGGAACCAGCCACCCCAGCGCCGCCAGGGCGAGAACGACTCCGACGACGGCGAGCCATTTCCCCGCCGACCCCTTCGACGGCTGAGGCGGGGCCGGTGAAGGCGCCTGCGGTGGTGCCGGAGCCGTATTGGGCGTCCAGTTGCCGCCGTCCCACCAGCGCAGGCATGGCCGGCCGCCCGGGTCGGGATAGTAGCCGGGCCGAAGCGGACCGGCGGGCTGCGGCTGCTGTGGTGTGTTCACTGCGTCTCTCCGCCTTCAACGTGCGGCCGCGAAAAGGGCACTCGTGATCTGTGGTGGCGAAGGCAAGCTAGCAGTCCCTCACCGGCCACGAAACCCGTCGCGCCGGACGGTCGGCCTACCTGGCCGCCCCCGAGGGCGACTACTTCGAGGTGGCCTGGGCCATCAGCGACAACACGATCGTGGCGGCGGCACGCCGAGCCGCCGGACGATGACCGCCCCACCGCGCGCCACCACTCCGGCGGCGCGCGGCGCACCGATCGTCCCGCTTCGCCCTACTCGACGAGGTCGAGGGCGGCGCCCATGATGCCGTCGACGTCGATGCCGTGGTAGCGGTAGACGTCCTCGAGGTCTCCGGACTGGCCGAAACGGGTGACGCCGAGTGCGGCGGTGGGCACCTGGTTGACGGTGCCCAGGAAGGCGAGAGAGTGCGGGTGGCCGTCCAGGACCGTGACCAGCGGCGTCGCGCGCGCGGCGGGGAACACCTGGTCGAGGATCCAGCTCGGGCCCTCGTCGTGGCCCTGGCGGGCGCGTAGTGCCCGGAACAGCAGATCAGGACTGGTGACACAGACGACGTCGGCGATGACGCCGTTGCGTTCCAGCCGCTCGGCGGCCGCGAGGGCCTCTGGGACGATCGCGCCCATGGCCGCGATGGTGACCGCGGCTCCGTCGCTGCGGCGAAGATGGTAGGCCCCGGCCACGACCTGGCGTCTGCGGCGTTCGCGGGCGGCCGGATCGGCGGGCACGGCGGCGAGGGACTGGTCGATGGGCCGGGTCGACAGCCGCAGATAGGCCGAGCCGCCGTCCGGCCTGCCCAGGCGTGCGAGGGCGGCCAGCAGCGTCCACTCGACGTCGATGGCGAACGCCGGTTCGTAGGTGACGCAACCGGGCTGTTCAATGCCGATGGAGGGGGTGGTGATGGACTGGTGCGCACCGCCTTCGGGTGCGAGGGTCACCCCGGAGGGGGTGCCGACCAGGATCGACTGGCCTCCGGCGTAGATTCCGAACGACCACGGCTCCAGCGCCCGCTCGACGAAGGGGTCGTACATCACGCCGATCGGCAGCAGCGGCCGGCCCCAGCGGCTCCAGGTGGCGCCGAGTTCGCCGAGCAGGCCCACGAGGTTGGTCTCGGCGATGCCGAGCTCGATGTGCTGCCCGGTCGGCTTCTCCCGCCAGTGCAAGATCGTCTCGGCGTCGTCGGCGAACCAGTCCACGCGCTCGTTCGGCGACCACACGCCGACCTTGTTCACCCAGCCGCCCAGGTTGGTGCTGGAGCTGACGTCCGGGCTGACCGTCACCAGCAGACGCGCCACCTCGGGCGCCTCCCGGCTCAGATCCATGAGCGTACGGCCGAGCGCCGCCTGGGTGGTGGCGGTCCCGGTCGGCGTACGGCCGATGTCGACGGGGAGCGGCGGCGGTTCCTGTGGCGACGGCCGTTCCCTGCGCAGCCGCTGGGCCGTCTGCGCGCACAGCCGCTCCTGCTCGCTGTCGTGCGGGAACCGCTGCCAGGGCTTGCCGGGGTCGGCGCCGAACCTGCCGGCCAGTTCGCGCATCTGGTCGGTGGTCAGCAGGGAGGAGTGGTTCTGCGGGTGCCCCTGAACCGGCAGCTCGTAGCCCTTCACCGTGTAGGCGAAGATCACCGTGGGACGGCCGTCGTCGATGGCGGAGTAGGCCTGGTTGAGCTCGTCGAGATCATGCCCGCCCAGGTCACGGACGGCCGCGAGCAGAGTCGCGTCGTCGAGATCCTCCAGTAGCCGGGAGATGTCCTGGTCGCCGCCGGGCAGCCGCTGCCTCAGTTGCTCGGCGGTGCAGCGCAGCAGGCGCTGGTACTCCGGATTGGGCATGTGGTCGATACGGCTGCGCAGCGCCTCACCGCCGGGGCGGCCGAACAGCTCCTGCAGCAGCCGCCCGTACTTCAGGGTGAGCACCTGCCAGCCGGCGGCGGCGAACATGCCCTGCAGACGTGCGGCGGCAAGATGGGGCACCACGCGGTCGAGCGACTGCCGGTTGACGTCGACCACCCAGACGATCTCCCCGAGCTCCGTGACCGCGGGGTCGAGGACGGCCTCCCACACCGCGCCCTCGTCGAGCTCGGCGTCGCCGATCAGGGAGTACTGCCGGCCCGAGCCCGCGTTCACGTACCGGCGAGCCATGGCGCCCCAGATGGGGGCGGTCGCCCCGATGCCCACCGATCCGGTCGCGTAGTCCACCGGGTCGGGGTCCTTGGACCGGCTGGGGTAGCTCTGCAGTCCGCCGAACTGACGCAACGTCGTCAGATACGCCTCGTCCAGCTCGCCGAGCAGATAGTTGATCGCGTGCAGGACGGGAGAGGCATGCGGCTTGACCGACACCCGGTCCTCGGGGCTGAGGTGACCGAACCACAACGACGTCATGATCGAGACCATTGACGCGGACGACGCCTGGTGGCCGCCCACCTTGAGACCGGACGGGTTCGGCCGGACGCGGTTGGCGTGGTGGACCATCGCCGTCGACAGCCACAGGACGCGGCGCTCGATGTCTCGCAGAAGATCGGTTCTTATGGGCGAGATGCCCATGGCCCCTCCAAATGACGCACGATTGCATCAAAGGGCACCATATTGTGATGACATGCACAACTTCTGCAGTGCGAAGTGTGCAGGTTGCACTTGTTGATCAAAGAGCGCGTGGACAGGGTGTGCATTATGCCAACCGATGACCGGATCGACCCGACCGACGCAAACCTCCTGCTCGCCCTGACAGAACACCCTCGCGCCACCGCCATCGCGCTGGCCGAGCACACCGGGCTGTCCCGCAACACGGTGCAGGCCAGGCTCAACCGGTTGGAACAAGGGAGGGGGCTCGACTCCTTCGAGCGCCGGATCGATCCCGCGGCCCTGGGCTATCCGCTGACCGCCTTCGTCACCATCCAGGTGACCCAGCGCGAACTCGATGACGTCGCCCACGCGCTCGCCGGCATTCCCGAGGTGCTCCAGGTCCACGGCATCAGCGGGCCCGTCGACCTGCTCGCGCACATCGTGGCCGCCGACGCCGATGACCTCTACCGCATCGCCGGGCAGGTCCTGGCCATTCCCGGCGTCGAACGCACCAACACCGCCCTGGTCATGCGCCAACTCGTCGACTACCGCATCACCCCCCTGCTCCACCGCCTCGCGACCTGAGACGAAAGGACGAGCCCGGCGGGAACCGGTGACCTTCTTACGCGGCTGGCACGGAAAGTCAAGTACGTGACGCAGATTGGTAAGGACATTTCGCTTAGCATCTAGGAAGCTTGCTCTTGCCCGGGCCTCCAGCGGCCACAGGGGCGCGATGTGAAAGTCGCGATAACTCGGTGGACCTTCGAGGCGGCGCGTCAGCGAAAGCGCCAAGGGGCACTTCGGACGAGAGGAACAGCATGCTGCAGCACGTTAAGAGGATCGGCATCGGAGTGACCGCGAGTGTGCTCCTGGCTCTCGGCGGGCTCTCCGGGGCACAGGCGAACGCCGCCACCGACCAGGACGTCTCCCCTATGGGAACGTGCAGCCTCGGAGGGCTCCTGTGTGGAGTCGTCAAGAACAACTCAGCTTCTGATGACCTGCTCCGGATCACCACGGACTGGGGAAACTATAACAATTCGTCCACCTGGCGCGCGCTGTCTCCCGGCCAGAGCTCGAAAGACATCGGAGTCAAGGATGCGGACGGATTCTACGTCTGGAGTGGCTGCTCGGCCTACTACGGGGGCTCCTGGTACACAGGCCCGTTCTGGAAGAAGGTTTACGACGGCGACGACCGCAACATCAGGCTGGACTGTTACTGATCTTACCAGCCGGTGAAAGACGCACGACCGGTCTGAAATAGCTTCATGGCGGTACCGCTCATCACGTAACAGAGTCGATGGGCCACAAAGCCGGTGACCTGTCAACGACGGGTCACCGGCTTTCGCGTTTGCCCGTCATGCCGCTGACCAGCGAAACGCGCGTGCCCGAAGATTCCGGCCTGTGGCACCCCGTTCACGCGGCGGCACTGCCGTGGCTTCCCGCTTCGCGGGGCTGTGCCATCCCGAAGCATGGTCTGACCGGCCCTCCACAGGTGTTCAGCCGTCCGCCCGCCCGGCGGCCAGGATGTTGATCGCAGCGTTGATGTCGAGGACGCCCGGCGGGCGCCGGTCACGAACGCGGTCATGGTCATCGGGCTCACGGCTTTCGGGGGATCGAGTCGAGGAACCTGCTCAGCGCCATGTTGAATTCGGCCGGCCGTTCGAGGTTGGGCATGTGCGCGGTGTCCTCGATGACGACGAGCGCGGAGCCTGGGATGACCTCGTGCATGAGCCGGGCGTCACCGATCGGGGTGAACTCGTCATCGCCGCCGACGACGATGAGCGTGGGCACGCGGACGCGCGACAGTGACGCCATGTAGTCGGGGCGCTCGGCACGGCCGCGCAGCGCGGCGGCCGCGCCCTCGGGAGGCGTTCTCCGCATCATTCCGATGACATGCTCGGCTACCGCGGGAAACCTCCGAATGCCGGCCGGCGCCAGCATCCTGTCCAGGACCTCCTCCGCGTACCCGCCCAAACCCTCCCGGAGCAGCCGGTCGGCCATGGCGTTGCGAACTCGCCTGCCTTCTTCGGTCTCCGCCTGCGCGGCGGTGTCGGCGAGCACCAGCCCGCACAGTCGGTCCGGGAACAGGCGATGAAACTCCATGACGATCTGCCCACCCATGGACAGGCCGCCGAGGACGATCTCCGCGACGTCGAGGTGGTCGAGAAGGCCGGCGATGTCCTGGGCGAAGGTCTGAAGCGGCGTCTTGCCCGGGACGACGGTGCTGCGGCCGTAGCCGCGCAGGTCCGGGACGATCACCCGGCGCCCTTCCCCGCCGACGTGCTCGACCTGGGGTGCCCACATCGAGCGGTCGAAGGGGTGCCCGTGGACGAGCACCAGCGGCGGCCCGGTGCCCTCGGGATTGTGGTCGTCATAGGCGATGGCGACCTGCCCGGAGATGAAAGTGTCCACCGTGAGTCTCTCCTGTTCGTCCAGGCTTTGACAGCTCGATGCTATTAGGGGCATTATCTCGGTGCAATAGAGATAATTGCACTCGGAGCAATCTTGGCCAGAGAGAACATGGACGACTTCCGGCGGATCGCGGACGTGCTCGCGGCAGAGATCGTCTCCGGCCGGCTCAGGCCCGGGGACCGGCTACCGCCCCAGCGGCGGTTCGCCCGCAGGCACGGCATCGCCGGCTCCACCGCGGCGAGGGTGTACGGCGAGCTGATCCGCCGCGGCCTCGCGGTCGGCGAGGTCGGGCGCGGCACCTTCATCCGCGCCGCCGCGTCGTCGAGCGAGCCCGCACTCGCCGAGCCGGCCCGAGCACGAGTGGACCTGGAGCTGAACTTCTCCCTGCCTCCAGAGCAGCCCGCGCTGCTCGCGGAGAGCCTGGGCGGAATGCTGCGTCCCGACGTGCTGGCGGACGCGCTCGCCCCCGTGGGCGCCGCGGGTACGCCGGCGGTGCGGGCGGCTGCGGCCGCGATGCTGTCGCGTCCGGGCTGGAGCCCCGGCCCCGGACGCCTGCTGATCGCGGGCAACGGGCGGCAGGCGATCGCCGCCGCGCTCGCGGCACTCGTTCCGGCCGGTGACCGCCTCGGCGTCGAGGAGCTGACCTACCCGCTGGTCAAGGGCATCGCCACCCGCCTCGGCATCACCCTGGTCCCGCTCGCCATGGACGACCGCGGGGTGCTCCCGGAAGCCATCCGATCGGCCGGGCCACTGCGTGCCGTCTACCTCCAGCCGACCCTCCACAACCCGCTCGGCGTCACCATGCCCGAACGGCGGCGCGCCGAGATCGCCGCCACTCTGCGGGAACTCGGGATCCACGCGGTCGAGGACCGCATCTACGCGTTCCTCAGCGATGATCCACCACCGCTGGCCGCGTTCGCGCCCGAACACGTCATCGTCACCGACAGCCTGTCCAAGCGAGTGGCCCCGGGTCTGACCATCGGCATCGCGGTGACACCGGAGGCGATCGGCGACCGGGTCGCCTCGGCGCTGCGCTCAGGCGGCTGGACCGCTCCGCGGTTCGCCGTCGAGGCCGCGACGCGATGGCTCACCGACGGCACCGTCGCCACTCTCCAAGAGATCAAACGCCGCGACGCGGCGGCACGCCAAGGGCTCGTGCGCGAGCACCTCGCCGAGTTCGCCGTCGAGGCCGACCCGCAGGCCTTCCACTGCTGGTGGCGCCTGCCCGGCCCATGGCGGGCCGACACCTTCGTCGCCGCCGCCGCCCGTCGTGGCATCGCGGTCACCCCCGGCGCGGCCTTCACCGTCGTCACGGCCCGCGCACCCAACGCCGTCCGTCTCGCCCTGTCCGCACCACCGCCCGGCACCCTGGCCACGGCGCTGGCGACTCTCGCCGCGCTGGCCAGGAGCGCTCCCGAGGACACCGAGGTCGAGTAGAAGCTCGTGGAGTGCTCGCTGACGGCACCACCAGCCGACTCCGTGCGCAGCACTGCTCAGCCGCCGGCCACCGGGTAGCGGCTGAAGATCTCGGCTCGCCGCGTCGCCGACGGCCGGTGGAAGTAGAGCAGCTCGCCGCGGGTGTCCACGCACTGGACCGGGCCGGCCAGCTCGGCGCCGCTGGTCTCGTCGATGATGAGAAGATCGCTCGTCGCACCGCGGGCCGCCAACTCCGCCGTAGCGGCGTCGACCGTGTCCTCCTCGACCACCACGAGCCGGTAGGTGAGGGGCACCGGCAGCCGGCCATCGAGGGCCCGCGCGGCGACCTCGAAGCAGCGCATCGCCTCCACCCAGCCGATCCGCCGGCCAGCAGGGTTCATGGCCAGGCCGGCGATCGACTGGATCGCCACTTCGGGCGCTTGATGCTTGGCCATCATGTAGGCGAGATTGCGGACCCAGTCGCTGTACATCGCGGCGTCTATCCCCCGGCGCCGCTGGTGGTAGGCCACGGCCGAGGCGTTGAAAGCGAAGGCCATTCCCGCCTGCCGCAGCCGATACCCCAGGTCGGTGTCCTCAAGTCCCCAGCCGATGAACGCCTCGTCGAAACCGCCGAGCCGGCGCAGGTGCTCGACGCGGACCGAGGCGTTGCAGGTGAACAGGAGATGCCAGCAGATGGCGAGCCGGTTCATGTTGCCCGAGAATTCGGCCAGCACCTGCTCGCGCGGATCGCCCCAGGCGACGGCGGGCATGGCGTCAAAGGTGAATTCGCGGCTGAGGCGCTCCTCGTCGAAGTCTCCGTCTCCGAGATCCGGGCGGGAGCCGATCACGACGAGATCATTCCTGAGCCGGTGATAACGGACGTGTTCGGCGAGATAGGTCGGCCCGACCACCGTATCGGCGTCGACCATGACGATGAGCTCCCCTGTGGCCTTGGCGATGGCCGCGTTACGGGCCGCCGCCCGGCTCGACCGATCGGTGCGCGGAAGGTAGAGGTAGGTCAGATCGCCACGGCCCGCCAGCTCGGCGACCATCTCGCCGGTACCGTCGGTGGAGCCGTCGTCGGCGACGACGAGCTCGAAGGAGTCTCCCGGATCGAGCACGCTGTGCGCGAGGGTGTACAGCAAAAGGCGTAACTTGCTCCGCACGTTGAAGGCGGGAATGACGACGCTGACCTTCACGGAACCTCCTGTGAATGGGCGGCAATGGGTTTTTCAGCGCCTTAGGCCCCTCGAATACGCTCTACTCCTCCCGCCACGGAGGCCGAACCGCGTCACCGGTGACGTCAGATGGCGGGGCTGCGGCGTTCGATCATGAGGACGTCGCGCCAGACGCCGTGATGGCGGCCGATGCGTTCGCGGGTGCCGAGGACGCGGAAGCCGGCCGCCTGGTGCAGGGCCAGGCTGGCGGTGTTCTCGGGGAACACGCCGGATTGGACGGTCCAGACGCCGGCGTCCTCGCTGGCGGTGACGAAGGCGTTCAGAAGGGCACGGCCCAGGCCCCGGGAGCCGTGATCGGGGTGAACGTAGATGCTGTGTTCGACGACGCCCGCGTAGACGGGACGGGCGGAGACGCGGGAGGCGGCCACCCAGGCGACCACCTGGTCCGTACGGGTGTCGGCGACGACGTACCGCAAATGGCCGAGGCGGGCGGAACTGAACGTCTCCCAGGCCGGGGCGGTGGTCTCGAAGCTCGCGTGGCCGGTATCGAGGCCGAGCTGGTAGACGCTCAGAACCTGCCCGGCGTCCTCGGCCCGCATCGGGCGGATCTCAAAACCGGGAGCGACGGGCGGCTTGGCGGCCTTGACGACGGCCGAGTGGACGCCGTCGCCGTGGTCGGCGGTGGGGGTGATGGTGATGCCGGTGAAGCCTGCGTCCAGGAGCAGGGTGCGGTACTCGCCGGCGGTCAGGGAACCGGCCTCGCAGCCGATGCGGGTCTCGGTGCGGCGGCGCAGGTCCTGGTCGGGGACGGCGTCCTCGGTGACGACGTCGCCGACGCCGAAGCGGCCGCCGGGGCGCAGGACGCGGAACGCCTCGGCCAGGGCGGCGGCCCTGTCGCCGGACAGGTCGACGACGCGGTTGGAGATGACCACGTCGACCGCACGGCCGGGCAGGGGGACGTGCTCGATGGTGCCGTGCAGGAACTCGGTGTTGGTCACGCCGGCCTGTGCGGCGTTGTCGCGGGCGAGGCTCGGCATGTCGGAGGTGGCGTCCAGCCCGTAGACCCTGCCGGTGGGGCCGACGCGGCGGGCGGACGGCAGGACGTCGATTCCGCCGCCGGAGCCGAGGACGAGCACAAGGTCTCCCTCGTGCAGGACGATCTCATCGTGGGCCACGGCGGCCTCCTTCACGCGCGGACGGGTGCGGCGGCGAGCCCAGGGTCGCCCCCGGCTTCGCCTCATCCTGCCGCGGCGGGGATCCGGTAGGTGGGACGCGGGTAGCCGGGCTTGAACGACGGGACGCCGGCGCTCTGGACGGCCGATGTGCCGGTGGCGGCGGACGTCTCCTTCACCGCCTCGGCCACCGCGGCGTCGAGTACGGCGGGCTCGCACGCGACGCGGGCGTTGAGCCGTGCCTTCGCCGCGGTGAACGTCCTCCCCGCCACGGCGTCCACGGTCGGCTCGGCACCGCCGGCGGTCACGCTCACCTTGCTCAGATCCCCGGCGGACTCGAGGCTGACCTTCACGTGGCCGATCAGCCAGCCGTTGCGGGCGGCGGTCGCGGACAGGTGCTCCAGCAGCGCACGGGCCCAGGCGTCCGGGTCGAAGCCCTCCGCCGCCGTCACGTCCAGGCTGAGGTTCAGCCACGCCAGCGCGGCCTCGGCGTTGGCGTAGCGGTCGTAGTCGATGTCGAGGCCGCGCCCGGCGGGCTCCGAGCCAAGCCAGAGGGACACCAGTTGTTCCAGCCCTTCGCCGGTTTTCGCCGAGTAGCCGAGCACGGTGGCCGTGGGGTATCGCCCGCGCAGATCCGCGATGATGGCGGCGGCTTCCGCCGCGTCGAGCAGGTCGATCTTGTTGAGCGCGATCACGTCGGCTTCCTGTAACTGCTTGCCGAATAAGTAGGACATGTCCGACTCTGTGTCGTCGAGCGGCAGCGACGTACGGAGCGCGTCAAGCCTTTCCGGTTCAACGATGACCAGGAGGGGGACGGGCCTGAAGCGTTCACCGTAGTGAACGCCGAGCGGACGGATGACGGTGGCCTGCAGATCGGTGCAACTGCCCACCGCCTCGGCGAGCAGTGTGTCCACCTGGTGGTCGTCGACCAGGCGCTGCGCGACGGTCAGCAGGTCTTCGAATCGGCAGCAGAAACATCCGCCCGTGACCTCGCCGGCCTCCGCGATCGCGGACTTGGCGAGCTGGGTGTCCACCAGTTCGGTGCCCTGGTCGTTGGTGATGACCGCGGTCCTGCGGCCCTGTGACTGGAGATGTCTCGCGACTGCGACAAGGGTGGTGGTCTTCCCCGCCCCGAGAAAACCGCTCAAGGTCATGAAGGTGATCAACCGGGTTTCTCCTCACTTCTGGTAACGGCGCTAAGTGCAGATATCGCCGCATGGCACGGCACGAGTGAGTATTCGCGTCACAGGGTGTCGAGACGGTGTCGTGATCCGCCATCCGCAGCCAGCTAACAGCCTCTGTTCCACCAGGTCAAGATGCTTGACCCCGGGCAACAAATGACTGACAATGCCGTGTGGCCGGGCCGGAAAAATAGGTATTGATGACAGTCAATACGGGCTCTATAATCACTACGGGGATATCGTGTGCGATGTTATTCGCGCACCATTTCCGCAATGACGGCATCGGTACGTGACCACACGACGGATTCCCTATCCCGCGGCGACGGAAGGCAGGGCGATGATGCTGGTCAGCGCGGTGAGCGCCTCGGGCACGACCCGGTAGTAGACCCAGGTGCCCCGACGAGTCGACGTGACGAGCCCGGCGTCCCGGAGAACCCTGAGGTGATGGCTGATGGTCGGCTGGGTGAGGTCGAAAGCCCCGACGAGGTCGCACACGCACGCCTCGCCGTCGAGGTGAGAGGCGACGAGGGAAAGCAGCCGCAGCCGTACCGGGTCGCCGAGCGCCTTGAAACCCACGGCGAGCGTGATGCTCTGCTCCCGGGTCAGCGGCTCCGTCACTCGCGCCGGACGCGGCACACCGGCTTCGACCACGGGAAGGTTCTCATGCGGCAGCAGCACGGGCTCGTCGTGCTCGGCCATGGCGATCAGGTCCTCTCCCTAAGCACCCCGGGCGTGGGTCACCCGGCCGCGTCACGAGTCTAGACTCCCCTTCCGCACAGGAGGTCTCGTCATACCGCGTCCCCCGCTGACCCACGCCGAGGTGAGAGAGCGTGGCGCCCTGCTGCGCGTGCGGTCGTACGACCTCGACGTCGATCTGAGCCGGACCGGGGAGCCCGCGTTCCGGTCCAGGAGCACGATCCGCTTCACCTGCGCCCGGCCGGGTGCTTCCAGCTGGGCGGACGCGCTGCCCCGGCGGGTGCGTTCGGCCGTGCTCAACGGGCGGCCGGTCGAATACGACGGCGCAGGACGCATCCCCCTGCCCGATCTGGCGGCCCGCAACGAACTGACCGTGGAGGCGGACTACGACTTCTCCACCGGTGGCGAGGGCCTGCACCGGTTCACGGACCCGGCCGATCAGCAGGTGTACGTGTACAGCCACCTGCAGCCCGGCCACGCCCCCCGCGTGTTCGCCTGCTTCGACCAGCCCGACCTCAAGGCGCCCTTCGAGATCAGCGTGACCGCACTGGACGGATGGACCGTGTTGTCCAACGCCCTGCCCGGTCATCCGCCGGTGGCGGGCGTCCACAGGTTCGCGCCCACCCCGCCGATCAGCACCTACCTGGTGGCCGTGGCGGCCGGCCCATGGGCGTCGTGGACGGCGGACCAGGGAGGCGCCGTGCCACTTGGGGTGCACACCCGGCGTTCGCTCGCGACGCACCTGGACCCGGCCGTGCTGCTGGAGCGGCTCAGGGAGGGGGTGGCGTTCTTCGCCGGGGCGTTCGCGACGCTCTATCCCTTCCGGAAGCTCGACCTGTGTTTCGTCCCCGAGTTCAACTTCGGGGCCATGGAGAACGCCGCCTGTGTGTTCGCCGCGGAGACGTTCGTGTTCGACCGCGCGGTCACCCGGTACGCGCACCGCCGCCGGGACGAGATGATCTTCCATGAGATCTCGCATCAGTGGTTCGGCGACCTTGTCACGCTGCGCTGGTGGGACGACCTGTGGCTGAGCGAGGCGTTCGCCACCTGGGCGGGCGTCCACGCGCTGACCCGGCTCACGGGCGACACCGGCGCCTGGGCCGACTTCGCCGCGGGTAAGAAGGCGCATGCGTACCTCCTTGACCAGTCGGACTCCACGCACCCGGTCGTGACCGGCGTCCCCGACGTGGACGCCGCCGGGTCGGCCTTCGACGCGCTGACGTACCACAAGGGCGCGAGCGTGCTGCGCCAGCTCGTGGCCCGCCTGGGGCTCGACGGGTTCCTGGAGGGCATGCGGCGCTACTTCGCGGACCACTCCTACGGCACCGCCGGCCGGGCCGAGATGCTTGGCGCCCTGGCGGCCGCGGCCGGCCGGGATCTGACCGCCTGGACGGACGCCTGGCTGCTGACGGCCGGGCTCAGCGAGGTACGCGCCGACTTCGACGTCGACGAGGCCGGGCGCTTCACGCGTTTCGACCTGCTCCAGACCGGATCGCTCAGGCCGCACCGTCTCGCGGTGGGCGTCTACGCGGAGGACCGCCATGGTGATCTGGTCCGTGTGCGGAGGCACGAACTCGACGCCGACGGCCCTCGCACGAGCGTGGACGCGCTCATCGGCACCCGGTCCGGCCCGCTGGTACTGCCCAACGACGGCGACCTGACGTACTGCCGGATCGTGCTGGACCCGCGCTCCGCCGAGGAGGTCGTCCACCGGATCGGCCGGCTGGCCGATCCCATGGCCCGCTCACTCTGCTGGACCGCGGCGTGGGACATGGTCCGGCACGCGGAGCTGCCGCCGCGGCGGTTCCTGACGATGGTCCTCGGCGGGCTGACGGCGGAGACGCAGATCGGGGTGTTCCAGCGGCTCCTCGTCCGCGTCTCCACCGTGCTGACGGCCTACACCGAGCAGGGCTGGGCCCGTGCCCACGGCTGGCCCTCGTACGTGGACCATCTGCTGCGCGTCGTCAGCGCCCACGATGGCGACGCGGACCAGAGGCTGGCGGCGGCGCGGGCGGTCGCGGACGCGGCGCTGGCGGCCGACCACGTCGACACGGTGCGGAAATGGTTCCACGGAGCGGCCCCTATCGACGTGGACGACGGGTTACGTCGCAGGTTCGCCCGGTCCCTCGTCGCCCATGGCGAGCCCCCGGAGGACGTCAGCGGCGCCTTCACCGTGGTGGGAGACCGGCTCGCCGAGCGGCTCAAGGCGTCGGCGCCCACCGCGGAGGCCAAGGAGTGGGCGTGGACGGCCATCCTGCGGAGCGAGAGCGTCGCACAGGTCCGCGCGCTGGCCGACGGCTTCGCCCACCCCGCGCACCATCACCTGCTCGCGCCGTTCGTGCGGCGCTACGCGCAGGACGTCCCACCGCTGCTGGCCTCCGGCGGAGACCGGGAACCGGCGCGTACGGTCGCCGTCCGGATGTTCCCCTCCTGGTCGGTCTCACGGCGCACGCTCGGCGTGATCGACCGCATGCCCGCCGGCGACCGCTTCGTCAGGCTGGCAGGCGCGGCGCGGGCCGAACTCGCCCTCGCCGTGGACCTGTCCGAGCGGGACGCCGCCGGGTGACGGCCATCCCTCCGCGCCATCGCCCGCGGCGAACCTCTCGAAGAGCTCCCGCATGGCCGGCCCGGCGTCCGGGCCCGCGTACCACCGCTCACCCGCCCGTCCGGCCAGGTGGTCCCACAACGTCTCGCGCAGCGCGAACGCCTGGTGGTACACCAGCGGATAGCAGGGCCTGCCCTCCAGGTACGTCTGCATCCGATCCCACGCGGCCCCTCGGTCCACCGCGACGCCGAACTCCCGCTCGTACGAGCGCACGTACTCGGCGGCCGGGTCAGGGTGACCGTCGTGGACGGCCATCTCGAAGCAGAGGCTGGTCGCCACCAGGCGCCGGACGTGCTCACGCGCGAAAGCCAGGCGCTGCACGGACTCGGCGTCCACCGTGACACCGAGGTGGCGCCGCTGCCAGTCCGGCCGCCGGACGATCCGTTCCAGGGTGAAGCCGAACGCCTCGGTCAGCGCCGGATGCGTGCGCCACAGGTCGGCGGGGTGCCGGATGCCCGCGGTGAAGTGCAGCGCGTGCCCGAACTCGTGCAGAAGCGTGGCGTGATGCCCCAGCGTCGTGCCCGGTGTGGTGGACACCCGCACGTCGGCCGGCGGCGCGACCGGCGAGCAGAACGCCGTGCCCGACTTGCCGGGCCGTGCGACGTCGTCGACGAGGATGCGTTCCAGACACCCGCCGAAACCCCACTGTCGTACGGTGGAGCGAACGCTCGCGAGCGCGCCGCCGGCGGCGTCGGGCAGGACGGCACGCGCGGCGACGAGGCGGGCGTCCCCCATGGCCGGGGTGGAGAGGGCGTCGCGTTCCCGCCAGCCGTCCCATCGCCGGAGGAACGCGGCCCGCGTGGCGTCCAGCCAGTCCCGGGCATGGGCGACGAACCGGTCCACCTCCGGGTGCAGTGCCCGCACGAGCGCGGCGTGCGTCGAGAACCCCAGCTCGGCCCGCGCCTCGGCGTACGCGTCGAGCCATCGCCGCCGGCCCTCGCGCAGCCGCTCGCCGACGTCCGCCAGGGCCGCCCGGACCTCGGCGCGCCGCCGATCGTCGGTGACGGTCCGCGAGAGGGCGACCAGTTCCCCGTGGGTGAGCGCCCTGCCGCCGGCCTCGGCGGTGACGGTGCGCTGGAGCAGCCGTAGCCGCGCGGTCGCCTCCGTCAACCGGACGCGGAAGTACCAGAGGACCAGTTCCCCGGCGTAGTGCAGGTCCCCGTGCTCCAGTGCGAGCAGGACGAGCCCGCCGTCGGTCAGCCAGGCCGGGCCGCCCTCCGGCGGCGCCGGGTGGTCCTCGCCCTGTCCCGTCGCGGCCAGCCAGCGGGCATGGGCGACCCGGGCCTGGAGCGCCACGAGATCCTCGACATGACCGGCCAGGTAGCCGGGGACGGTGGTCACGACGGGTCCACGGAGGCCGCCGGGGGCAGGCCGAGCACCTCCGAGGCGCCGTCGGCGACCCGCTGCCAGAAGTCACGCCGGTCCTCGGGGAGCCCGGCGAACAGCTCAGAGCAGCGGCGGGTCATCTCCAGTGCCAGCCCGGGATGGGCCAGCACGCCGCGGATCCAGGCGAGCTGGCCGGGCTCGGGCGGATCGATGCGCAGCCCCGCGAGACCCGCGCGGACCTTGCGCCCGACGCGTTCGTCCAGGGTGGTCGCGTAGCTCGCCCGGGCCTGCGGCGTGTCGCCGTCCACCGCGAGGGGCACCGTGGCGGCGAGGGTCTCCGCCGCCGCGCACGCGTCGGTGATGCCCGCGCCGAACAGAGGGTCCTTGTGGCAGTAGGCGTCGCCCGCCAGCCGCCAGCCCGGCCCCGCCGGCTCACGGTGGAAGTTCCGCAGGCTCCTGGACGCGTACACGGGCGAGACCCGCCGTGCCGCGCGCAACCGGTCGGCCATGGCGGGGATCGACCGGAGCAGGCGCTCGTACCCCTCGTCTCCCCGGAGGGTGGCGTACTCCCCCACGGGCGCCGACACCATGATCACCCACCGCTCGCCGTCGCACGGGCCGACCTGGAGCACGTGGCCGCCGTCATGCCACAGCTCCAGCGCCGGCGAGGGCAGCGGGACGACGTCCTCCCAATACGCGTGGAACGTGCAGCGCATGGCCCCGGCGTCGAAGGTCGTGGCCGCGCCGGTCTGACGGGCGGTCGGAGATCCACGCCCGTCCGCGCCCACGACGATCCTGGCCTTCTCCGACCACCCGGCGCCCTCGATCCCGACGACCTGGTCACCGTCCAGGCTCAGGGACCGGACCGGGCTGCGTTCCCTGATCTCGGCCCCGTGCCGGCTCGCGGCGCGCAGCAGGACCCCGCTGAGGGTCTCCCGGCGTACGCAAAGGTTGTAGTGGTACGGCGAGCGAGGCAGCATGGGCGCCCCGTAGTACCCGCCCTCGACCTCCAGGTGCCAGCGTCGCAGCGGCGGCGCGCCGGTGGCGAGCACCTCGTCCAGCACGCCGAGCCGGTCCAGGAAGGCCAGCGTCGTCGGGCCGAAGAAATGGGTGGAGACGGCCGGGGCGGGCAGCCGGGTGCGGTCGCACACCAGGACCCGCAGACCCTCCCGCGCGAGCAGGGCGGCGCTCGCGGCCCCGGCGACGCCGCCGCCGACCACGATCACGTCATACATCGGCCACTCCTCGCGTCATGTCCCGCCGGCCAGTACGAACGGCAGGCGGCCCGACCAGACCCTGCTCACGGCCCACCGGCGGTCGCTGACGGCGCGGAAGCGGCGGCCGAGCACCTCACGCAGGTCCAGGGCGATCGGACGCTGCCGGAGGATCCCGGTCACCCGTCCGTCCCTGATCAGGAATCCGAGCCGCAGCCTGCCCTCGACGACCGGTGAGAGGCCGGCGCGCTGGTGGCCGCCCATCAGCGACTCGACGAGCACCCCCTCGCGGACACCGGCCAGCAGGTCGTCGAAGGAGCCGACGTCGGCCGGTTCGGCGGACAGCGTCGCGCCGTTGAGCACCGGCGTGGCGGGCTTGAGCACCGTACGGCGCAGCGCGTTGCCCCGGAATCCGTGCCCGGTGGGCGCCGCCCCGCACGCGGCCGCCGTCCGGACACTGTGATAGCCCCGCACCGGGACACCCCGCTCGACCAGCGGGAGGGGCGCGCACGGCACGCCGTCGTCGTCGCTGCCCGGCCAGACCAGCCCGCCGGTGCCCTCTTCGTCCGGTGCGGCCGGCTCCGAGGGGTGGTCGCGCAGGCCGATCGAGGGGTGCAGGAACGGCTCGCCCAGCCGCCCGGCGACGAACGAGCGGCCCGCGGTGACGGCGGTCCCGCTCAGCGCGATGACCAGCGGGGTGAGCAGGGTGTGCACCGCGGACGGTGCGAGCAGCAAGTCGTGGTCACCGGAAGGCGCGTCGGCGGCGGGCAGACCGTCCCAGCCGGCCGCGGCCTCCAGCCACGTGGCGAGCGCGGCGGGCAGCGCCGGAGTCCGGGTCCAGCCCGTCCAGGGCAACTGGACGGCGGCCCCTTCCGCCAGCGCGGCGATGTGAAAGAACCGGTCCGAGGTGGTGGTCCGCCCGCCGGGGACCGCGCGGTGCACCGCCTGTTCGGTCCGGGTCACCGTGCCGTGCACCGTCAGCCCGGCCGCGCGTTGCAGCGCGCCCAGCTGCTCGGCCAGGAGCCGGACGGATCGGGTGCCCTGATCCGCAACGGATGTCTCGGCGGCCTCGGCGGCGGCGTTCCTCCCGATGACCGGGTCGTGCACCGCCGGGGGCCCGTGAGCCGCGTTCCGCACGGCATCGCCGATCAGCCCCCGCACGTCGTCGAGGCGGGTAGTGGTGGCCGTGCCCACCCGGCCGTGGCGGTGCACCCGCAGGCACAGCGCCGTCTCGTGCGCGGACCTGACCAGGTCGGGCACGCCCGAGCCGACCTCCACCACGGTGTCGTCGCGCTCGACGGCCAGGATCTCCCAGTGCTCGGCGCGGGCCGCGGCCTCCGCACCGACCTGTTCCAGCCGGTCAGCCAGAGGTGACACGTATGCCTCGCAGTCGCAGCGCGGGGGCCCAGGAGCTGACCGGCAGCGGGTTCTGGCCCTGCTTGCCGCAGCTCGCCGAGGTGTCGCCGCGCCACTGCTCCCGGCCGATCGCGTCGATGGCCGCGAAGGCGCCGAGCACGTCACCGGACAGCACCACGCCTCTGACCCGTCCGCGGACCTCACCGTCGCGGATCTCCCGGCACTCCGCCGGCAGGAAGGTGAAGCCGGCGCGGTCGGTCTGCCCGCCGAGCACGCCACGGGCCAGCAGCCCGCGCGCCACACCGCCGATCATCTCCTCCTCGGACGCGGCACCCGGGGCGATGGCGATCGTCCGCAGCCGGGGCAGCGGCGGGTGACGGAAACTCAGGGCTCTGGCGTTGCCGGTCGGCTCCTCGCGGAAGGCCGCCGCGGTCGAGCGGTCGTGCAACCGCGGCCGGGTGACGACGCCGTCGCGCAGCAGCTCCACCGGATACCCCGCCGTGCCCTCGTCGTCCACCGGTACGAACCCCCGCGCACCGGGACGTCCGGGATGATCGGTGATCGTCAGCATTGACGGGCCGAGCCGCCGCCCGGGGGCCAGGGACCGTTGCAGAGGCGCGTCCCCGAGGTGATGGTCCGCCTCGGCGAGATGCCCGATCGTCTCGTGGGCCCAGATGCCGGCCAGCGGGCCGTCGCACACCACGTCGTACTCTCCGGGCGCCACGACGGGGGCGGCGGGCAGCTCCACGGCGGCCGCGACGGCGGCCTCCACGTCCGGGGCCAGGCCCCGCACCACGGAGAAGTCGCCGCCGCTACCCGCCGACACCGAGCCCGCGGTCCTCGCCGCGCCGCCGTCGGCGTAGACGGTGATCTGCAGCGTCAGGTCCCTGCGCCGGTACGAGACGCCGGTCCCCTCGCTGGTGAACAGCTCCACGTCCGCGACCGATTCGCGGTAGTAGACCATCACTCCGGTCACGCCGGGATGCGCCGCCAGCGCCGCCGTGTGGTAGGCGCCGAGCAGTTCCACCTTCTCCGCCAGGCCGACCGTCTCGGCGAGTTCGCCGGCCTCGCCGGGACGGTCGTCCTGGTAGGGCCGGTGCGCGGCGAGCCGTCCCGCCGCGCACCCCAGCTCGACGGCGTCACGCGCGGCCCTGCGCAGCACCGGCCCGGCGTCCATGGCGGTGCTCGTCGCGAACGCGGACCCCGACCGGCCGATCACCCGAGCACAGCACCCGTCGTCGCGGCTGGTCACGCTGCTTTCCAGGCCGTCGCCGCGCCACACCAGATCGACGATCCTGGCGCGTTCGAGGCGGACCTCGGCGTAGTCGCCGGCCCGCAGGCCCGCGTCCCGGAAGAGCGCGGGTGAGCCGCCGGTCAGCAGCACGGTTGCGCGGGGCTGTCGTCCCGGTAAGCGAAGATCATGGCGCTGGTGACCTGCGCGCCGTCCCGGTACGGGACGAGCCCGTCGCTGCGCATGTCCACGCTGCCGAAGCCCGCGCCGAGCACCAGGTCGCGGTACTGGCTCTCGGTCATGCCCACCACGCACCGGGCGAAGTCCTCCGCGCCGGCGGACTCGCCGGCCGCCACGTCCGCCGGGGGCGGGCCGTCGTCGGAGTACACGACGTCGGAGATCACCGCCACCCCGCCCGGGCGCAGGACGGCCGCGACCGCGTGGAGCACTTCCTTCTTGTCGGGGAACATGCCGAGGACGCAGTTGCTCATCACCACGTCCACGCTGGCCTCGCGCACCGGCGGGCGCCGGATGTCGCCGACCCGCACGTCGATGTTGGTGAGGCCCATCTCCTTGGCCGCGCGGCGAGCCGTCCTGACCATCTGCATCGACGCGTCGACGCCGATGACCCGGCCCGCCTCCCCCACCCTGCGCGCGGCGATCAGCAGATCCAGGCCGGCGCCGCAGCCGAAGTCCACGACCGTCTGGCCGGGGCGCAGGCCGATCGCGTTCATGGGAGAGCCGCAGCCGCTGGACAGCTCCAGCACCCAGTCGGGGACCTCGGCGAGTTCCTCGGGGGTGTACACCGCCGTGGGAGAGCAGCACAGTGTGCTGGTGCCCTGCACCGCGAGCGCGTCGTAGCGCTTCTTGACGTGCGTCTCGACGGGGACGGGGCCCTGGTCGGCCGGGGCCGCGCAGCAGCCCGACGCCTGGTCCGCGCCGTCCGGCGCGCATCCGCAGGCGTCCGGCTCGGCGAGCGGCTCGGCGAGCGGCCGCGGCCGGATCAGCTCATCCAGGGAAACGAACCCACGCGTGTCATCTGCTCCCACGTTCCCTCTTCTCCTTCCGGTCGGTTCGCGTGCTCCTGCCGCCGGCGCAGGGCCATGGGCAGCAGGTAGGCCAACTGGGTCTCGACACGCGTCGTGATGCTGGACACCTTGGGGCAGTAGCAGGTGTTGAAGTCGCCGCCGTTGGCCGCCCACGCCTTGATGGGACAGCCGCCGCCCCCGCAGAACAACTTGACGTTGCAGTCGCGGCACATGGGCACGGTGTCCACGTGGCGGTGCCGCCAGGGATCCCGATAGCCGGCCGCGTAGCTGAACTCGGGGTAGAAGGTCCCGCACGCGTGCTGGGGACGGCCCACGGTCTCCGGGCAGCCGTAGATCTTCCCGTTGGGATCGAAGGCCACGACGCTCGTGCCGGCGCTGCACCCCTGAAGGTTGGGCCGGAGGCGGTCGCCCTCCAGGACCGCCGACCTGATGCGGGCCAGGTCGGGCTGCAGCATGCGGTCCACCAGGGGGTTCTGCTGCACCATGGCCCAGAAGGCGTCCTGGAGCCCGGCCTTGACGTCTCCCCGCACCATGCGCTTGCGCTTCTCCTCGGGGTGGTCGGGGGTGACGTACAGGAACGTGGTGGCCTTGGTGAAGCCGTTGAACAGGCGGATCTTCGGGTGATCTATCCACCCCTTGGCCTGCGCGAACTCCGCGAAGCGCGGCATGTCGTCCACGCTGTCCTCGTCGATCAGCACCCGTATCAGCACGCGGATGCCGGCCTCCGCGGCCACGTCGATGCTGCGCTCGATGAGCTCGAACGTCGGCTTGCCGTTGCGGAACACCCGCCGGGTGTCGTGGGTCCTCGGCGTGCCGTCCAGGCTGACCTGGACCTCCTCGCAGCCGTACTTGAGCAGCATCGGCACGTACGCGTCCAGCGCCACGCCGTTGGTGATCGCGGTGACCGGGTAGCCGCGATCGTAGGAGCCGCGCAGGATCTGCTCGACGGCGCCGCGCTGGTACGCGGTGTCCAGCAGCGGTTCCCCGCCGAACAGGGTGATGTACGGCGGGCCGGAGTTCTGGTGCCGGTCCTGGATCTCCGGGATGGTGTCGAACGCGGCCTCGATCATCTCCTCGTCCATGCGCGGGCTCTTGGTGGTCAGCTCGCCCTCGAAGCAGTACGGGCACGCCAGGTTGCACACGAACGACGGGATGAACATGAACTGGAACGGCGCTTCCTGGATCGCCTGGAAGTAGCCGTCGACGATGGCGCGGTAGCGCGCCTCCTCCTCGACCGGGTCGGTGCAGACGTACCCGCGCTCGATCAGGCCGGCCACGAGGTCGCCGCCGACGGTGGCGTCCCCGGCGCGCACCTGTTCCAGCACGGCGACTTCGGCGGGGGTGACGATGTCCATCGATCCGGAGACCGCGTTGGCGAGGACGCTCACCTTGCCGCTCTCGTCGAGATAGGCCGGGTCCAGGGTGCCCTCGGGGAGTTCCACCGAGAAGGTGACGGTGTTCGGGCTCACAAGCATGGGGTGTCTCCCAGAAACGGTGTCCGTGGTGTCGCCGGGGGTCGGGTCAGGGGGTGGGCCGGGAATTGGAGGGCGCGGCAGGGGATACCTCTGCGGTACGGTCCTTCGGCCACGGTCACTCGCAGCCGTCGGGGTCGTTGGCCATGATGCTGGTCACGACGTCGAGGTTCTTCCGGCCGCGCATGGCGGTGCAGCAGTCGGTCTGCTTCTCGGACACTTCGGCGTTCTCGATCATGGAAAGAGCGATCATAGGTATCACCTCCTCCGCTGTGATCTCTGCCGCGCTCTCCGGCCCGCTCCCCGGCGCCACGCGGCGGGGAGAGTCGTTGGTGGGGCGCACGCCCCAGGTGGCGGGTCACCGCAGGACCTCCCGCACGATGAGCACCGCCACGGTGATCAGGCCCTCGCCGATGATCAGTCCGGAGGCGACGATCTCGGTGGCGCTGCGCCGGCCGGGGTTGCGGCGGGTGAGCAGCCACTGGGTCAGGCCTCCGGCGGCGAGGGTCAGCGAGTAGGCGGGGGGAAGCAGCACCCCGAGGCCGACCATCGTGGGCATGGCCGAGGTGAAGGCGAGGACCAGGCCCAGCGGGCCCGAGACGGCCAGCGCGAGGGCCACGGTGGCGGGGTAGTCGGCCGATCCCCGGACGGTGGCGTCCACGAACTGGACCGCGGTGGCCACGGGGGCGGGGAAGGAGTGTCCTCCGAGCACACCCGCGCGGCTGAGCACCGCGATCACCAGGACTCCGACCACGGCGCCGGCCAGGCCGCCCGCCAGTTGCGTCCAGCCCGTCAGCCGCCTGGGCGGCTCGGACAGGCCCTCGGGACGTTCGTGGGCGACCTTCACCGAGTAGGTGAAGTAGACCGCGGCGAGGGCCGCGCAGCAGATGGTCGAGGCCATGAGCAACGCCGCCGTCTGGTCCGCGCCGGATATGGCGAAGGCCACGACGCTGAAGTACAGCGCCGGGGACAACGGCACCAGCCCGATCTCGCCGCCGGCCCGGGTGAGGAACACGGTCATCACGGCGAGCAGCACGACGCCGAGCAGGCCGTAACCGAGGTATCGCAGAAGAGACGGGTACATCATCGAAAGGAGCGCCGTTCCCACGAGGACGGCGACGGCGAGCCATCGGATACGGCCCGGGAGCAGACGGCCCCCCTGAAGGGAACGCACCAGCGGGCCGCGGACCCGGGCGATCGAGGCGACGGAGTAACCGAGGATGAGGCCGACACCGGCGGCGAGCACCCAGGGATAGGCCAGATGGTCGGTGTACGCCACCGTCCGGCCCGCCGTGCCGTCCTGAACCGCCCACACGACCACTGTGTACGCCGCGCCGGCCGCCAGCCAGGCGCACGCGCGCGGGCCGATGAGGAACCCGACGCCGTACAACAACGGCGAGAGGGCCAGGGCGAGATGGGTGCCCGTGACCTCCGGCGTGACGTCGCGCCCCCACAGGGCGATCCCCAGGGCCGACGCGGCGCCCACGCCGGCGGCGATGGGGAGCAGGCGGCCGAGCCGGTCGCTCTCCTCGTCCTTGGGGGTGCTGAGCGATGCCATCAGGGTGATGGCCGGCTTCAGGGTCGGGTAAGGCAGTTTCTCGGCGACCACCAGCGTCCGCGCGACGAGCCCGCCGAGGAGGATGCCCACGGCGTTCGCGGCCATCGCCAGCACCACCAGGAACCCCCAGGCCGGCAACTCACCGGCCCGCAGTACGACGGCTCCGATGCCGGTGTCCAGCGCGGCCGTCGCCATGTATCCGCTGGACGCGATGGAGAAGACGACGAAGAGACCCTGCCAGTTGAGCGCTCCCGCCACCCGGAGAAGCGCCGCGCCCAGCGCGGCCACCAGCGCCGACCCTCCGAAGGACGTGCCTGTGCGGAACAGGACCAGCACGTTGAGGACGCAGAGCAGCACGCCGATGGCCAGGCCGATGAGCGTGGCCCGGACGTACGATCCCCGCCAGCCGGCGGCGGCGTCCACCGTCAGAGTCGATTGCGATGTGGTGAAGGATGCGGTGCGCTCCTTTCCTCCCACAGAACGCCCCCATCTCGACCAGGTGAACTATATCGATATATATCGATGCAACCGACGAGTGCACAATAAATGGGCCGACGGCGACGGTCAAGAGTCTTGACGAGATCGCCTATTCGTGCATGCGACCCATATTACGGGACGATTACGATACTTTTCGTAATTACGCCGTACAACGGGCCCCATGATCCCCGTCCCGGCCGGTGGCGAAGGTCGACTCGATGGGGTCGGTCGTGCGCGGATGCACTCAGCCCTCCGCGGGAGAGCAATGATCGAGACCTGTGGATCTGACGGCAAGGGTGTATCCCCCGAATCATCTGATCATGGTTTCGAGATAGGGCCGACGCGCCAACGCCGGACGGGACGTCGCCGTTGTCGAGCAGCTGGCCGGCGCGGGCGAGCCTGCCTGCCGCCGAGTGTTTCTCCCCTTCTTGGCCTGTCCGGAAATGTGCCATCGCGGCAGGGATCTCGGGCGCGGCGGTCAGGTGAACTTCCCGGAGATTGACGCTACCCAATCGCATCGATATCTGTAAATATCGGTGCGGATAGTGCTGGAAGTGGTGCTTGGGGCCATGTAATGACAGGTCGGCTGGTGCGGTGCGGCAGGACGTCATGCGGTATGTCATGTCAAGGGGAGGCCTAACGTGCGCGACTCGTCAGTACGTCTCGACCGGGTCGGTAATTCTTGGTGAGCCCGGCGTCACCCCGCCGGGCGCCGGCCGAGTACGTGGGCACGCGGGCGAGCGGGTGCTCGACCTGGCAGCGGCGCCGGGAAGGTCTGTTTCATCGCCTCACAGATCGCCGGCTCAGCCGGCTCCGTTCTGGTAGTCGACATCAACGACGACATGTCGTCAGTCCGCCACGGCGCCTGATGCGCCGGCTTCGAGCGTCGCTCTTCGGTCGGATGCCCGCGGACGTGTAGTCCGGCCCAGCCATACCTCTCGCTGCGCGCGCTCCCGCACGAGCACCGCTACCCCCCGGAGGCACACCCATGGAAGTGCTCGTACTTCTGCTCGTGCTCTTACTGGCCGCCGCCAACGGAGCGAACGACGTACCGAAGGGTGTCGCCACGCTCGCCGGCGCGGGCGTGACGAAAATCCGCACGGCCATCGCATGGGGCACGGTGACCACCGCCCTCGGCTGCCTCGTCTCGTTGACGTTGGCCTCGAAGATGACCGATCTCTTCTCCAAAGGCATCGTCTCCGCCAAGCCCACACCGGCTTTCACGGTCGCGGTGCTGGTCGGAACCATCTTCTGGGTCGTCTTGGCCACCGCCCTGAAGTTGCCCGTCTCCACCACCCACGCTCTGGTCGGCTCGCTTCTTGGCGCCGGAAGCTTGTTCGCCGGCTCCGCGGTCGAGTGGAACGGACTGCTCGGGAGGGTCGTGCAGCCGCTGCTGCTGAGCATCCTGGTGGCCTACGCCATCTCGGCCGTACTAGGAATCATCACCCGGAAAATCGTGACGATCCGTACTGCGAGGCAGGAAAGGATCCCGGCTCCGGTTCCACACGGCGACGCGGCGACGACCGCGACCTTGACGACGCGGGTCGAGCCGACCAGAGCGCAGCAAGCCATCGGGATCGCTCACTGGGCGACAAGCGGCCTGGCGAGCTTCGCCCGGGGCCTCAACGACGCGCCCAAGATCGTTGCTATCGGCTCCTTCGCGCTGGTGGGCGGGATGACGCCGACCGGCCTGCTGTTCGCCGTCACCGCGGCCATGGCCATCGGAGGTGTTGTGGCGGGCTCTCGCATCGCCGACCGGCTCGCGTACTCCGTTATCAAGATTCCTCACGTCGAAGGTTTCACCGCCAACCTCACGACCGCGAGCCTCGTCGGACTGGGCGCCATATTGGGCCTGCCCATGTCGACCACGCAGGTGTCGGCAGGGGCCATCTCCGGCATCGCGGCCAATGATCTCTCCAGGCTCAACAAGAAGACGGTCCGTGACCTTCTGATCGCATGGTTGTGCACTCCGCCTGTCGCCGCCGCCGTAGCCGCAGGAGCGTATCTGCTGCTCGCGTAGCGGGCACAGCAGGCGGGATCGCCACCGTCCTTGGCGGCCGGCGGCGATCCCAGAGCGGCAGGAGGCCTGGTGGACCGAGGCAGCGTGCGTCCTCTACGACCAGCCAGAGCCGGTCGGGACGACAGGAATCGCGGCGAAGCGGTCGAACTTGGCGACGGTGAACTTGTTGACCGGGAGCCGCCCTGGTGGACGGAGCGGGCGGCCAGGTCTTGGGGGTGTGCTTCGACCGCGTTCTTCAGAAGGCCATCAGAACACCATCGTGAGCAGGTCGGCGAACAGCTCCTGTTCGTCGATCTCCAGCCCGCGGTTGGTGAACCACGTGGCCATGTTGTGGCAGTCGCGCATCAGAAAGTCCATGCCCTTCGGGTTGCCCACGATGTCGACGACCTGGGGCAGGTCGATCATCACGATGCGCTCGGCCTGCGCGAGGACGTTGTACGGCGAGAGGTCGCCGTGCGCGAGGCCCGCGCGGGCCAGTTCGCGCATGCCGTTGCGGAGCTGCTCGAAGTACACGCCGAGCAGCGCCTTCGACGGCCGGACCTGGGCGAGCCGGGGCGCGGCGCCGCCCTCGCCGTCGTCGATGAACTCCATCAGCAGCTCGGTGCCGTCCACCTGCACCGGATACGGCACCGGGACGCCGGCCTTCCACAACCGGTTGAGGGCGTCCCATTCGGCGTACGCCCACTGACCGGCCGCGACGCTACGGCCGTGCGAGGTCTTCTTCGCCATCGCCCGGCTGTCGCGGCTGTTGCGGGTACGGCGGCCTTCGACGTAGGACGTACTGCGGTGGAAGGACCGGTGTTCCTCGGTGCGGTACCGTTTCGCGGCCAGCAGCGAGGACTTCGCCGGGTTGTCGCCGATGGCTTCGACGGCCCGTTCGAGCAGGAAGACGTCGGCTTCCTTACCGGTTTTGAGGACGCCGAGCTCGGTGTCGATCGCAGCCTGTTCCGTCACAACCCAGGAGGGGCGTGGTTCCGGGCCGCGAGAACCGCGCTCGACCTCCAGCCAGGTGGACCATCGCTGATCCGGGCCCAGCTCCTCGTCGACCGAGTGGAACGCCAAGACGAAGGCGTCGGCCGGATCTGATCGGGACTCGTCACTGGTGAGATCGGACCAGCGGGAGGGGAGGGCGGAGGAGGAATCAAAGAGTTCGTACTCGGAAGACAACGGGTGTGCTCCTGAACAGAGAGGTGGGACTGATGCGGACATGCCGCAGCACAGTGATGGCCATCCGTCAGCCCTCCTTAGTTCAGGCAGCGTTCGCCGCCGCTCGGTCACCCCAGCATGCCCGCCCGTTCCGGACCCCGCAACGTAATTACCGGAGTCGGCTGCCCCTGGCCGCTGCCCCGCCTGCCGGCCGGCCGCACCCGCGGCCCGGGAAGGTCGTCATCATGCTCCATGTGGTCGTCTTGAGGACCTTGAGCAGGGCGGTGGTCGCGGGCGGGTCCGGCGGCTCGCCGTAAGTGACCCCTCCGGCTCGGTCAGGGGCGTCGCCCCGCCCGACGACCTCCACGGGGCCGCAGCACCGGGGACACGGTCGCGATCACACTGCAGCCGGACGGCGTTTCCGGGAAACGATCACTCTGCCTTTCTCAGCGCCATGAGGCGGTCGAAAGCACGTCCTGCAGATCAGGATTCTTCTGGTGATCGATGATCAGGACGCGCTGCTCCTCGACGAACCACTCCCGCTGGTGGAACTGGTCGAGCGCCTGGCTGAAGTCGTCGTTCATGCAGTCCACCGGCCACTCAAGGTAACGGGCCTTCTTCGCGCCGACCAGCACGCTGTTGGCGGTGATCGCCTTCCCCACCTCGCCCTGCATGCCGGTGTACGGGTAGAAGCATGGCTGGACGTCGCTGGCCGGGTTGTATCGCATCTTGCCGGTGTAGGACCCTCCACCCCCGCTGCCGTGAGCGCCGGCGGAGATCTGTCTCGCCCCCATCACCCAGAAGCCGTGGCATTCCTCGGCGGAGAAGTACTCGTACGGCCTGACGCATTTTCCGGTGACGACATGGGTGCCCGCATCCGAGGTGTAGACCTTCCAGCCTGGTTCGAGTTCGAGCCCGATGCGATCGGCGATCCAGGTGAGCCCGGACGGCGGCGACGAGGTGATCACCGCCGCAGGAGTCTTCACCGCGACGGTCGCGGGACTCGTCGTGACGTCGTTCGGGTCGGCTCCGCTCCTGTTCGGCGCGAAAGCCGCGATGAGCACGGCCATCGTCACCGCGAGGGCGGCGCTCATGGACACCGCGAAGGGGACCGCCCGATGGTGCGGCCGCCGAACCGCAGGTTCGGCGGCCGTCATGCGACCGGCACTCGCCTGACCGGCCTGACCCGAATACGGCGGAGTGAACGGCTGGAAGGGCTGGGGTACCCCTATCGGACGGCTGTCCTCATGGCCGACGAGCCCGAGCATCACCTCTCTTGCGGTCAACCGCAGGGACGGATCCTTGGCCAGGCAAGCCGCCACCAGGCCGCGCAGAGGTTGCTCGAGCATGCTGACGTCGGGCTGCGCGGTCTGGATCCGGTAGAACACGACCGGGATGGAATCGCCGCCGAACGGAGGACGCCCCGTAGCGGCGAACAACATCGTCGCCGCCCAGGCGAACATGTCGGCAGCCGGCCCGGGCGGAGCTCCCGCGACCTGCTCAGGTGCCATGAAAGCGGGCGTCCCCGCGACCCCGGTAGCCGTCGCGTCGGCCGCGGCCCGCCGGGCGACACCGAAGTCGATGACGCGCGGCCCGTCCCCGGCGATGAGCACGTTGCCCGGCTTGAAGTCGCGGTGCACGACACCGGCCTTGTGAATCGCGGTCAAGGCGGTGGCCGTCCCCACGGCCAGCCGGTGCAGCGCGGTCCCGCTGTAAGGCCCCTTCTCGGCGACCTGGACGTTGAGCGCCGCCCCCGCGACGAACTCGCTGACGATGTAGGGCGTGTCACCTTCGATGTCGGCGTCGAGGACCGCCGCTGTACAGAACGGCTGCACTTGCCGGGCCGCGGCCAGCTCCTTCGCGAAGTCCTGCCGCGCCCGAGAATCCCCGGACAGCCGCCCATGGAGCACCTTGACCGCGACTTCGCCCTCCGGGCCCTCCCCGAGGAAGACCGCCCCCTGGCCGCCCTCCCCGAGTCGGGCCCGCAACCGATACCGCCCCACCACCCGCGGGTCCTCGGCCCGCAACGGCTCCCGCATGAGACCACCCGTCCTCGACGACCCGCCCATTCTCCACGAAGAAGGTCATCCAGAGGCGCCGTTGACGAGCCACCTCGGCCGGCGTCAAAGCGAGCACCGTCGCGGTTCACCGCTCGGTGCGTGCCAAGGGTGACCCGAAGACCAGGAAGTCCAGGCACGTTCTCAAACGAAAAGGGGCTCCGGAAGAACTCTGAAACCCTACGACCAGTAGAACCGGTCGGGACGACGGGATTTGAACCTGCGACTGGTTACCCAGGGAGAAACAGCAGGTCCAGACCGGACCGGCCTCGCGGGTGCGAGCATGACCCGCGCTCTGTGGCCGACAGCGCGACACCCATGGGACCGCAGGCCACCGTGCGCGATTACCTGTCGAACGCGATAAGTGAGGTCGGCGGGGCAACCGGATCGACGCGATCCGCCTCTCCCGCGACGCCGGCCGGCTCTGAGCCGACTACCGGCACTCGGTGAGCGCCCCGGCCCAGGTGTTCCTGCGACGTGTGGCCGCGCCCCCGGTCACCGGCAGGGCCGCCATGTGCCTCTGCCGTCTCAGAACAGCCGGACCCCGCGTTCAAGGCCGGTCCGGCCAGTGGTCGTCCGCGAACTCCTGGTCGATGAAGTCGAATACCTCGTCAAGTTTCATCGGCTCCCAGTTGTCGGTTGGTGTCTCGTCCGATCCGGTCAGCCGCCGCAGGATGCCGCGCAGCCGGTCGACGATCGCAGCGTGATCGTCGGCGGCCACGGTGTCGGACCCGGTGAGCGTGCCCTCGAACCTGTCCAGTTCGCGCAGCAGACCAGCGGAGCCGGTACCCGTGTCGTCCCCCATCAGCCGCAGCCGCAGCGCCTGGGCGAGTTCCGACGGCGTCGGATGGTCGAACACCAGGGTGGATGGCAACGACATCGATGTCGCCGTCCGCAGCCGGTTCCGCAGCTCTACCACCGCCAGCGAGTCGAAGCCCAGCTGTTTGAACGGCTCGTCGGGATCGATCGACGCCGGCGAGGTGTGGCCGAGCACCGCGGCCCCGTGGACCTGCACCAGCATGAGCAGCTCCTGGTACTGGGCGGCTGCCGGAAGCGCGGCGAGCCTGCTCGCGAGGGCACGCGCAGGCTCGTCCGGCCGGCTCACGCTCCGGACCTGCACCAGCCCGCGCAGCAGCGCCGGCAGGTTCTCCGTCGACGACCTCGCGCGCAGCGCACGGACATCCAGGTTCAGTGGCGCCACGACCGCGGCGGTCGCGCCGACCGCGTCGTCGAACAACGCGAGACCACGGGAGCCGGCCAGCAACCCGATGCCGTTGGCGTGCAACCGGCGCAGTTCCCGGTCGCGCATGCCGGCGGTCATACCGGCCGACCGCTCCCACGGTCCCCATGCCAGCGAGACCCCTGCCAGGCCGCGTGCCCTGCGCTGGTGGGCGAGCGCGTCGAGGAACGCGTTCGCCGCGGCGTAGTTGCCCTGCCCGGGGTTGCCGAACAGGGCCGACGCCGAGGAGAACAGGACGAAAAAGTTCAGGTCCATGCCCACCGTGAGCTCGTGCAGGTGCCACGCCGCGTCGACCTTCGGCCTGAGCACGGCGTCCACGCCGGCGCCGGTCAACGTCTCGACGACCGCGTCGTCCAGCACGCCGGCCGTGTGCACCACACCGGTGAGGGGAAGACCTGCCAGCAGGTCGGCGAGTGCGTCCCGATCCGACACATCGCAGCGCACGGCCCGGACCCGCGCCCCGGACCGTGCCAGCTCCGCGAGCAGCTCGGGGGCGCCGGGTGCGTCCGGGCCGCTCCTGCCGGCGAGTACGAGATCGCGCACCCCGTGCTCACGGACCAGGTGCCTGGCGATCATCCCGCCCAACGCACCGGTGCCGCCGGTGACGAGCACGGTGCCGTGCGGGCCGGCGGCCGCCGGCATCGTCAGGACGGCCTTGCCGATCAGTCGTGCCTGGCTGAGCGCCCGGAACGCATCGGTGGCGTCGCGTACGTCCCACGTGGTGACCGGTGGCGGTGTCAGCACGCCCCGTTCGAACAACGCTACGAGCTCACCCAGCATCTGCCCGATCCGGTCCTGGCCGGCGTCAGCGAGGTCGAAGGCCTGATAGCGGACTCCCGGGTGGGCGTCGGCGACGTGGTCCGGTTCACGAATGTCGGTCTTGCCCATCTCCAGGAAGCGTCCGCCCCTGGGCAGCAGCCGCAGTGAGGCGTCGACGAACTCACCGGCCAGGGAGTCGAGGACGACGTCGACGCCGTCACCGCCGGTGCTCGCAAGGAAACGCTGTTCGAACTCCAGCGTGCGCGAGGACGCGATGTGGTCGTCGGTCAGCCCGAGGGCGCGCAACGCGTCGTGTTTGCCGGGGCTGGCGGTGCCGAACACGCGGGCGCCGAGGTGCCGGGCCATCTGGACCGCGGCCGTGCCGACGCCACCCGCGGCCGCGTGCACCAGCAGGGACTCCCCCGGTCGCAGGCCGGCCAGGTCCACCAGGCCGTAGTAGGCGGTCAGGAACACGACGGGCACCGACGCCGCCCGCACGTACGACCAGCCGCGCGGCATCCGCACCACGGTGCGGTGGTCGGCGACCGCGACGGGACCGAAGGCGCCGTCGAACACTCCCATCACGCGGTCGCCGGGAGCGAGGTCCGTGACACCGGGTCCGGCATCGAGCACCACGCCGGCACCCTCCCCCCCGATCCGGGCAGGTCCGGGATACATGTCGAGCGCGACGAGGACATCCCGGAAGTTCACGCCCGCCGCACGTACCGCGATCCGCACCTGTCCCGGGCGCAACGGTTCGAGCGCCTCCGGGCAGGCGACCAGTTCCAAACCGGCCGGCGCGCCGTCCCCGGTGGCGTCCAGGCGCCACGCGGGTGTGCCGGCGGGGGGTGTGAGTGCGGGCGGCCCGGCCGGCACCAGCCGGGGGACGTAGGCACGCCCCCGGCGCACCGCAATGTCCGGTTCACCGCTGAGACACGCGGCCGTGAGCACGCGCTGCGACCCGTCGTCGTCATCGACGTCGAGCAGCATCAGCCGGCCGGGGTGCTCGCTCTGGACCGTGCGCACCAGCCCGCGGACCGCCGCGCCCGCGAGGTCGGCGACCCCCTCGTCCGGCCCCACGGCGACCGCGCCTCTGGTGACCACCGCCAGGGTGGCAGCCGCGAACCGTTCGTCGGCCAGCCACGCCCGCAGCAGTTCGAGCTGCCCGGTGACCGCGGCGTGTACCGAGAAAGGCATCTCGTCGCCCGCCGGCCATCGGGCCGCGCAGTCGACGAACGCCAGTTCCGGCACGGGTTCGCCGGTCGGTGCTGCCAGGCAGGCGTGCGCGTCCCAGTTCGTCCGTCCCACCGGCGAACCGGGCGGCAGGGTCACCTCCGTCCAGCGCACCTGGAACAGTTCGCCTTCCCCATCGGCGTGGTCGGCGCCCAGCCGGGCCGGCTCGACGGGGCGCAGCACCAGGGCGCCCGCGGTGATCACCGGCGCGCCGGTCGGGTCGGTGGCGGTGACCGCGATCGAGTCCGGGCCGGCTGGGGTCAGCCGAACCCTCAGCACCGAGGCGCCGACCGCCGAGACGGTCACGTCGTTCCATTCGAACGGCAGTGCCGCCGGTCGCGTCCCGGCTTCGGCACCCGTCAGGACGGAGGCGTGCAGGGCAGCGTCGAGCAGCGCCGGGTGCACCGCGTACCGAGCCGCCTCGGGCATCTGCTCGGCCGCCAGCGCGACTTCGGCGAACACCTCCCCCCCGGCCCGCCACGCGGCGCGTACCAGGCGGAAGGCGTTGCCGTACACCAGTCCGGCCGCCGCCAGGTCGTCGTAGAGGGAGCTGATGTCGAGAGCGGTCGCGCTGGGCGGTGGCCAGCTCACGGTTTCGGCGGGCGGGACGTGCTCGCCGGCCGCCACCACGCCGCTCGCCAGGCACGTCCAGTCCCGTGCACCGTCTGTTCGTGTGTGGACGGCCACCGGCCGGCGCCCGGACTCGTCCGGTCCGCCCAGCGTGACACCGAGCGCGACGCCGCCATGTTCCGGCAGGCGCAGCGGCGTCCGCAGGGTGAGTTCGTCGATCCGGCCGCACCCGGCCTCGTCGCCGGCCCGCACGGCTGCCTCGAGCAGTGCCGTACCCGGCACCACCACGTGACCGTGGACCGAGTGGTCGAGCAGCCACGGATGTGTGCGGCGGGACAACCGGCCGGTGAGGAGGAACCCGTCCGAGTCCGGCAGGTTCGTGCCGGCGCCGAGCAACGGGTGTCCGACGGTCCGCATGCCGAACCCGGCCGCGTCGGACGCGGTGGCGGGTGCGGGCCAGTACCGCTGCCGCTGGAACGGGTAGGTGGGGAGGGTGACCGGTCGTCCACCACCGGGGAGGACGGGTCGCCAGTCCACCGCCGTGCCCGTGGTGTGCAAGGTGGCCAGCGCGGTGAGGAGGGCCTCGGGCTCGGCCCGGTCGCCCCGCACGGCCGACACGAACGCCAGGTCGTCGCGCTCGACGCAGTCCTGGGCCATCGCGGTCAGCACACCGCCGAAACCCACCTCGCAGAACCGGGTCACGCCCTGCGCGGCCATCGCGCGCACACCGTCGTGGAACCGCACGGTCTGCCGGATGTGCCGAACCCAGTAGTCAGGGGAGGGCGGTGCCTCGCTCGGCAGCAGCGCACCGGTCACCGTCGAGACGAACGGGGTGCTCGGTGGCGCGGCCGTGATCGTCGCGGCGATCCGCCGGAACTCGGGCAGCATCCCGTCCATGAGTGCCGAGTGGAAGGCATGGCCGACCCGCAGCCGCTTGGTCGTGCGGCCGAGTGCCGAGAAGTGGCCGGCCGCGACGTCGACGGCGTCGACGTCGCCCGCCAGGACCACGGAGGACGGCCCGTTCACCGCCGCGACGTCCAGCGGCAGCTCCAGTCCGGCGAGCACGTCGCGCACCTCCGCCTCTCCGGCGGAGACGGAGAGCATGGTGCCGCGCACGGGCAGGTCCCCCATCAGCCGTCCCCGTCCGGTGACCAGTGCACAGGCTTGCGTCAACGTGAGCATGCCGGCGGCGTACGCGGCGGCGAACTCGCCGACCGAGTGTCCCAGCAGGACATCGGGTCGCACGCCCCACGACTCCAGGAGGTGGAACAGGGCCACCTGGGTGGCGAAGATCGCCGGCTGCGCGTACTCCGTACGGTCGATCAGTCCGGCTTCCCGTGATTCCGGATCGGCGTACAGCACCTGCGCCAGCGGCCGGTCGAGGTGCCCGTCCAGTTCGGCGCACACCGCGTCCAGCGTTTCCGCGTACCCGGGGAAGGTGTCATAGAGCATCCGGCCCATACCGGCGTGCTGGGTCCCCTGCCCGGAGAACAGCAGGCCGAGGCGGCCGCTCACGGCTTTTCCGGTCACCGCGGTGGCCACCGTCTCGCCGCGGGCGACGGCGTCGAGGCCCCGCAGCAGTTCCCCCCGGTCCCTCGCCGTGATCACGGCCCTGCTGTCGAGCAGGGATCGCGAGACGACCAGCGCGGTGGCCACGTCCGCCGGTGCGAGCGTCGCGTCGGCCTCGACGTGTTCCCGCAGCCGCAGTGCCTGGGCGCGCAACGCATCGGCGGTCTTCGCGGACAGCGGCACCGGCACCGGCAGCGGCACCACGTCGAGGGTGACGGTCGCCTTCTCGTTCCGCACTTCACCACCGGCCAGCGACGCTTCTTCGACGATGAGGTGCGCGTTGGTGCCGCTGATCCCGAACGACGACACACCCGCCCGCCGCGGCCGCCCCGTCTCCGGCCAGTCCTGTTCCCCGGTCAGCAGTTCCACCGCGCCGGCCGACCAGTCCACGTGCGAACTGGGCTCGTCCACATGCAACGTCCTGGGCAACCGGCCGTGCCGAAGCGCCATCACCATCTTGATCACACCGGCCACACCCGCCGCCGCCTGCGTATGACCGATGTTCGACTTCACCGACCCCAACCACAACGGCCGATCCACCGGCCGACCCTGACCATAGGTCG